>JAFAQT010000004.1 GCA_019246215.1 Verrucomicrobiota bacterium
AAATGGGTTGCAGCCTGTTGCCTTTGCGTTGAGGCTGCACGCCACCACCATGAAACGGATTCGAATTACTCTCGTGGCTCTGTTGATGTGTTCGGCAATTACTTCTCGCGCCGTGGACGCCAAACCGAGTGCTTCCCCCGGTGAGAGCCCCTCCCCGACTACCACTTTCAAAGAAGACAAGGACAAGATCAGCTACAGTTTGGGCGTCGATATCGGACGAACGCTGCAAAAGTTCCAGCTCGACCTGAACGAAACGGCACTGTCGCAAGGGATTGCGGACGTACTGGGCAACAAACCAATGGCCATGAGCGACCAACAATTGCAAGAGACCCTCCAGGCGTTCCAACAGAAGATGATGCAGAAGCAGCAGGAGGCGATGGCCAAAAAGCAGGAACAAGTGAAGGCTGTCGCAGAGAAAAATAAGGCCGACGGCAAAAAGTTTTTGGCCGACAACGGTAAGAAGGCCGACGTGAAAACGACTCCCACCGGGCTTCAATACAAGGTGATCAAAGAGGGTTCAGGGGAAAAACCGAAGGATTCGGATGTGGTCGAAACTAATTATCGGGGCACAACCATCGATGGCAAAGAATTCGACAGTTCCGCGAAGCACGGGAGCTCGTTCAGTTTCCCGGTCAACGGTGTGATCAAGGGTTGGGCAGAGGCTTTGAAAATGATGCCGGTCGGCTCGAAATGGGAACTCTATGTTCCTTCTGATCTCGCGTACGGCGATGAGGGCTACGGTGACGACATAGCTCCGGGTTCAACACTGGTATTTCAGGTAGAACTGCTGGGCATTAAGAAAAATGCGGGAAATACTCCTCCCGGTCCAAAGGCCGAGCCAGAGAATAGTGCCGATAAGAAACCGGCAGGATCGTAGCGAAACCGGGCTGCATTGGGCAGCTTTGCTCGGCGATGAATAACTCCGAGACTGATATCTGCCTATCCTAGACTTCTCGACGTGATATTTTCGAGCTTATCTTTTGTGATTCTGGATATGTAGTTCCCGGAGTTTTTCTTCCGGAACTTCGCTGGGTGAATCCATCAGGAGATCGAAGCCGCGACTGTTCTTCGGGAATGCGATAACATCCCTGATGTTTGTCGTCCTGGTGATCAACATCACCAAGCGATCGACTCCGAGTGCGATGCCGCCGTGTGGCGGTGCGCCAAACGTAAAAGCCTTGAGCAAATGGCCAAACAGCTTTTGCTGTTGTTCGGCATTGATCCCCAGCACCTGAAACATTTTAGCCTGCAGATGTTGCTCGTGTATTCGGATGCTGCCGCCGCCGATCTCGACTCCGTTCAACACCACATCATATGCCTCAGCGCGGACTTGTCCGTAGTCACCATCCTGCAGGAGTTGGAGATCTTCCCTCTTAGGCCGCGTGAATGGGTGATGAATCGAGCTCCACTTATTTTCCGCAGGGTCAAAGGCTAGCAGGGGAAAGTCGAAGACCCATAGGAATTTCAACTCATTTGGGTCCTTTATTAGTTGCTGGATCTCCGCCACCTTTAACCGTATTCGCCCGAGAACAGTGCACACGATTTCCCAGCGGTCCGCTCCGAAAAGGAGCAGATCTCCCTCCTCAACGTCCAGCTTCTGTTTCAGAGCCGCCTTTTCGGCTTCCACGAAAAATTTAACAATCGGTGATTTCCATTCGCCTGCCTCGACTTTAATGAACGCGAGCCCTTTCGCGTCCGATGCCTTGGCGAGGTTGGTCAGTTCCTCGATCTGGCCGGTCGTAATCTTGGCGAATCCTTTTGCGTTGATACATTTTACCACGCCGCCATTGTCCAGTGCCCCCCGGAATACTTTAAACTGAGATCCGGCAAAGAGGTCGCTCAAATCTACCAGCTCCATCCCAAACCGCAGATCTGGTTTGTCGATGCCAAATCGATCCATCGCTTGGTGGTAGGTCAAGCGGGGGAATGGCGTTTGAATGTCAACGCCTCTCGTCGCGCGGAATATCTCCAGCAAAAGGCCTTCAATAAGTTGAACGATATCTTCCCGCTCGATGAAGGACGCTTCCAGGTCGATCTGAGTCAGTTCAGTGATTCTGTCAGCGCGCGGATCTTCGTCGCGAAAACATTTTGCGATCTGAAAATATCTCTCGACCCCGCCCACCATCAGCAATTGTTTATATTGCTGGGGTGATTGGGAGAGCGCGTAATAGTGATGCGGAATCAGGCGGCTGGGAACCAGAAATTCACGTGCTCCCTCCGGAGTGCTCTTTGAGAGGACGGGAGTCTCGATCTCAAGATACCCATTTCGGTCCAGATACTCTCGTGTGACTTTGACAACCTGGTGGCGGGCTTTCAGGTTGCGAACAAGCGCGGGTCTACGAAGATCGAGATACCGGTATGCAAGCCGGAGATCTTCGTTGCCGACTTCTGAATCAAGTGGAAAGGGAAGAATCTCGGATCGGTTCAGAATATTCAAAGAGGAAGCGACGACCTCGATTTCGCCGGTAGCAAGCTTCGGATTTTGAGTTCCATCGACCCTGCGAGCGACCTTACCGGTGATTTGGGTCACATCTTCGTTTCGAAGCGTGTGCGCGGTAGCAGCGACCCTTGGGTATTCTTCGGGCCGAAATACAATCTGGGTCCGACCTTCCCGATCTCTGAGATCAACGAAAATTACGCCCCCATGATCACGTGTGGAATCAATCCAACCGGCAAGTGTGACTTCCTGACCGACGTTGGAGGACCTGAGTTCGTTGCAATGATGAGTGCGATACATTGTTCCAAGAGGATAAGAAAACTCAATTGTCTCCCAAAAACAGGGAAAGGTCGTCTTTTGACAGGATCTGTTCAGTTCGTTCAGCCAACAGTTTAACGCGCACCTGCGGCCATTCCTGGCCGATGACAACAGCGTATTTGGCGCCGACAGTTCCCGCTTGCTGAAATTGGCGCGCAACCTTGGTCGGTTGAAGAGAATAGTCGACTATCACCCCTGACCGACGGAGAGTTTGAGCCAGTTCTAGCGCCTCAGGGCGCCGCATTTCGTCCGCGATGACGATGAACGCGCCGCAGGGGGTCCGGAGAGCATAATCGATCCGTTGCCGCGTGTGATCGAGTCCTTGCAACAACTTGGTGAATGTCACATCTCCAATCGCAAAACCAGCAGCGGGGAGGTCCGTCTCGCCCTCGCTGATGGTGGAAATCAGATTATTATAACGGCCGCCGCCGGCGAGGGATCGATTTTCCTTTTCTCGATCAAAAATCTCGAAGACTAAGCCGGTGTAGTAGTCAAGACCACGGACGATCGTCAGGTCCAACTGAACAAATCCTTCTAAGCCCCGCCACTGAAGTTCTCGAAAAAGTTCACTGAAGCCTGGCACCGAGCCAGGGGGGGTTCCAAGAAATTCCCGGACCGCGGCGAGATCGAGTTGAAAGGATCGGAGCTTGCCTGCGGTGACCTCCTCTTTCTCACGCTCAAGTCTGTCGATGATCGAGAGAAACTCAGATAACCTTTCGATTGGCTGTTGATGCTTGATCAGGAATTCTGCCCAGAGGTTACGGTTATTGATCCGCACAAGAAAATCGGTTTCGGTTAAGCCGAAAACCCGATGCAAGGCAATGGCAAGCCCGATCAGCTCCGCGTCAGCGGCGGGAGAATCGTCTCCGATAATGTCACAGTTGATTTGATAGAACTCCCGGAGCCTGCCTTTTTGCGGTTTTTCAAATCGGAAAAATGGAGAAATGCTGAACCATTTGATCGGCTTGCGATATTCCCGGGCCCGCGCCGCAACGAGGCGAGCCAAGGTCGGGGTCATTTCCGGTCTCATACAGACGTCTCGGTTTCCCTGGTCAACAAAACGGAATAGCTGCGTTTTCAGCTCTTCCCCACTCTTTTTTTTGTAAAGTTCGGTCGGTTCCAGTGTGGGTCCGTCGTATTCCACAAACCCGAATGATCTGGCTACACGTCGCCAGTTATCAAAAAGGTAATTCCGAAAGGCGAATTCCTCCGGGTAAAAATCACGGAATCCAGGTAGCCGTTGCATATAGGAAGAGTCCGAAAGGATGCATTTAAGCCGTCGAAAAGCAAACGTTTCGCGTAAACGCCGTCTCCAGCTTTTTCGAGTCGAGGCAATCTGCTGAAACTCTCGTTGGCACTGAATCGATTTTAGTGCCATGTTGCCGGCCCGATGAATCCTCCTTTGCTGAAGTTGGTCATCTTGGCAGAACGCCTTGCGGTGTGTCGACTTAATACCGATGCTCCAATTCCAGACTGGGCTATTGGGGAATCTTTCCTTTCTATCAGCCGCACTCGGGACGAACTTTCAGTGATCTGTGAGGAGCACTTTGTTCCTCAGGGAGTCCAGGCGAGTCGAGGTTGGCGAGGGTTCAAGATTGTGGGGCCGCTGGATCTGGATCTTGTTGGGAGCCTGGTTTCAGTGGCTGTTCCTTTGGCACAATCCAATATAGGCATTCTTCCAGTAGGCACTTTCGAAACGGACTATGTCCTTGTTCGCGATCGACAGTTGGGCGACGCTATCAGGGCGCTGAGATTTGCTGGATTCAAAGTCGTAGACACGGCGTCTTAAGGGAAACTCCTCAGGAGGCGGTCACGCTGACTGCGTACCGTCTGGTACACTCATTACAATCAGATTTTTTTTTCAAAGCAAACCGCAGAAGAATCCGCTTCGAATGGCGGGAAATTAGGGATTCGATAAAAACCCGCTTTGCCGTAAAGCGCAATGGATTCGGGCTGCTTAATGCCGGTCTCGAGCCGAATCGCGTCGTAGTCGAATTCTCTGGCTAAACGTTCGAGCTCATCCAGGATCATGGTGGCGATTCCGAGTCCCCGTTCTCCTTTGGCGACGAACATCCGTTTGACCTCGACGCAATATTGATCGATTGGGACAAGCGCTCCACAACCTACGGCGTTTCCATCGCGCCGCGCTACCAGGAAAACACTTCTTGGGACCGCAACGAGCTCGGGATCGAAGTTTCCAACATCCACTGGTGGAGAATCGTAACGCCTCTCGACCTCTTCGACGAATGCGGAAAGCAGTCGCGAGACATCAGAGGAACGAGGGTCTTCTTTCGCTATCGTAATCATCTGGGCACTTCCGCTCATGTTCGCGCAAGAACCGCATTCAAGGCACGCTAAAATCTGTGCGAAATCATTTTTGTCCGAATCGGAGAACAAAGCGAACGCAAAAAAAAGATCGGAGCGAACGAGATACTTGCGAGCCAACCGCCCGGGACTTTGCTGTGCTTCGGCCTTGTTCTCTGAATGTGCTTCGGTCAACATTGACCGATGGGTGGACCCTCAAAGCGAACGAAGATTGTGGCGACGATAGGGCCGGCGAGCGACAGCGAAGAGGTGCTCCGGCGTTTGATTGATTCAGGGATGGACGTGGCTCGACTAAACTTTTCCCATCGCACAGCTGAGGTGGCCAAGCCTTTGGTGGAGCGGATTCGCAAAGTCGCCGATGAGATGGGTGTTTTCGTAGGAATTCTCGGGGATTTGCGGGGCCCCAGAATTCGCGTTGGGGAAATGGAGAACGGCAGCATAGAGCTGCAACGGGGCAAGAAGATCATGTTGACCTCAGAGAAGACCGTGGGAACGCCGGCGAAGATCGCCGTCAGTTTCAAGGGCCTCCATCGCGATGTGGCTCCTGGCACGGTCGTGCTTCTGGACGACGGTAATGTGGAACTTCAAGTACTTGAAATCAGGCCGACTGGCGATGTGGTTTGCGAGATCCTTCGCGGCGGCGAGTTGAAAAGTAATAAAGGCGTGAACCTCAAGAACCGGCTGGTTTCGTTGCCGTCCCTCACGACCAAAGACTACCAGGATCTTGATTTTGCGGTTTCGGAAGAGCTCGACTTTTTGGCGCTCTCTTTTGTGCAGTCATCCTCAGATGTCCGATTTCTCAAGCAGGCACTGGCTGAGCGAGGAGCCTCGATTCCGGTAATCGCCAAAATCGAGCGAAAGAATGCGCTTGACGATATTGGGAATATTGTTCGGGAGTGTTATGGCGTGATGGTTGCCCGAGGAGATCTGGCGCTGGAAATGAGTTTCGAGGATGTGCCGATCGCGCAAAAGCGAATAATCGGGGTCTGTCGTGATGAGGGAGTGCCTGTGATCACGGCAACGCAGATGTTGGAATCGATGATCAATTTCCATAAACCAACCCGGGCGGAAGCCGCTGACATTGCCAATGCGATTCTGGATGGCACCGACGCTGTCATGCTTTCTGCGGAGTCGGCTGTCGGGCGGTTCCCGGTCGAGGCGGTCGCAACGATGGCAACGATTGCCGCCCGAGCAGAGGAATCATGGATCACCGGAGAACTGCCAATTCCACCATCCATTCCGGACCGGGCAGATTTGGAGGCGGCTGTAGGACATGCGGCACATGCCATTGCAAACTCGGTGACGGCCAAAGCAATTATCGCTGCGACCGCCTCCGGAGGAACTCCTCGGCGGGTTTCGTGCCACCGGCCTAAAATGCCAATCCTCGCGCTGTGTTCTACAAAGGAGGTGTGTCGGAGACTTTCATTGAGCTGGGGAGTGCGACCGATCCTCTATGAAGCTGTCGCTGGGACCGCTCATCTGGTACGATTGAGCGTCGACGCTGCGACCAAAGTACTGGGAGCTAAACCGGAGGATGTCCTGACGATCGTTGCGGGCACTCCCTACAATATGCCCGGCAAAACCAACCTGATTAAGGTCGAGAAAATTTCCGACGCGCTGAGAGCCGAACAGAGCGAAGCCGTGGAATGACCCGCGGCGTTCTGCGAAGCAGTGCCTGTGCTATAGTTGCTGCACGGAGTAGCCCGCATGCCTGAGTTGCGCTACTACGCCGTCCTCCCCGACAAGATGCCCAGCTCCGACTATGATCAAATAGTTGTCGTCTTGATGAGCAAACCGTTCGATTTCCGGTAACCATTTTGCATTTCGCCTCGAGAACAGAACGTAGTGGGTTACCGGGTCGGTCCGCTTATCCTGATTTAAAATCCGGTCTAGCGATTGCACGTCCCCGTCTTTCCAAGCGTTAACCAGTTGGCGGATCATCTCAGCGTAGGCGGGTAACCCGGAGAGAGTACTCAGCAGGTATTGTTCATTTTGTTTGTCGTCAAATCGGTCAAAGATCTCCGCTTGATCGCGAAGCGTTTCTAGCCCAAGCACTGGCTTGCCGACCGCCTTCGCTTTTCGGTAAAAATAAAGGTCGACCCCAAGCCGATCGCTGAATCCCGACAGCTCGAGAGTCCGCGAACTGAGTGTCTCGGCAAGAAACCAGGGCTTTAAGCGCGCCACCTTCTTCAGCGACAAACCGTAAAGAGGGAGCAAACTGTTTAATAACTCGATCGTCTGAGGCGTAAGCTTTTTCACGAGAGATTGTCCGGGTGGATAAAAGGCAGTTCGACGAAATTCTTTCTTGAAGCTTTGCTGCGTGAAACGGCTGAGATCAATTTCAAACACCACCTTTTTGGCGTCATCGAACGCGCGGTCGAGGGCCGGCTTGAGTGGGTATGCTTGCTTTGAAAGTACGTGAATGGATCCGAGCAGATAAACTCTGTTGTGATCTCCTTGAACTTTCCAAAGGGTGGCTTTCGATTCGCCAATCCGGTCTGTCGACGCGCAAGACTCTAACAGGAGAAGCACGCAGAGAACCCAAAGCGTGCGAGCAAATGCGCTGCCGGCAGCGAACTGACCTCTGCCAAAATACATGCTATTTCCGGAAACAGGGCCACTAGTGCCCTGTTTCGACATCTGGTTGAGGCTTCGGGCCGCTCATCTTGGCCGGCTGGTTGTCGGAGACCGTGAGATTTTTCCCGACCATTCCCATGACCCCATCGAATGCTTCCTCGGAAATACCGTGCGAAACCTTGACGCGAAACCTACGCCACAAAAAATCTTCCATGGGCATCCATTTACCGTTAAAATTAACTTTTTGGGTCCAGGCGCAGATCGTGATGATGCTTTGCAGTTGGCGAATTCTCAAAACTAATACTCCCGCATAGATAACGACCGTCGCGCTCAGGAGCAGCAGACCGGTTGAGACGGCGTCACTGGTGTCGAGTTTGCTTTCATTTGCTCGCTTACGGGCGGTAAGCATCTTATCTTCGGCAACCTGCATCTCGGCGATGATCGATCTGATCTGATCGATGATGGATGTTTGTCCACTTCCGTTGGCAAGCCTGAGCGCGTTGTCGTCCTGTCCGGATTTTTTGAGCGAGGTAACGTCGCGGTATTGGGCCAATTTTGCTTGCACAAGCGGGCGGAGTCGGTGCCATTGCTCCAATTGAGCGGCGGGTCGATCTGTGTACAAGGCGTCGAGATAAGCAAGGCGAACGGAGATGTCGTCGTAGGAAAATTGATGAGCCTGTAGGTAAGCTTGATCACCGGTGAGCAGAAAACCATTCTCTCCGGCTTGCAACTCATCCAGGTCATCACGCAAACGATTGAGCCACTCTCTGTCTTCGTAGCTTTGTTTCAAAAGATTGATCGCTTCCCGATGATCTGCATAAATTTGTTTCGAGACGATAATTAAGATGCTCCCAATCAAGAGCGGTCCGATTACCAGCACGATTTTAAGATTCTTCTGATTGCGCTTGAGAAAATGGCCGTTCATCGGAATTTCTTAGTTGTGGGCGGCCGGACATAGGATTGTGGCGAGCTGAGAAGGAGCCATTCTATGCTTGCTGGAATACCCATTTCGGGAGATTAGCTTTTTCGAGCTACTAATCCGACACGTCATGTTAGTTTGAGGATGGATGACCAGAGCCAAAAAGAAGTTTCGCCCATTGGTCCCTGAAGCAATAATTCTAGCGCTTGCCGATAACTTTGCGCTAAGTGGCATTCTGGTCCACCAAAAAGCAGATGCGACCGCGTAATTTAACTGTCTTGGGGGAGGGTCAGACTCCCTCCTTGAACTGGAGAAGTTTGCGACACCCAGGGGTTTTTGTGCTGGCAGGAATCCTGGGCATCCTGGTCATTGTCTCTGCATGGTATTACTACGTCGGAACCAGAAAAATCCCTTCTGCTGGAGGCCTCTATTTTTTCTCGAAGTACGTTCTTTCCGTGCCCCGATTCGCGCAGGACGATCCCAGGTGGGCTGATGATGAACTGGGACCGGCGCCCTCCACGATCGGGCAGGAGGGATGTGCTGTCAGCGCCGCGGCTATGGTTTTGGCCTTTTATGGGCAGGACATAGATCCGGGGCGGTTAAACGCCTTTCTCTCTGACAACGCCGGTTATACACCGCAAGGCTGGGTGTATTGGGAAAAGGCGGCCGATTTTCATCCCGGTCTGGCACGACACGCCTATGAAGATTTGCCGTCTTATTTTCTGATCGATTGGAATCTCAAGCGCGGTAACCCAGTCATTGTTCGCATCCATCTGGCGAATGGCGTTACACACTTCGTCGTTGTTGTTGGTAAGGCCGGTTTTGACTATCTAATTCAGGACCCGGCCTCAGGTGGACTGAAAGGAGTCTACCCATTGCGAGAGCTCGCTCCCGAGATCGAGGCATTAAGATTCTATGAAAAGCTAACCTCATGAATTCCTTTTGACTGGCCGACTCGGGACCCGAGGATGGGGGACCTTATTCCGCGAGCAGTGGCTGATCTTTCCCTCCCGAAGGGACGCGCACACCCGTGTATCTGAGATGACAAACAAAAATTAGGCGCTAGTTTGCGAGCCGTGTATATAACTCTCCTGAAATCGAAAATTCATCGAGCCGTCGTCACCGGGGCGGACCTGAATTACGACGGCAGCCTAAGCATTTCTGCGGATCTTGCCGAACTCGTTGAACTAGAAGAGTACGAGCAGATCTTGGTCGGGAACATCATGAACGGCGCAAGATTTGAGACATACGTCATTTATGGGGTTCGCGGCCATGGCACGGTGGTGCTCAACGGAGCCGCCGCGCGGCTCGGAAAACCAGGAGACGTTCTGACGATCATGAGCTTCGGATTGTTCGATCCGGCGGAGGTTGGAACGCATCGGCCGAAAGTCATTGTCCTGAGCGAGAAGAATGAGGTTCTTCGCCAGAAGTGATTGGAACTCGCCAGCTCCCGGAATATTGCTGATGCGCGACCGCCGGATCTTGCTAGTGCACTAGGCCTTGACGAACAGCGCGGCAAACGCGCCGTCCAGATGGTCGTGGATCGGCATCGATGATCTCGCTTGCGAAAAACGGAGCTCAGGAACTTCTCGGTCGATATAATCGACCACTCGTTCGTTTTCCTCTGGTTCGATGCTGCATGTACTGTAGACGAGACGTCCGCCTGATTTCAGGAGCTGAATCGTCGCCTTAACGATCCGAGCTTGAAGATGCTGCATCCGCGGGAAGTCTTGTGGGCTCAGCCGCCATTTTACATCGGTGCGTCTCCGAATCACTCCCGTATTTGTGCACGGAACGTCCACGAGGATTGCGTCGAATGTGTCCGGCTTAAATGGAGCAGATGCGTGTTCAAGCCAATCGAGCAGAACAATTTTGGTGTTGCTGACACCAAGCCGAAGCAAATTTTGCTCGAGCCTTGCGAGTCGGAGCTTATCGTAGTCGCAGGCCACGAGGGTCCCTTGGTTTTCCATTTTTTGGGCCATGTAACCCGCTTTTCCGCCGGGCGCCGCACAGGCATCGAGAACCACTTCCCCAGGTTTCGGATCCAACAAATCGCATGCGACAAGGGTGCTGGGATCCTGGACGTATGCGACTCCGGAGGAAATCCAGGAGAGAGGCAGACGATGAACTTCCAGGCAATCCGGGTGAACATCGAGAAGTTTTGCGCCGGGGAAACTTTCGATCAGCTCTCCAGGCGTCACTCTCAATCGATTGGCTCGGACATAAATCTTAGCAGGTTCATTATTCCAGGCGCAAAGTTCTTCGGCCAGTTTGCCTCCATGTCGGGATTCCCATTTGTGCCAGAGAAATTCGGGGTGTGAATAGCGGATGTGGACCGGCGCATCCTGTAATTGCCGGAGGATATGATCCTTTTCGGCGATCGTCTTACGCAGGACAGCATTGACCAAGGTCCGAGCGGCGCCGGCAATATTAACGGTCTCATAGACTGCCGCGTGATCCGGAATCCGCATTTTGTAAAGCTGATAAACTCCCAAACGCAGTACCTGTCGAGTCGGCATGTCGAGACCGGAGGATCGGAATCGCTGGATAATGAAATCGAGATAAGATCGGTTCCGAATTACGCCATAGAAGGTCTCCGTGACAAAGGACCTATTGACATTATTCAACCCCGATCGCTGCAGCGCCTGGTGAAGAACCTCGTCGGCAAATTCTCGACCGATCTCCCAACGCTGAAGCGCTTTTAAGCAACAGAGGCGCGGATTTTTGCCTTCCATAATACCTCTCCAGCATCCCGCCGGCGTGCAACACTGGAGGTGAAAAAAGTGCGGGACAGCGCACTAAAATTCCACAATTCGGGACAAGGTTCTACTGAAATCGCGCCGCTCGTTGAGTGCCACCAGGACGATTTTTGCTCCCTCGGGGTTGTTTCAAAACCAGGCCCGAGCGTCCGATCCCGAAATAACGGAACCCTAGTTCACTCATGGTCCTAGGGTCGAATAGGTTACGCCCATCAAAGATAATTGGAGTGTGCATGCTTTTTCGAACCTGCACAAAATCGATGTTTTGAAATTCGTCCCATTCGGTCGCCAAGACAAGCGCCTCGGCATTCTCGGTGGCTTCAATTGCGGACCTAGCCAGGGTCGCACCCCTGCACAGCTTCAACTCCATGACTTTCTCCATGCCTTTCGGATCGTACATCCGAACGATGGCGCCTTCTTGTAACAGATTGTTGACCAAGTTGATTGCGACAGAACTGCGAACATCGTCGGTGTCCGGCTTGAAAGTGAGCCCCCACACCGCAATGCGTTTATCCTTCAGCACCCAGAGGGTATCCCTGATCTTTTTCACGAATCGCTCAAGCTGTGCCCCGTTGATACGTTCCACTTCCTTCAGAAGGCTAAATGGTATTCCCAATTGTTCACTGATAGCGATGAAAGCTGCCACATCTTTCGGAAAACAGGACCCGCCATAACCGAGGCCGGCGTTCAGAAAGCTGCGGCCGATGCGTTTATCGGCCCCAATTCCGTCCGCCACGCGCTCGACATCCGCATCGCTCGCTTCGCAAATTGCTGAGATCGCGTTGATGTAGGAGATCTTCAACGCCAGAAATGAGTTTGCCGCGTGCTTGATCAACTCGGCGCTGTTGATATCCGTCACCATTATGGGTGCCATGAACGGCTCATAAACCTTCTTCATGAGTGCTAGCGCGCGGTCGCTGTTCGAACCGATCACGATTCGATCCGGATTCATAAGGTCAGCGACAGCGCAACCTTCCCGGAGGAATTCAGGATTGCTGACGACATCAAACTCGACTCGGGCCTTGTTGTATCGTCGGATTGTTTCAGCGACTTTTTCGCCGGTCTTGACGGGTACGGTGCTCTTGTCGACGATGACCCGGTACTCCTTAAGTACTTCCGCAATCTCTCGCGCAACCTTCTCAATATAGGTGAGATCCACGCTGCCGTCGGGTTGAGGAGGAGTCGGCACCGCAATAAAAACAATCTTGGAATGGTCGACACCGTCGGAGGTGCTGTTCGTGAATCGCAAGCGGCGGGCCGCAACGTTGCGGTGAACGACCTCTTCCAAACCGGGTTCGTAAATGGGGACATGCCCGCTCTGGAGGCTGTCGACCTTCCTTTCGTCGTTGTCGACGCAGACGACACTGTGTCCGACATCCGCGAAGCAGGCGCCAGTCACTAGACCGACATATCCGGACCCGATGATAGCGATTTCCATGGTGCGCTCCTAAGAAACGAGCCATTCACATATCGCGCTTCCGCGTTTTGTCCAGCAGAAGGTTATTCGTGTTCCCGGGCCAGTCGATTGGATTCCCCATCCAGCTCAAAAGGTGGAATCTTCTCATTCGCCGAGAGCGTTGCCGACATCCAGGTTGATTGGCAACCCGAACCGGGGCAGATCCTTGAGAGTGAAGGTGAGCACCACCGCGATCTGGTGTTTGCCCGATCCATTGTTCGTGATGTTCAGGCCAAGTGCGCCGACCCAGCTGCTCAGATCTCGATGGAGCGCATACGTCTGTTGATTCACCAGGCCAGTTTTGAATCCGTAATCCTCGTACACGCTGAATCCCCAGTTATCATTCAACCGCAAGTAAGTGTAAAATGAGAGCTCGCTGGTATCCTGATAGAAGGGGTTGCTCTGCAAATATTGATGTCCCAGGCGGAATTCGATATTCGGATTAATTATCCAATCGAAAGCGGTAGTCACCGCCCAGAAGCCCGAGTTTAAAAGAGGTGCTTGCGAGTCAATGGAAAGGTACGCCCAAGGGACGGGTTGAAACCGGACCCTGTTAAACACGTTGGAGAATAGCTCGCGTGGCGGAGTGACAGGATTTGTACGGGAAACGCTGGTGGTGGCCGGTGGTATAGCCTGGGCAAGCGGGTTATTGAAATTGACATCAAAATAGCTGTTAACGTCTAGCCAATTGAGAGTGGAAGCGTTGCGCCGAGTTTGAAGCCGGTTCTGCACACCCAGACGCAATATCGTCCAATGATCGAGAGAATCGATCGAATTGAACTGGGGGAAATCGATCGCTTGCAGCGGGGCGCTCGGAATGTACTGATCAATGGGGAGGATTTTGGAAGGGGCAACTGTCGGCTGGACATATGAGAAGTCAGCGTAAGGCTGGATGACATGGCGCAGTCCATCGAGGCCGAGCCATCTTTCCTGCACGCCCTCGAAAACTCTTGAGAGCTTGAAGGAGGCTTCCACGTTGGCGTTAAAGGCCCACCTTAACCGTCCGCCGTGTTCAACCAAAATACCCCTAGGGAGGGGATTACTGAGATCAGACTCTGTGAAGCTTCCAGTAGTGCTGTAGTAGGTTCCACGGACACCGGCGCTCGGAACCAGCGATAACCATCCGAAGTAGGTGTGCGGAAAAATCAGTTGATGAAAAGAATCGAAACGGAAAAATTCGTAATCAGGGTTGAGCGATCCACTCTGCAAGTCTATAAACAGATTACCTGTTGTGGCGGCAAAGGCACGGTGCAGTTCGGCCGCGCTGGTCGTTGCCTCGTAAAAGATCGGACTATTAAACAGCGGCGTTCGCGCGACCTCCCAGCTGACCTCAGGTAAGCGTTCGGCCGTTTCCAGGAAGGTATTCACCTGAGGGCGTGTCAGCGCGGATAACGTGTATGCCTCGCCGCGCTTTACCAGTTGGGTATAAGTGTCGGGCTGGGGATCGTAGGCGAAGATGTTAGGATAAAAATCCTGCAGGAAATATTGGTCGCTCAATTTGTTGAAATCGACGACCGCCGATAGATCGTCTGTGATGTAGGTCCTCGATTGATACAGAATCCGATACCGTCCCGAATCGATTGGCGCACGGCCGAGCGCGGTTTCATTGATGTTGGGCGATTGATCGAACATTCCATAGAGCCGCAGGCGCCCGTAGGTTTCCCTGTTCGGGCCCATGTGGTAGTTAGCGTCCATGCCGAGCGCCGGGCCTCGGAGACTACGCAAATCGAGGTGAACCGTACCGCTCACGTTGGTGGCAATCGGAAATGTGATAGAGGTTAGGAGATACGCACCCCAGACGGAGTTATAGCCCGGAGCAAGGTTGTAGCTGAACTGGTCATTCAAGGACTGGTAAATGTAAGGAAACCAGAAAACCGGCGTCCGACCCACAAACAGGGTCACGTTCGAGAGGATAATCCGATCGTTGGAATAGATTCGGATGGTCCTGGCACGAAGCTGGTAGTCTGGTTTGGACGAATCGCTCGTGGTGATGAAGCCGTTGAGGATCGTGTATTCGTTTTCTTTGAAGGAAACGACCGTGTCGCCGTTGATCTGAAATGGCTGCTTCGGACCCCCGAAATCACTCATCTTGAGCGCCTTGGTTTGCAGGTTGTAAATGGCGCGATCTGCCACGAAGGCATACCTGTCCTGGTACAATCGAACATTGCCCCGCAAGACAATCTCGTGCGTCTCGGGATTGTATTCTGCATAGTCGCAGTAAATGGTAACGCCCCCGTACCGGATCACGACGTTGCCTTCTGCCACCGCGATTCCACCCTCAAATCGAGTTTGTTCGGAGTTGATTTCAACAGGGGCTTGGCCCGCGTTGCCTGTGTTTTGAAGCGGTAGTAACGGATTAAACTCTTTGCCTTTATTATTCGCTGGGGTCGGGCCCGGGGACAGGAGGGTCGGAGGAGTCGCTGTTTGAGCAAAGAGATTCATCGGCAGCAAAACCAAAAGAAACAGATCTAGGATTTGGAGCCTCATGAGCAATTGCTGCGGAATAAAGCAAACAAAAGCCAACATCTGGCCTCTCGAAATGCAAGGAAAAACCCCCCTGTTGCGGCGCGATTCGGTACCCGAGGACGGAAGTCGCTACTGGCGCAGCAACTAGGCAGGATTCGCAGGCTATTACTTTCGCCGGACTAGTCCGGATCCTTCATCCCTCATCGCTGCTCATCGTGCGAGCTTTGACCTCTTGCCACCGCGCTATCGGACAGATTCCGCGTTTCGTGCTCCCAATGAATTCCCAGAACAAGGAAACCTCCTTTGACCACGAGCGTTGCCCAGATTGCGCCTGCGCTTGGCTTGTGTTTAATCCGCTGGTGTAAAGCAGGGCGAACGCCTCTTGCACTTCCTTTCGCAGTTCAGGATCGTATCCTGCGCGGCGTAGGCCAATGATGTTGAGGGCTGCGATACCATTCTTGCCAGCGGCGATTGTAAAAGGCGGCACATCCTTGCTGATGCCGGAAAGCCCTTGCATGAGCGACACAGCGCCCATCCGAGTGAATTGATGGACGACGCTCCCGCCGCCAACAAAGGCGCGGTCGTGAATTTCGGCGTACCCACCCAGCAGAACGTTATTTGCCAGAATCACGTGATCCCCAATCCGCACGTTATGGCCCACATGTGCTCCTACCATCAGCAGGTTATTCGAGCCGATTTGCGTCTTCGTGCTCCCTTTGGTGCCTCGATGGATCGTGCAGTGTTCCCGAATGACATTGGTGTCGCCCATCTCAACCCCGGAGCTCACTTTCGGGTCAAAACTGAGATCCTGAGGGTACGAACCAACTACGCTTCCGTATCCGATTTGGTTGTTCCGACCGATTACGACCGACCCTGTGATGACAGCATGGCTTTGGATTTCGGTGCCCATAGAGATCCGAACAGGACCTTCAATCAGCACGTAGGGACCTACCGAAACATCGGAATCAATCTCTGCTTTCGGGTCAATGACGGCTGTGGGGTGAATCATCCTGGTTTTTTAGCACGGAAAGCAGGCGGCTTGTCGATCCAGGAAGCGAGGGTTCAGTGGCTCAAGGGAGCCAACCGCCAAAACTGAACCCTGCGCCCCGAAGTGGAGGCGGCATTGGCCTGATTCAGCTTTCCACCACTCCGTGTTCGCCAACCGGCAGATCGCGACCCCTGCTTTTTGGGATTAGAAATATCAGCCCAGCGGCTGCTCCAAGCATGACCAAGTTGATCGAGGAGGAAACAACGAAACCGTGAGCGTAATCGCCAGAGGTGGCTCCATTTTTCGGGATCGTGCTGAAAACAACAGCCCCGATCAGCGCTATGCCGATCGAGTTCGCCAACTGGGGCATTGTTGAGGTCACTCCGGAGGCGGCGCCTGCATCTTTGTGTGGGATACCGCTCAGCACGGTGTTGTAGAGGGGCGATGTAACGAGGCCACGCCCGATTCCATAGATGAAACACGCCAAGACGAAGCCAGCTGTCAAGTGCCCGGGAGCAGGCGCGGCTAGGAATGCCAGAGCCAGGATCCCGATCACAAGGACAGCTACCCCGAGATGTAATGAACGGCGCCCGAGGTATCCGTTGATCTTGCCCGAGACCGTAGAACCGAGCAGGAACGCGAACGAAAACGGCACCAGGGCGAACCCTGCGTACATCGGGTTGAGACCCAGACTGAATTGAAGGTAGAGGCTCAAAACGAGAATCATTGAAGAGTGGCCTGCGAAGTAGATACAGGTCACAATCAACCCCACGACAAAACCTCTGTCTCGAAACAACATCGGCTCAATGAGAGGAAACTGATTTTTTGCGGACTGTCGGCGTTCGAAGAGCCAGAATGCCCATAGAACTGGAAAGGAGGCGAGGAGACAAACCCACGTCCATGGAGCCCATCCGCGCTCCGGTCCTTCCATGAAAGGATAAGAAAACAGCGCGAGGCCAATGGTCAAAATTCCCACACCACCAAGATCCAGTTTCGGAGCCGCCTTCGCCCGCGACTCCTTCAGTAAAAAGGAGGCGCTGATGATAGTAGCGATCCCAATCGGCAAATTGATCAGGAAAATCGGGCGCCAGCCGAGCTGGAACAGGTTGGCATGGATGAGAAATCCTCCCAGCAGTTGCCCTACAATCGATCCAAAACCGATCATCGCGCCGTAGAGACTAAATGCGATCCGCTTTGCCGAACCCGTAAAATTGACCTGAATAAATGAGAGGGCCTGCGGGAACATAGCCGCAGCAGTGCAACCCTGAACGAGTCGCCAGAAGATGAGCCAGCTGGGAGTCGGCGCCAATCCGCAGAAAGCCGAGGTCAGAGTAAAACCGATCATTCCCAGAATGAATGTCATCTTCCTTCCATAGATATCTCCGAGGCGTCCGCCGGTAATCAAACATACGGCATAGGTTAAGCCATATCCGGCGATCACGAGTTCCATCTCACTGAACGAAGCGCCTAAAGAAAGGCGAATTGACGGCACTCCGATATTGGCGATAAAAAAATCGATGACGCCGAGGAACGGGCCCACCAGGATTACCGCCAGTGCAATCCATTTGTTGGCGGATTGGCACTTTGGTGATGGTAGGGAGTCTGAAACAGTAGCGGATTTCGGCTCGCATCGTTTGAATAAAAACCGGAGCGGCCTCCGAATTGGAAAGGGGGGCCGCTGGCATCGCGATCGGCGATCTCATATGAAGCGCCACGGTAACGAGCTCTGAGCGATAAGGAAAATAGCTTGTTATGCTAGCTGTAATCTGTCAGGATGATAGCTGGGACCGTATTCTATATATGGAATTTCGTCACCTGCGCTATTTTGTTGCGGTCGCAGAGGAACTCAGTTTTACGAGGGCCGCAGCTGTGTTGCATGTGGCGCAGTCCGCCGTGAGCGCGCAGATCCAATTATTGGAGGAATCCGTTGGGGTGATATTGCTGGAACGGAACAGCCGGCGGGTTAAGCTTACCCCTGCAGGTCACACGTTTTTGCCAGGCGCCAAGAAGATCCTTTTCGATCTCGAAGAAGTCGGGCGACAGACCCGCAGAATTGGCCGGGCGGAGACAGGCCACTTGGCGATCGGATTTATTGGCGCACAGAGCCATGAGTGGATGCCTCTTGTTTTGCGGCGCTTTCGCCACAAGTACCCGGATGTTGAAGTCACCCTCACGGAAATGGTGCCCTCGGCGCAGTTGGAAGCTCTTTTAACCCATCGATTGGACCTGGGTGTAGTCGGTGCAATCAATGGGAAACCGCCAGTCGGTCTTCAAGTGGAATGTATCGCGCAAGAGAGACCGCTGGTCGGCGTCCCAAGTGATCACGCGCTGGCCGACCGTCCTTTTGTCCGGCTTCAGCAGTTGAAAACCGAGGGCTTCATTTTAACGTCCCGGGAAAATGCGCCCAGTTACCGCGCCTGGCTGGCGGGCATTTGTCAGCGGGCCGGATTTTCGCTAAGAATTGTGCAAGAAGTTGATCGCGCAAGGACTGGCGTCCAGTATGTTGCCGCCGGCTTCGGCATTTCGATTTTTGGGGAGCACATCTCCCGGCAACCCGCGCCGGGAGTGAAATTCATTCCGCTCCGCCCCTCCGTGCCGAAAATTCACTACGGAGTTGCTTGGAGGAAAGAGCCGTCTGAGCCCCTTGTTCGTCGATTCATCGAATACACGAAGGAACAGCTCGAGTCAGGTGTCAGGAGTCCGAAGTCAGACGCTGCAAAATGGCCAGATCGCGCGTTCGGTCAGGGTGCGGACGCCGTCCTTCCCGGTCCGCAAAGATAAAGAATGCTGCGGCATTGCGGCCGATTAATCAAGAGTTCGCTTTCATTTGCACCTGCAGACCTTTTTCTTCTGCGACCTGACTCAGGCAATAATGCCGGCTTCCTTGAAACTGAAATACCCGGGCCGATCCTGCTGCGGTGAACCAACGACGAGATGGTCCAGGAGCTGGATCTGCAGCATGCGAGCGCAATCGGCAACGCGCCGTGTCAGTCTGAAATCGACTTCACTTGGGGCTGGGTCGCCGGATGGATGGTTGTGAACCAGGACAAATGCATATGCCGAATGTGTGATCGCGGGCTTGAAGATCTCGCGAGGGTGCGCAAGGCTTTCGTTCAGTGTTCCTTTGGATACCTCGCTGATCGCGATCAGCCGAAAACGTCTGTCCAGCAAAACCACGCGAAGTGACTCCCGGTCGAGTCGGCGCATTTCGGCCCCCAACAGCTGATAAATGGCCTCGGGATGGTTAAGCGGATCGGAAACCACCTGCTCTGCAGCTAGTCGTGTTCCGAGCCCGAATGCGGCGGCCAAGTGCAAAGCCTTTACCGGCCCGAGGCCTTTAAAGCTGGACAATTCGGCAATCGGGCAACGCGAGAGTTGCGCCAGGCTTCCAAACTTGTGGAGGAGCTT
>JAFAQT010000012.1 GCA_019246215.1 Verrucomicrobiota bacterium
CGTGATCCGCCAATCGTCAATATCGCTGGTCAGCAACTGGATATTTTTGCCGCCTCCTGACAAGACAAAGTCATTGGACGCACATTCGTCATAGTTGCGGAAGTAGTTCTTTATCACATCAGCTTTGTAACCTAAGCAAAGGATGAAGTTATTGTGCCCATAATGGGCATAATACTTCATCACATGCCATAGGATCGGCCGATAGCCGATCGGCACCATTGGTTTGGGAACTGACTCGGAGTACTCGCGCATCCGCATGCCTAAACCGCCACAGAAAAGGACAACTTTCATCACTAATATCCAGGTTATTTACGGTCGATTAAATCTGGCCGGCTACAGCTCACTCAGTCTAGCACCCGCGCCTCAGGGATAGCTACAATAAACTTTGCGCCCCATTCGCGTGCATAGGCTAGTTGTGCGATAATTTCATCTTTAAGGTTCCACGGAAGGATTAGGATGTAGTCCGGCTGACGTTTGCGAATCCAGTCCACCGAATGAATGGGAATATGAGTGCCGGGAAGGTAGCGCCCGTGCTTGTACGGGTTTCGATCGACTGTAAAGTCCAGGAAGTCTGTGCGAATGCCGCAGTAGTTCAGGAGCGTATTCCCCTTGCCAGGCGCCCCATATCCCGCCACGCGCTTTCCCGCCCGCCGCAGTTTGATAAGCAAATCGAGCAAGGCACGTTTCGACTCCGTTACCTGCTCAGCGAAGCTCGCATAGGTCTCCATCTGGTGCAGCCCCGCGGCGAGCTCCCGCTCCCTCAGTTTCACGACCGCCGAGGTGACCGGCTTTGAATGGTCTTCGATGTGCCGAACGTAGATCCGAATCGATCCTCCGTGCGTCGGAATCTCGTCGACATCAAAAAGTATTAACCCATGAGCAGCAAAAATCTTTTCCACCGTAAGCGATGAGAAGTAGGAAAAGTGCTCGTGATAGATGGTGTCGTACTGTTTCTCGTCCATGAGCCGTTGCAGGTGCGGAAATTCCAGCGTGGCGACTCCCCCCGGCCTAAGTACAATTCGAATGCCGCCCACGAAATCATTAATGTCCGGCACCTGAGCAAGTACATTGTTGCCTATTACGAGATCCGCCGTATGGCCATTCGCCACCATTTCCAAGGCGGTTTGACATCCAAAAAATCTTACCAGCGTCGGCACGCCCTTCTGCTCTGCGACTTTTGCGACGTTCACCGCTGGTTCCACACCCAAAACGGGAATCTTCTTACTGACAAAATATTGCAAAAGGTAACCGTCATTACTGGCCAGCTCGACAACGAGACTTTGTGATCCGAGGCCTAAGCGCTCTGAGATCATGTCCACGTAATTTGACGAATGCTTCAGCCAGCTGTCGGAATAGGAGGAGAAATAGGCATACTCTGCAAAGATGTGCTCAGCGCTCACATACTGCTCCAGCTGGACTAGGAAACATTGCGCACACACCTTCACGTGGAGCGGGTAGAAGGGCTCCATCCGATTGAGTTGATCGGCTGTCAGATAACTCTCACACAACGGCGACATGCCCAAATCAACGAAAGTTTGCTCCAGCGGCGCCTGGCAGAAACGGCAGTGTGCGGCTTTTGAAATCGTCTTTTTCTTGTCTGCGTTAAGATCCGCTTCGTCCAATTCGATCCTGTTGCTCATGTCCATCCGATCCGGCAATTCAATATCCTTCTATTCGGCCTTTTAGCTTACAGATTTAGATTTAAGATTCCTGATTCCTTGCATGTCTTGTCACGGTGTTGCTGCGAAGCCGGCGTTTTACCTTCCCGGCCTCTTCGGCGTCGGTGTGGCAGCAGACAAAGCGTCGACCGATTGCATTGCCGTGCAAAGATCAAAGCGGGGACGCTTACCCGGCCGACGCAAGCAGGCCCACCTCCTCGAGCGCATCAGCTGCACAGCTGATCTGAGCAAAAGGGAGGCCGGAACGGACAGCAATGGCTAGAAGATCGTGCTGACCATCGGACAAGTTTAGCACCCAGAGCATGGCCGTCTCCCTGGCGGCGGCATCCTTGAGGCCTCCCATTTGCCGGTACAACCCTCGCCGGCCAAGCTGCGGTTCACACTTTGGGTTGCAGTTCAGGTAACAGCGATTTTCTTCCAGAATCTGAAGGACTCGCAACAGCTGCACGACCGACTCCCCAAGCGAGGCAGGGGTGACGAGGGTGAGATCATCCGCGGAGGTGTGGTATTGCGGATATCCTCCGTTTTGAGTACGCATGAAACACCCCACAGGCAGATTAATCCCTGGGGAGCAGTATTGTCGCTCGTCGTAGCCGTAGGGAGTGAAGTCCAAGACATGGAAGTTCTGCCCGCTTTGCCGTAAGACATGTTCGACCGCGCGGTCGACTTCGGCATCTCCGCGACGACTTCGTTTGAAAGTGAACGGGCCCGAGTCTCCCACACACGACAACACAAGCCCGTGTTTGATGCGTGGCAGGATAGCTTCATGCCTGGCCAGCCAGGTGATTGAGCCGATGGTGCCCGGGATCCACAGAAAACGATAGGAATAACGCAGAGTTACACCCTGCAGCAGCTGCGCCAATCGTGCTGCGGTCGCCATGCCGGAGAGATTATCGTTGCAGAGTGAGGGATGGCACGCATGACAGGAGATCAAAACCTCATCGTCGGTCGCACCCTGAATCCGATACTCGCCAAAGCTCAGATATCCGGGCTCGAGGCTGGAGTCTATGCATACTTCGAATTCACCTTCTCCCATCCCTTCGAGTTGCCTCTGGCTCAGACAAAATCCCCAGGTTTCCCGATAGTAGGAGGTACGATACGGAATCCAATCCGGGGTTTCGGGCAGCGTGAACAGATGAGGTTCGAGTTCCGGGAGCGACATCGTTCTGCGGACCGGAACGCTGTAACTGACGACATGAAGGTTGCTCCGCTGGAAGTCGACCACGCGCTCGCCTTTGGCATTCTTAATGTAGCCGTCCCGGATGTTCCATTCTTTCGGAACAGTCCAGTCGAAGACCTGCGTACCGCTTGGGACTTCCAGTAGTTGCAAGGGCACTGTGCGCTGGAGCAGGCGCAGGCTCTCTCGTATTCCATCGCCCGTAATGCTCCGACAGATCGGATAGAGGGCTTCCACAATCGCATACGATTTCTCGCCCTCGCGGCAAGAATCGAAGCCTTCGAGGACTTCACGCAGAGTGCGGTCCCGAGGCAGGTTCTGTTCCAAGAATTGGCTTTGCATGGGCTTGCAGACCAAACCGGGAGCAGGAACCGGTAGATCCCCACTTCGATGTTCGGGCGTTTTCATTGCAGCAACATCCAGCTCTGGTCTTTTTCGGAGATGGCAGTAGTCGGGAGCGGCCACCTGATTCCCAGCTTAGGATCGTCGTACCGCAGCCCATTGGCCATTTCAGGCACATAGAATTCGCTCATCTGGTAGAAGACCTCGGTGGCATCCTCAAGAGTCTGAAACCCGTGCGCGAACAACTCCGGAATGTACAGGGCCAGCCGATTTTTAGCCGACAGCTCCAGGCCGAAATGTTGCAGATATGTCGGCGAGCCCGGTCGCAGATCGATGATCACATCCCACAAAGAACCGGCGGTGCAACGAACGAGTTTAGCTTCACAAGACGGAGGCAGCTGGTAGTGCAGCCCTCGTAGGGTCCCCTTCTGCGCGTTCCAAGAGGTATTACATTGAACAAACGCCTCCACCAAGCCATGATCGCGAAACTCGCGAGCACAAAAGGTGCGCCCGAAGAGCCCTCTGCTGTCTTTGTGAGGCTCCGGCTCCACAATGTAGGCGCCTTCCAGTTTGGTCACAACAAAGCGCATTATTGGGTCCAGAAGAAGGCGTTGTCGATCTGCCGCGTCCTGATGAGATACTCCAGCTGCTTAAGCCGGGTAAAAGCGCGGCATTGGAACACCTCCTCAGTCATATCGATTCGCTTAAACAGGTCGAAAAGCTGCTTGGCGCCCCGCTTGGCATCCCAGCCACACACGAATTTGGGGAGGTGCTTCCGAATTTTTTCGAACGACACGCGGTAGCTACGATTGTCAGAACCTGAAGGACCGAACGAAACTTTGCAGCCAGGAAACACCTCTCCGACGATTTCAGCAATTTCCTTGACCCGGTAGTTATGTTCGGTATTTCCGACGTTAAACACCTCATTTGCAATCGCCTCCACTGGTGCCTCGAGCACCGCGATGATGGCTTGGCAGATATCAAGTCCATGGACGATGGGACGCCAAGGCTGGCCATCACTGGTCATTTGAATGTTTCGGGTGGTCCACGCTAATCCGGCAAGGTTGTTAAGCACAATATCGAACCGCATTCGGGGTGAGGCTCCATAGGCGGTGGCATTTCGGAGGAAGGTCGGCGCGAACTGACTGTTGGCCAGCGCGCGGACGTCTCGCTCTACGAGCGTCTTACAGATTCCGTAGGCCGTCTGCGGATTGGTCGGTGAATCCTCAGTCACGAAATCGGCCCCGGCCACGCCATAAACACTGCAAGATGACATATAGACGAAATGCCGGACGCCGGCGCTCCGTGCAATTTCCGCTAGGCGCACCGAGCCCTTATGGTTGATTTCGTAAGTGATCTCAGGCGCAAGCTGCCCGGCAGGATCGTTGGAAAGTTCGGCCATATGGACTACAGCATCTACTCCCTTTAGATCATCTGTCTCAATCCGACGAAGATCCTTGGCAAGCGTCAACGGTGTAATCCCACTCTCACTGTAGAGCATCCGCTCTTTGTAATAACCGGTGTCCAAACCGATGACTTCATAGCCATGGCGGAGCAACTCTGGAGCTAACAATGAACCCAAATACCCGTCAATTCCCGTCACAAAGATTTTCATACATCAGTTAGTAAACTGCTCTCGCCGGATATCAGATCCCTTCACGAATCTCAGTCGATTTTCCGGAGGGGAGACCCTCTCAAGCCATATTTCACGCCAATAGGAATAGATCCTCCGTGGACAGAATAGTCGGCATTCGCTGTATCTTGATTCGCAAGCTACTCCTTCAAGTATGATGCACGGTTTCTTGAACTCGGTCATTTTGCCCGTTTTCTCGTCGAGGATCTTGTTGACCCGCGTCAGGACGCGAAAGGAGCGCCCGCAATAAGGAACCATCTCCGCGTCGAAGTATAAGCCTCGATTCCTATTGTTTGAATCCAATGTGGCAAGAATCTCCTCATAGCTCTTAACGCGGACCCATTCTCCCGATTGGAGGTTCAGCTCGCCGCTTGGTGTCCGTTTTCCAGCAGGGATCCTGCCTCGTTTGCGTGGATAAGGGACACCTCCCCGCAAACGCTGAAAGCGATCGTAAAACCAACGCAGTGGACGACCCAAGCCGATTCCCGAGTTAATGAGACCACGGTAGCCCATGTAAATAAATCCGCGGGCCATCTGTTCAAGTGCGACGTTCCCCGACGCAAAGTCTTCGATATATTGTCGAGTATTCCACCAGGGCAGCGGCTCGGTTGCGGCGGGCACTTGGGTCGCCTGGCAAACATAGATGGGGCCCGCTGCGTTCTCTGTTGCGCGGACATTCGTCGCCGCCCACACATCCTCTTCGCGGCACCCGGAAGTCTGCCCATCGACCTCGCGGAGCTCCTGGCTGGGCGAAATTGCTACCGGCGAAGATGGTTCAGGCACACTCTTCAGCCAATCGTCCTTCCAAAAAACTAAGCACCCGGCCTGACAGCCGCCGTGCGCTTTCCCGTCACAGCGAACCCCGTCCAAATGCACCGTGTTTAGCATCTTGCGACCTCCGGTTTTGTTCACGGTATCGCACGTCTTATGCGCCCTTTTGAAGACCCGAAACCTGCGCCCACAATGATTGAACATCTCTGGCATGAATGGTAACGAGTCGAGTTGTCCCTTCGCATCCAGGGTCTTCAGTATTTCCTCTTTAGTTCGAACTTCGATCCAATCGCCGGCAGAGTGTCTACTACTTGCTTTCATAAATTGCGACCTAATAACCACCGGTCTATTTTGATTCTGAGAGCGCAAACGCCAATGTATCCTCGCCGCGCGTTTTTGATTTTTCAGAGCCTACTTTTGAACTCATTCTGCGTTCGTAAATTAGGCGTTGCCGCCGGGTTCCAAGCGAATTCCGATCAACCGGGCCAGTCTCCCCCTCCAGCGTTGGGCGCGATCTTGATTGTGTCGGACGTAATGACAGTAGAGAGCCGTCCCGGCACACAGCAACTGTTCGGACTGGCTCAGGGGGAGGCGGTATGCCGACTTCACGTACTCCCATGCAATTTTGTGTAAAAGGGGCAGAATCCTCCGGCGCTTCTTTTGGAGGGGATCCATCCACGCATCGAATTCTTGCATGGTCTTGTTAGCTGCGGTCCCCCGACCCGAATAGTCACGCTTGCGCAAAAGGATCTCAGGGATTTCCCAGATTTCTCCCAACATCGCCAACTCGGCAAATAATACATAATCGGAGGTATGAAATGAATCGATCAAGCGAGTTTGCCTGAGCACGCTTACCCGACTGACTCCGAACGCCGGCGTCCCGAGCTCCACGCTCTTTAGGACCTGGGCTACGCGCCTGTGAGGCCAACGATCCTTCGCCTGAATGGAGACACGATACTCTCGCGTCACTCGCCCTTCCTCGTCGATAATCACGCATTGGGGATAGACCAATACCACTGACGTGGGAGCCTCTTCCAAAATCCTCACACAGCGACCCAAGAGGGACGGCAAGCATTCGTCGTCATGTGCAGCCCATTTAAAATACTCTCCTTTAGCCAATTCAAAGACACGCGTGTGGTTTGGTGAAGCTCCAATGTTTGTCTCGTTTCGATAATATCGGACTCTCGCATCCGCGTTCGCATAGCTGCGACAAATTTCCCCTGTTGCATCGGATGAAGCATTGTCCGAAATGATCAGCTCAAAATCTTCGTAATCTTGTGTCAGGATGGATTCTATCGCCTGGCGAATATGTCTCTCGCCGTTGTAAACCGGCATACCTACGCTGACCTTCGGTGGCCTCATAGTTGAACCTATTCCGGCAGGCACAGGGCCTCGTCACTCGACTCGGGCATCGTCAAACTTCCATCTGGCCCGGACGCCCGGAGGGCTGTTTGCCAGGAGTGACCTGACGAAAGAAATCCAGGTAAACGTGCCATTGGCCCATGATCACAAGCAGCACGAAAGCGTACGCGCCCATAACGAAAGAACATCCGACGATTGCGCGAATTCCGACCGGCCAGGATCCTGGCAACCACGCCTTTAATATCAAACCCGAGAGGCCAGCCAATGTGGCCGAGCCAGCCGGGCGCAGCACTACGACCATCATGTCACGAACACGAATCGGTGTTCCGTACACGCCATAAAGCAAGACAGGAAAGGCAAGGACACACGACATCGCTGAATAGGCTGTGGCAACTCCCCTTGCACCGAAATGCAACCCTCCCGCAAAGGATAGGATGATCAAAGCGGACCAAAAGCATGTGATTTTAAACTGCCGGCCAGAACGGCCCATCGCGATATATAGCCATCCGAGCGGGTTCAACAATGCGCCGATCAATGCGGCCGGGGCAAGCAAGCGGAACACCGCCACCGATTCGGACCATTTTGGGCCGAGCATAAATAGGATGATATCGTCAGCAAACACTACTACGACACAGACAATCGGCATGATTAACGATGCCGCGATAGTATACCCCGCGAGGAAATAACGTCGTAGCCGCACCGGATCCATTTGGACGCGAGAGAGAGCTGCCACCGCCACGCTGCTGAGGGGGAAGTTCACTTGACTGATCGGCAACATCAATAAGCCGTATGCCTTTTGGTAAAGACCCAAGGGGCCGGCCCCCCAGCGCCAGCCGATCAGCACATTGTCGAGATTGCGAAAACAATAGTTAACGGCGTTGGTGGAGGTCAGTAGGCCGCCAAAGCGGAGCAGGGATTGTGCGTCGCAACCGCGATCTGGAGGTCCAGGTCGCCACGGAAGCGCCAGCCAGACGCCCGCTGTTTGGATTACTACGGTGACAATCGGAATGCCAACCAGCGCCCAGTATCCCATCCCAGCAATGGCCATAACAATGCCTGCTCCCACGCCCAATATCGTGGCCGTCAGGTCTATCGCCGCAAGCGCCTTGAACCGCAGTTCCCGCCGAAGCAAAGCATAGTGTTGCACGGCAGCCGCACCGCAGATGAAGGTCCCGGAAAGGCCAAGCGTAATCCCGACAAGCTTCGGCTCACGATAGAAACTTGCCAGTGCCGGAGCCAGTGCCGCGCAAACGAGTGCAAGCACCATCCCCAACCCAAGATTTATC
>JAFAQT010000025.1 GCA_019246215.1 Verrucomicrobiota bacterium
ATCGAAAAAGTTAATTCCTGCGTCGAGCGCCTGATGAAAAAACGGGAACGATTCCGATTCCTCTAAAACCCAATCGCGCCATTTCGACGAGCCGTAGCTCATGCACCCGAGACAAATGCGTGATACCTTCAGTCCAGTATTTCCAAGGGGGACGTATTCCATATTTTTTTCTTATCACAGTGCACGCGGCCAATCCATCTCCCTGCCGCACCTTTATTTCAGCCACTCTTCAGTCACAGAGCCACTCCCGCCGGAGTTTCCCCTTCTATCCGAACCCGGACTCAACAATACTGATCATCTGCTTGCCTTCAGTTCCTCGAAGATATAATGCACCTGGGACGCGAAAACTATTTCTGCTGGTGCCAAACTCCTGACTCCTGAATTCTGGCTCCTCATTCACGAAATCACTAGGCCCGGAGGCAAAGATTCTCCGAAGAGATTGACACGATCGGCTTGGGCGACAGGTACGTAGGATCGAAGCCTTGCTACCCTGGAGGGGGCGACCCCGGCTTTTTGCAGTTTGGAAGCGATTTTCTCGCGCAAAGATTTCGGCACATCGATTTTCGCGTCGTTCACGATATGCGCAGCACGGAGGAAAAGAGTCTGAATCTCGACCAGGAGAGTATCAGTCCAATCCAGATCGGATAACGCTTCGTATGCCCTTTCGACATGAACTGCCGGCAGGACGAACTCAGGCCCGGCGTAGAATGGGCTCCGATTGAGTAGAAGTCCCAGAGCAACCAGATGTGGTGCGGAGTGGTGCTTTTCGGCCGTGAGTTCACGTGCCGTTTGGAGAAATTGGTCGAATAGCTCGGTTTTGGTGTGCAGGCTGATTCTTTCCAATGAACCGGCGAGCCGGACAAGCTCTGCAGGTGGGTTAGTTTGTGCGCGCAGTCGGGACAATTCCGGTCCCAGAATCGCCTCCTGGCGGTTATTGCTCAGGCCGCCGGCAACTCTTCGCCAAAGTATATACAACTGAAGTTGGTTTCGTTTACCCGGAAATTCGAGTCCCTCTGTGTGAATCCGCCAAAGCTCATTGATTCGGGCATCGTCGCCTGGCGCACCGAATCCCGGCCGAAGAAAATAGCCGGCAAGAATCAGCCAGGTCTCCTCGTGTTCGATTGATTCCGTGCGTTTCCAGAAGGAATCGTTGAGCGGACGCCAAAGCGATCGAATCAGCAGGTAATTCCAATCGCCTCTTGGTCTGTCGAGGATTCGTTCAAGGCTCTTGAGAAGATTCGCAGCCGAAATTTTGTCACGTCTGTCCAGAGGACGGGAAAAAAGTGTCGCGATCCGAGTACGTGCGCTGTCAAGGCGTTTTGTGTCAACGCCAAGGCCAGTGTCGAATCCTTCGGATTCATCCGAATCGGCGTGCCTGGTGGAGCTCGATTCGTGCGGCCGCAGATCAAACTCGAGCGGCCAGGTTCCTAGCGCCTGCGGATCGTTGCTGACACACGCCACGTGGAGCAAACCGAGATCGTTCATACGGGCGGTGAGCGTTACGGGTAACCGGTCACCCTCTCGATTGATTCCGGCAAGCATTGCAGTCGTCTGAAGCGGCGGCAGACGACGGAAGTCGCGCTCGTTCCACGGTACGACAAACCCTGCTTTGTCGCTTTCACGCCGGGTCGAATAATAGGGCTGGAACCGGACCGGACGATTGATTCGGAGTTCGAGACCTTCTCGGGCAACCTGGAATTTCTGCTCTGCCCCAGCGCCGCTGGGCAGAATACAAATCAGCGCGGGGCTGGGAGCGATCCCTTTTCCGACATCTTTTTTGTGAACTTCCAGATAAATGCCGCGCGCGGCTCCCGCTTCGATGCGCTGAGCGTGGCGATAAACGATGCTTCCGAAGTGAGCGGCTCCTCGTGCAACCGCGAGACTCGGCTCCGAGTTCTCAAGAACGCGAGGCTGAGTGCCATGTTGCCATTGGGTGATCTGTCTTTGCAGACGTTGACGCAGCGCCTCGGGATAAAGGGATCCGCCATTGAACAGGATGGCGTCGACAATGGGTCGATCGCGCAGAAATTCCGCCAGATAACGGGTGACCGCACTGTCCGCTGCATAGGGAAGAGCCCATTCTCTCAATCCGGCCTGGACTCTCGCAGGTTGATCTTCCAGATTGCATCCCGGATAAAATCCGCCCAAGACGATTGACTCGATCTCTGCGCGCTGGATTTGCGCGCCGAGCGTGCTCCCGAGCAGGCTCGACCCGCGTCCGGGGACGGTTAATGAGAACACGTCACTGGAAGGATCTGAGAGACAGCGCTCTTTGATGTCACGGCAGCGCGCCACCAGGAAGTTCCATTGAACCTCGGAAAGCGGTTCATGGGCCGGCAGCCGCGATTCGATTCGATGTGCGAGGGCAAGATCAATATTGTCGCCTCCCAGCAGAAGGTGATCACTGACGGCGATTCGCTTGATGCGCGACGGCGCTGTTTGAAATCCAGGAGCGATCTCAAAAAGAGTAAAGTCGGTGGTACCGCCGCCAATATCAATGACGAGGACGTGTTCAACGCCTGTTGCTGAGAGCTGTTTCGGCGCGGTCCCTCCACCAGCGCCATGTTCCAACCACCAGTAAAAGGCCGCCTGCGGCTCCTCCAGCAAACGGACCCCTTCGGGAAAACCTGCCTCGCGTGCTGCATCAAGAGTGAGTCTTTGCGCCGCGGCGTCAAAAGAGGCAGGAACGGTGATCGTGATCTCCTGATCATCGAATCGCATTCCCTCGCCGCTAAACTTGGCGTCCCATGCTGCGCGCAGGTATTGAAGCAGCAGCGCGGAAGCCCGAATTGGCGAAATGCGTTTTTCGACCGGGATTTCAGTGGACCTCCATGGCAAGAAAGTTGCGTTGCGATCCACACCATGATGGCAGAGCCACGATTTTGCCGAGTGGACGACACGACCCGGGGATTCCGCGGCCCGTGTTCTCGCGAAACGGCCTGGAACCCACTCCGCATGGCGCAGCGCGCGGTTGTGGGCCGACATCTGCGCTGCCTCTTCTTCCGACAGAAGGTAAAGAAACGAAGGCAAGGTCGATTCCTCTGAGAAACGCGTGACGGTTTCCCATTGCGAAATGAGGAGGACCTCGCTCTGCGCAGGGGTATCGCCTAGGCGCTCAAAGGCCATGGCACAGTTGGTCGTGCCAAGATCGATGCCAATGCTGAACTGTGGAGGAGCCATCGAACGGACCGGCACGCTCGTTACTCCATCCTTACCTGATATTCAACCTTCCAACGGCGGTCTGATGCAGTGTGCTTCATCCAGAGCTCAAGGTTTCCCAATTCAGTTACGATCGGATTGATGATCACAGGAATCGGCTGGCTTTCCGGGAATCCTTCGACTGCGGGCAGCGTGACTTCGATCCTGCCGGTTTCTTCGAGTTCGCGGTCCGGGCTTTCAATGATTACACCGGGTGCATCTCCGCTGCGGACTTCCGATGCAAAGAAACGGAAGTCAGCTGGCTGTCCAGTTATGAGCCCGAATTCCCGTTCATCGATCAGTAATTCGGTGCCTTCCTCCATGCCTTGTGGCACGACGCAAAGGGCCTTCATAGGCGGCTTGAATCCGGGAATAGCGGGTGCTGAGGATTCGAGTCCGATATAATAGGAGCGCGCTGTGCCTGCCTTGATCCGAATACCTTGCCCGGTCGCTCGATTGCGACCGTATAAAGCTGCCCCTTTCGCCACCGCGAGGTCAGGTTGAAATCCCGCAAGTTCACGGACTGGAGCCCCGTTGCCCCATGAAATAAGAAGATCAAGCACACGATTCCGGATTGGAGCCGCATTGAAGACCCCGCCATTAAAAAGGACAGCTGTTGGTTTGAGGTATTGGCCGTCCAGTGCTTCCGGTCGCAATTTAACGAGGGAGGTCAACCCTTCGCTCGCCTTGACGTTGATCAGGCTGCGAGTCAAAAAGCGCGCGAGATGTTTGCTGATGACAGGGTCTGACGCATAGGGAAGACCAAACTCCTGAAGAGCTACGTTTCTGAATTCTCTCGGCAAATCGCTCACTTTGGTCAGAGGAAAGAAACCGTCTAGGATCACCCGTTCGAGGGTCGCACGGTTCAACTTTGTGGAAACGGTCTTCGCGAACAAACTCGATCCTCGTGAGGGTATTGCAATTGGGGATTCCTCGAGCGACAGCTCGGTGAAAAGATTAACTTTGGCGATGGCAGCCGCGTGCATCAGTGCCAAAAATTGCCAGGAGTCGATCGACTTTCCGGCCGCTTCCAATTGGGCTTTCAGCGTGTAAGCGAGCGCCAAATCCATGTTGTCGCCGCCTAAAAGGATATGTTCGCCCACGCTGATACGTTCAACTTCAAGATTGCCATCCTTTTCGGTCACGGCAATCAGGCTGAAATCGGCCGTGCCTCCGCCAACGTCGCAGACGAGTACGATATCACCGCGACTGACCTGGTTGCGCCAGCTATTGCCGGCCTGTGCCGTCCATGCATAAAATGCCGCCTGCGGTTCTTCGAGTAACACGATCTTTCCAAAACCGGCGGCTTCAGCGGCGGCGGCCGTCAAATTCCTGGCGATTTCGTCAAACGACGCCGGGACGGTGAGCACGATTTCGCCTTCCGCAAGGTTCCATGCCTGCCCATGCGCAGATTCGGCATACAAGAACCCTTCTCGCATGTGTTCGAGATAGCGGCGCGAACATTCGAACGGAGAAAGTTTCTGCTCTTTGATGTCAGACTTCCACGGCAGAACCGGCTTCTTCGGGTCGATATGAAAATTAGAGAGCCAGGACTTGGCAGAAGTAACCAATCGATCGGGAATTAATGCGCCATGGTCCCGAGCGAATTGGCCAATGATGGGTTCACCGGCAGTTTTCGACCACGGCATTTGCATCCCATTCTGCGGAAACTCGTCCGGATGGGGAAGATAGAGGGCTGACGGGAGAATCGGTTTTTCGCCGATCTGATTCAGGCCTAGAATTTGGGTAATCTCGACGATCTCGTTTCGCCCGCTAACGAAGTCCTCAAGAGCGACTGCACTGTTGCTGGTGCCGAGATCAATTCCAAGGCTAAAACCTCTGCTCATCTGATTGTCCATGAGTCGTCGTTAGAATCGCGAAAACCAAACGCCTGCAATTTCGGGCGAGGAGATTCTGTCACTTGAGCTCGACCTCTGCAGGCGCAATGGACGGCAATCGTTCCGTCGTTGCAATTCGCGGGAGCTTTACGAATTCCGTCTTCCAGCCCTTGTGGAGAAGTGTTCCAGTAAAAGGCGGGTTTCCCGTAAGTTTTCCGACAAGGCGATATTGATCTGGGGAATAACCGGCCGGCACGGTGACCTGAGCGCCTTCCTGGGCTTCTGAAATAGCAGAGATGCTAAAGTATTCCTTGATGACCTGTTGGCATCCCTGATGAATGACCCTCGCGGCGGCGCCAACTTCCGCATCTTCGTAGCGGGCAATATCCTCCATGAGAAAATCTATCAGCCGTCCCTTTTCCTGCAGCAGGCTGAAGAAGGCCACAATTTCTGCTTCAGATTGCTTCGCGACCGGTGCTGGGGGCTGGATAGGAGCGGGTGGGGGCGCCGGAGTTGCGACTCGAACGGCTGGCCTTGACGTGCCGCTATCCCGACTGAGGATTGCAAACACTAGAAGCAGGAGGGCAATTACGAAGGCGACGAGGGCAATTGGAAAGGTGTGACCGACTGTCGCTGGAACGAGCAGCAGGCCGTTGAGGATCACGAGTAGAATAGCGCCGACCGCGACGAAGGGTTTCATTGAAGTGTCCGTGCTTGTATCACATTGTGCAAAGTCCCCAGCAAATGGGCCACATCGAAAGGCTTCTTAATATACGCCTGCACGCCCATCTCCTCTGCGGTGGGCGCTCCAAGGGCGGAGCCGGCGCCGGTGACGACGATGATTTTGACGCTGGGGTTTATCTGTCGAAGCACGGAGATGGCTTCTACGCCATCCATATCCGGCATATGTAAATCTGTCAGTACCACGCTGATCTCGTACCCTCTCTCTAAATAACACGCGACAGCTTGGGCCCCCTGAGTGGCGATGACCGTGCGGTATCCATGTGATTCGAGGATCCGCTTCGTCACTGATCGTACCGCCTCTTCATCATCGACGATAAGAATCAGTTGACCACGACCTTTAGGAGCTGACGCGCTGCATGGCCCTTGCTTGATCGGTGCCACGCGCGGGAGGTCCGGCTCCGCCGGAAAATAAACTCGGAATGTGGTTCCTTCGCCGACCTTACTGTCGAACTCGACATGTCCTTTATGATTTTTTACTATCCCCAGAACGGTCGAAAGCCCCAATCCAGACCCTTTATCTGGTCCTTTATTGGTAAAGAAAGGGTCGAAGATCTTGTCGGCGATCTCTGGCGCAATCCCCGTACCGGTGTCGGAAATTGTGAACAAGACGTGCGGGCCGGGTTTGAGGCCGGGCCGCAATGAGGCAACGGTTTCGTCCAGTATCAGGTTTTCAGCCGCCAGGGTCAGAGTGCCTCCGTAAGGCATCGCGTCACGAGCGTTCACGGCGAGATTCAGCAGGACCTGATGCAACTGGGTGGCGTCGCCCATAATGGTCCAGAGATTCTGTTGCTCTTCGGTCTTCAGCACGATGGATCTGGGGAACGTTTCGCGAATGATCCCGCATATCTCCGCGAGCACATAGCGGACCTGCAACAGAACCCGTTTTCCGTCGACTCCTCTCGCAAACGCAACGACTTGCTTCACGATCTCGGCTCCGCGTTGAGCATTCGTTTCGATCGTGGCGAGGATAAAGGGACTTTCTGGGTCATTTGCGTTTGCACGGAGCATCTGGGCGCCCATTAAAATCGGAGCGAGAATGTTATTGAGATCGTGCGCGATCCCGCCGGCCAATTGACCGATACTTTCCAGGCGTTGGTTGCGCAGAAAAAGCGCCTCCATCTGTTTTTTCTCGGTGATATCCGTGTCGATCGCCAAAATCGACCTCGGTTTGCGCAAGTCATCCAGCAGCAGAGTCCAACGGCTTGCTACAATCACATTCGTACCCAACTTAGTGGTTATACGCACCTCCCCGGACCATTCGCCTTTCTCCAGCAGGATCCCCTTTGCCGCTTCGAACGGCGCGGGATCTTCGGCGGCAATTTCCCTGAAATCTGCGCCGATGGCTTCTTCCGCGGTCCAGCCATAGAGCCGTTCTGCGCTCTTGTTCCAGTACTGAATTTCCTCATCCAGTCCGCGAACAATGATAGCGTCGCTGGCAAGGCCAAGGAGGTTTGCTTGCTCCTGAATCTTGTGCTCGGTTTTTTTGCGCTCTGTGACGTCGATATTGACACCCAGGACCCGAATGGCTTCCTGTTTCCCGTTGAGAACAACGCATTCGGCTCCCTGGATATAACGCAGCGAGCCGTTCTGCCTCGCAATACGAAAATCTAGCGCGCCGTGGCTCTTGTTGGCAACGATCGTCCGGCGGAATTCAATAACCCGAGCCAGGTCCTCTGGATAAATGGTCTGCAGCCATCTTTCGTACGGCATCGGATCCAGCCTGGGCAAAGAATAGATTTCGAACATCTTCTCGTCCCAGTAAACTTGGTTGGTCCTCAGATCCCAGTCCCATATGCCGATCGAAGCCGCCCTGGTGGCAAGAGTCAGGCGCTCGCTAAACAGCCTTAACTCCTCAGCCACTCGCTTTCGTTCCGTGACATCGTAAAGAGTTGTTCGGGTGATGAACGAATCGCTGTTCTTGTCCTTTACTACCATGGAACTCAGCAGAACCTGCAGGATAGTGCCGTCCTTGCGAACCATTTCAATTTCCAGATCCTTGAGGCGGCCTTCTGCTTTTGCCCGCGGAAAGTTTTGATCAAAAATCCTCTTGCTCTCCTCTGTGAGAAGGTCCTGGAACTTCATTTTGCCAACGAGTTCGGCTTGGGTATAACCCAACCAGGAGAGTTCTGTCTCGTTGACCCGAACGAATCGGCCATTTTCATCGATCGAGTCGTACCCGCACGGAGCGTGATCGTAGAGGTCCTGGATTTCTTCGGCGGCTCGCTTGCGTTCGGTGATGTCCTGAGCGGTACCGCGAATCTTTGTGATTTGGCCGGTTGTTTCGCGCACTGCTTCGCCTCGCGCGGCAATCCATCTGGTGGTTCCGTCCGGGCGAATTATCTCCAGATCGAGTTGCTGGGCTAGACCTGTTTTCATCGCGCGATCCAACGCAGGTTCTAGTTGGATCCAGCTCTGCGGGGTCAATAATGTTGGCAACTCTTGAAAATCAGGTGGAGCTTCTCGGGGCTCGCGCCCGGCGATGTGGTAAAGCTCTTCGGACCACGTAAAGGCGCCCGATTCCATGATCCATTCCCAGCTACCAACGCTGGCAACACGTTGGGCCTCTCGCAGTTCGGCTTCCTGCCGGCGCAAAGCCTCTGACGCTTGCCTTTTTTCGGCGAGGTCACGACGCAGGATGGCGATCGCAAGCAGGACCACGAGGGTTGAAAATCCTCCGCCGAGCAGCACAACAGAAATTGTTCTCGCCCCACTTTTGCTGGCGGCGTCCGACCTGGTCCGCAACACCTCATCTTCACTGGCATTCATCTTGTCGAGCAGGGTAGTCAATTCAGCGATGCAACTCCGCAATTCGATCTCGCGCGCCAAAGGCGGAATCTGGCCGCCGGCTTGTCGCGCTGCGCGGGCCGCATCTGCAGTCGCAGCCCAGATTGATAGACTTTGCTCGGTCAAAGACTTAAGTTCCGCAATCCGGGTCTGCTGGTCCGGGTTATCTGCGGTGAGATCGATGATCTTCCTGGTTACCGTGGGAATCCGGTCCAGGTTGGCCAGGAATTGTTCGAGGAAGCGAGCGTCTGCGGTAAGAAGATAATCTCGTCTCCTATTTTCGGCCTCCAGAACGGCTCCAAGAAGATCGGCGATGGATTGACGCACTTGGTCGGTGTGCACGACCAAGCGATCATTGACAATCAATTCCCTCGTGCTCCGATAAGTCACGAAGCCCAGAATCACAACCCCTGCGAAAGCTGCGAAGAAAAACGCGTAAACCTTTGTCTCAGTGCTGAGCTTCATCGCTGCCCTCGCTTCCAACGGATGCGCGAGATTCGCTCCTGCGGTGAACTTTGAATAAATGACAGGGAATTTCCAAGCAAAAGTATCCTAATCGCAAGAGCGATCCTCGCTCGACGATAGAAGCGGATAGACTACCGCTGCCGCGCCACGACAAGGGCGACCCCCTTCCTGTTTTCCAAAAGCGGTCCTACGTTCCAGAGAATGAATCCCCCGGAAGACCTTGGTTTGGTCGACAGCTCGATGGCGAGCTGAGATGCAATTTCACTTGAAGGCCAATCGTATGACCCGCCCAGCCGGTCGATGGCAATGCTCGGATAAATTGGAATTCCCCGAGGATTGGCATCCGGACTGCGCCACCATTCCAGGAGTGCCGAAAAACTTTGGGCGCTTTTGTCGCGCCAGTAGAGTTGGGGGGAAAGATAGTCGACCCACCCGTTTTTGAGCCAGGCAACCGGGTCCGCATAGAGATCCTGGTATTGATCGAGTTCAACGGTCACACTGGCTGGGTAGCCCTTCCTGTAAATGCCGAATGGACTTACACCAAACAGGAGGTCTGGTCGCACTTCCTTGACGGTCTCATGTAATTCTTTGATGAGCATGTTCACATTCCGACGACGCCAATCTCCTAAATCCGTGTTGCCACCGTACTTGGCGTACAAGGCGTGATCGGGGAAAGAGCCGCTGATGTGCGCGTGACTGGGGTAAGGATAGAAGTAATCATCAAGGATGATGCCCCTGATCGGGTAGCGTTGGACGATATCACGGACGACTTTCACCACGTGGTCTCTGACCGCCGGATCTCCCGGATCCATCCAGAGTGCGTCTCCTACTCGGTGTACAGCACCGACGAATTGATGAGGCTGGTGATTGCCTGCCCTGGTCTCAGCTGCGTTGGCGGCGGCTCGATACGGATTAATCCATGCGTGGATGGCAATGCCTTGCTCCCGTCCGACCCGGACGAAATAGTCGAGCGGGTCGTAACCGGGCGCCGCTCCTTGTATGCCGGTCAGATAACGGCTCCAGGGCTCTAGGCGGGAGGCATAGAGTGCATCACCTTCCGGTCTGACCTGAACCATCAATGCGTTTAAGCTGCTGCGCGCCGCCGCCTCTACGATCCGGCGGATCTGCGCCTTCTGGGTTTCAACCGAGAGGCCGACACGCGATGGAAAATTGAGGTTATACACAGACGCAACCCACGCGCCTTTCAGCGCTTCTGCGTTTGCAGAAAAAATGCCGAACCAGACTGTGATAGATACCCAACAGGCAACCGCTCGGAAATTCATCGAATGGACGTTATTGTGGAATTCCTAATAAACCAGACCTTCACTGCGCTGTCGATCCATTCACAAACTTTATCTGCCCGGTTTCTCGTTGCACGAACTCTTCTGCCAAAGCCCGATAAGCCGTTGCCCCAGCCCCGTTGGGTTCATACTCGATGATCGGCTTGCCGAAGCTCGGTGCTTCTCCGAGACGGACTGAACGTGGGATAATCGTTTGGTAAACGAGGCTGGGAAAATGTTTTCGTACCTCGTTAACCACCTGTTGGCTGAGATTAGTCCGCGCATCGTACATCGTCATAATGATGCCGCCAATCGAAAGAACTTCATTTATGGCGCGGATCTGATCCACCAGGTGTACGATTTTTGATAAACCTTCCAAGGCAAAGTACTCGCACTGGAGCGGGATTAAGAGCTGCTGAGCCGCTGCTAATGCATTGGTCATAAGGATGCCGAGCGACGGCGGGCAATCCAGAAACAGATAGTCGAATCCGGTCTCTAGGCTGAGGTCGGCCAGAACCTCTCGAAGCCGGGTGAGATGGTCGTCCAGGCGCGCCACCTCAATTTCAGCGCCGGCCAGGTCAAGGTCTGCGGGAATCATCGACAAGCCTGGGAACCGCGTCGAGACGATTTTACCCTTGATATCCGCATGCCCGATCAGAGCCTCGTAGAGGCTCTGTCCATCGGTGCCTTCAAGACCGAGAGCACTGGTGGCGTTTCCCTGCGGGTCAAGGTCGATCAAAAGCACCCGCTTACCTTTCGCCGCGAGACAGGTTGAAAGGTTCACCGCGGTGGTTGTCTTGCCGACACCGCCTTTCTGGTTTGCGATTGCGAGCAGCTTCATGGCCTCGACAGTCTCGGTCTCCTAGATTCACAAGCAAAGGAGAAAGTGGTCGGGCCAATCGGACGCCAGGGGACCCGTGTAGGCCTGTGGGCGTTTCTGGCGACCCGAAGACGTATCTCGCGATTTGCAGGAGTCACGGAAAGGGGATAAAGAAAGTGCTCCATTCCCAATCTCTAAATCGTCGCGATGTCCCTCATTCAAATCACAGAACGGTTCCTGGTGGACACGGGAGGCTGGCAGGCATTGAAGCACGCCAAGGCTTTGATCCAGATGGGACGGGTGGTGAGAGTCAACTATTCGCCGCCGATTCTGCGTGGCCTGGTGCGCGAAGGTGAAACCGAATATCGGGCTGGATTAAAAATCAGTACCTACACTGACGTTGAGAACCTTTGTTCATGTCGAGATTCTCGGCAATGGGGAAAAATCTGTCCTCATTCGCTGGCCCTCGGCCTGGCGTTAATGCAGCATGAGACGGCAGCGGCAAAACCGCCCAGCGGGCCGGCTCCGGTTCGTCTTCCCGTACTAGTCGCTGACCGCGAGGCGGCCTCAGCCGAAGGAGATGCCGAT
>JAFAQT010000037.1 GCA_019246215.1 Verrucomicrobiota bacterium
ACTCCTGATTTCTGATTCCTGTCTTTGCAAGCTATTTCACTGTTTCGGAGTCCCTCGCCGCCTGAACAAGTGTATTGGCAAAATTGTCGACGTTCTTATCCAATAAGAATGCAGTAACGGCATCGTTCAGCGCCTGCTCAAATGCAGCCGGAGCAGCTTCTCCATGGACACAACTCGGAAGCAACTTGTCTTTTGAGAATGAATCCATCGACCATTGATGATAACCGTCAAATTTCGAGCGATCGACATCCGTTCGAGCCGGTATCGATCCCTTGAGAGAATTGAACGCTTCCTGAGCTTCCTTGCTCCCTATGCATTTGAGCCAGGCCAGCGCCGCCTCTCTGTGTGGAGCGCCTTTGGCAAGCGTGAAACCATCTGCCACGACGATAAACGAGCCGTCGGTGCCGGGATGATTGACCCACCCAAAATCTTCCTTCTCCTTTAAATTGGCTTTCAGAAACTCGCCGTCAGCCCAGTCGCCCATTGAGCTAAAGGCGACCTTACCCTCCATGAGTTCTTTAATTGCCTGGTCCCAACTTAGCGCCGCATGATCGGGGTTCAGGTAATCCTGCATTTTAGCAAAAATTTTCATCGCCTCTTTCACCTTCGGATCGTCCCACTGCATCGCGCGATCGCTGCGCGGCGTCGGACCGCCGAACAGGTCGACCCAACCTTTCGGCCCCACAACTCCAAGAAGCGTGTTTTCGAACAGCTGCGCCGAGGCCCATATGCTTGAGTCGCCGACGCCGAGCGCTGGTGTTCCGGCTGCCTTCAACTTGTCACAAGCAGCAAAAAACTCTTCAAAGGTCATCTGATTCCCCACCTTGATTCCGTTTTTCTCGAGCAACTTCACATTGTACCAAAGAACGTTGCCTCGATGGATTCCTGCCAGTACCGAATAGATCTGGCGATCCTTGGTCATCAAGTTCACGACCAACTCCTTCGGAAACGCAGTGTCCCAGCCGTCCGCTTTGTACAGGTCGGTGACCGGCTCGCAATAGCCGGGGTCGACATAAAGGCCTATCAATTCGTACCCGGGATGGCTTTGCCAGGTATCCGGTGGGTTGCCTCCCACCAGACGGGTCTGCAAGACGGGACGTGCCGCAGAGCCCCCGCCTCCGGCCACAGTCGCATTCACGATCTCAACGCCGGAGTTCTGCTTTCTGTAGACGTTAAACAACGCATCGAGAGCAGCGGCTTCTCCTCCGGACGTCCACCAGGAAAAGATTTCCAGCTTGTTTCCGCCGGCAGTTTGAGCCGCAGCAGTCGGTTGAAGCCCGGAAAAGAAGGCCGCGAGCGCCACGATGGAAAGACAATTGGCTATTCTGAAATACATATTCACAGGGATCCTGCTCTATCCTCAAACCCTTCGAGGTCTATGCCATCAGTTCCAACACGGCTTCCTGCGAAAATTTTTCGTGTGGAAGTTCGCCGGTCACGAAGCCTTCTCGCAGCACCACGACTCTGCGCGCAAGGTTAAGCAGTTCCGGTAGCTCCGAGGAGATCATCAGGATGGCTAGACCCTGACAAGCCACCTCATCCAGCAGTTCGTAGATCTCCGCCTTCGCGCCAACATCTACGCCACGGGTCGGTTCGTCTACGATTAGGAGGTCGCAGTCTCGGACCATCCATTTCGCCAAAGCGACCTTCTGCTGATTGCCGCCACTGAGACCCGCCGTGATGGTCTCGAGGGAAGGCGCTTTCACGCGCAGCCGTTTCGTCAGCTTCTCGACTTCGGAGAGTTCGCGGCCCCTGTCGACAAACCCCATGCTGCTGAAATGGTTGATATGCGCAAGAGACACGTTGTCCATGATGCTCATTCCAAGGACGAGCCCCGCCCGCTTGCGATCTTCCGGCAACAACGCGATCCGGCGCCGCATGGACTCGTTCACTTTGCCGAGCAACAACTTTTGGCCCTTGATATATATGTTCCCGGTCGCGCGAGGATCCAATCCGAAAATCGCAGTCGCAACTTCCGTCCTTCCTGCGCCAACCAGTCCGCCCATGCCAACGATCTCACCACGGCGAACATTAAACGACACATTCTCAAATTTCCCGGTCGATGAAAGATTCTCCACTCGTAAGATTTCCTCGCCAGGTTCCTGATCGAGATGTTTTGGACGTTTCATCAAGACTTCGCGGCCCACCATTTGACGTATCAAGCGGTCGCGACTGGTTTGCGCGACCGACTCCGTTGCCACGTGCTTACCGTCGCGAAGAACTGTAATCGTGTCGCACACTTGGAAAATCTCGTCCATACGATGGGAGACATAAATCATCGAAACCTCACGTGCCTTTAATCGGCCCATCAACTCAAAAAGGTGTTCGCTTTCATTAGTCGACAACGAACTCGTTGGTTCATCAAAGATGATGATGCGGGCGTTTACACCCACCGCCCCGGCGATCTGTACCATCTGTTCCTGACCGGTCGTAAGCTGAGCGAGGGGCGTATCAACATCGATATCGGCTCCAATCTCATGCAACAATGCTCGTGCTTTTTCCCGAAGCTTACCCCAATCCATAAATCCTGCATTGGTCGGGAACCCTCCGAGCAGCAGGTTCTCTGCGACCGTCATATTCGGACAGAAAGCTAGCTCCTGGTGCACGAGAGCAATCCCTAACGCCTGCGCGCTTCTTGGGTCCGTCGGCTTTACCTCTTTTCCTTCGATTTTGATCACGCCTTGGTCGGCCGTGTAAACGCCGGCAATGATCTTGCCAAGGGTGCTTTTGCCGGCGCCGTTTTCACCCATCAAAGCGTGTACCGAAGCTTTTTCGAAATTAACAGAAACATCGTCGAGGGCGCGAACCCCGGGGAAAGTTTTTGAAATGTGTTCTACCGAAAGGAAAGCCATAAAGTTTAAGTGGTTTTGGGCCTGAGAGAAACGGAGGGGTCGGTCGACCGAACGACTTCCTTCTTTATTGAACTTGCTTTTGCCAGGAGACGACGCTTTGCCATCGTGGCATTGAACTGGTCCAGCAGGACCGCGAGAATCACTACCGCTCCAATCACAATCTGGCTGTAATTCTGCGGAATGTTGAGGATCACCAATCCGTTGGAAATCATCTGAAGAATAACCGCTCCCAGGAACGCGCCCAGCGCCGTTCCTTTGCCTCCAACCAGGCTTGCGCCGCCGACCACCGCCGCGGCGATGACGTTCAGCTCATACCCTTGGCCATCTCCGGAGGAACCTGCCCCGTAGTAACCGAGGGACAAGACAGAAGCGATTCCGGCCACCAATCCTGAAACCGTATATGTCAGCAGTTTAACGCTCCCGACGCGAATCCCGCTGTAACGGCTGGCAATCTCGTTTCCGCCTACCGCATAGATTTTTCTGCCAATCGAAAGTTGAGAGAGAAAAATGCCGCCCACGACCGTGACGATTATCATCACGATCAGCGGGACAAGACTCAAATCAGGCAGAAGCTCCCACCTCACAAACTGGCGGAACCCTTCTGGAAAGCCGCCAATCGATTGCCCGCCGGTCTGGACAAAAGCAATACCGCGATAAATGGCCATCGTTCCCAGCGTGATGATAAATGGATGGACTCTGAAAGCTGTGATCATTGCTCCGTTCAGGAATCCGAGCAACGTCCCTACACCAATCGTCACCAGGATTCCGAGAGCGGTAGCACCCGCTCCGCCAGAGGGACCATAGGGCGACAATACTAAAGCTCCGTACACTGAGGCCAGAGCATAAATGGCGCCGATGGAGAGATCGATTCCGCCTGTGATGATGACGAAGGTCATTCCAACCGCCATGATTGCAAAGAAACTGGTATCCTTCGCAATCTGGACAATCGTTCTCGCATTAAAGAACTTGTTGACCGTTTCGAAAGCTGGGACCTTCTGCCCGGACGCATTTGTTTCAAAAACTCTCACCCGTTTGCCCTGGGGAGTCGTTTCGAATTTCGGGAGTTGCACGGACCCGCCAAAGATTGCGAGAAGCAACCCGAGCGCGATAATCACCAGAATGAGACCGCCCTCAGGAAACTTTGAAAAGCTGAAATTAGATTTTTTGGGGGATGACATCGGGTATCAAAGATTGGGTTTTAATGCGCGTTTGACCCTTTGAACGCACACCCTTTCAGATCATAGAGGAAGGAGTGCGGACTAACAAGAAATGAACTGGTTTTTGCTATTATTTCTGCTGTGGATGCTTTGGTCGGGGTTGTGGCCCCCTTCAATCTTGCGTCTTCCTTCCCGACTTAGGAGTTGCTGGTGGTGGCGTTTGCAATGAGAGGAGGCTAGACGGAGAATCGGGGCGATTTAAGCACGTTGAAGAAAAACATCAAGCAGTGCTACACTGCAGGAACTTTTCAAAGCTGATGATCGCGAATGCTACATCCACGAGGGGCCGACCAGGTGGAAGCCTTGGCAGGAGGGAATATTCGGCAAGTCATCGAACAGGTTCTGTCCGGCAAAAGAGTATCGCGACAAAAGCGGGTTGCGAAGATTAAACCAATTATCCGCAAGACCTGCAAAATGGAAACCGACGCTCAGCTTGAAACGGAGTTTCCTTATCGATTAAGTGCGATCGATTTGGATGGCACACTTCTCGGGCCCGACAAAACAATCAGCGAACAGAATGCGGCGGCTGTCCGCAGGTTGAAAGAAAATGGCTCGCAGGTAATTATCGCGTCCGGGCGACGCCATCAGAATAGCATTCGTTTCCAACGGCAGCTTCGATTGACCGGCCCGATTATTGCCTGCCAGGGTGGTCTGATCAGAGACGGAGAAAGCGGTAACGTGATCGAGGCCCATTTTCTGCCTCAAGCCGTTGCCCGCGAAATCGTGGAAGAAGCAGAAAAGAACCGCGTGCAAGCTATCTACTACCATTTGGACCACCTGTTTGTGCCGGAGCGGAACGACCGCTGGATTGATCTCTACGAATCGCGAGTCGGTGAACGAGCTGAAACTCTTCCCGACCTGCGTCAACTCGATGGTCGTCGCGCGCTAAAAATTGTTTGGTACGGGGATCCCGGTATTCTCAAAAGGATTCGTCCGACAATCGCGCTGCAGTATGACGGAAAAGTGGATGTGCTATCGACGGAATCTGAGAACCTGGAATTCATGCCCCGCGGTATCAACAAAGCCGCCGCCCTGGAAAAAGTGGCACGTGAGTACAGCGTACTCCGCGAACAAGTGTTGGCGTTCGGGGACGGTGAAAACGATGTGCAGATGTTGGAATGGGCCGGAATGGGAGTGGCAATGAGGCACGGAAATGCTGCAGCGATCGCAGCGGCCAGAATGGTCAGCCCGCCCGGCCCGCCGGAAACCGCATTCGCACGCGCTGTCGACGCATTATTTGAAAAGACGGCGAAGAACAACCAGTCAGTTTGATTCTGGCGGGAAGAAGGACCAAGTTGCAATTCCTTTAGCTTGCCAAAAGCTGACACAACAAATAGTATGGGAACTAGTCATGGCCACCTATATCTATGAGACGGTGCCGGATGCCCCGGGTTCCCCGGTACGGCGGTTTGAGGTCAAACAAAGCATGCTGGAGGCTCCGCTGACCAATGACCCGACAACGGGTGAGAAGGTCCGCAGAGTGATTGCTGGAGGGCTGGGGATCATGACAGGTGCTCGCTCCTCTTCGAAAGCCGCGAAGCCCACGTGCGGAACGGGCCGTTGCGGTTGTTGTTGAACCAGATGCATATCTCAGAAGATCAACCGGGACTGTTTCAGGAAACGGCTAAACAGTCGCGCGTATTGCACGCTCCGGACTCACTCAACGGAAACAGCACGCACATCAAGAACTATGTTCTTGACGCGAACGTTCTGCTGCATGATCCCCATTCCGTTTACCGGTTCGCGGATAACCATGTCTGGATTCCGATCGACGTGCTGAGTGAGCTGGATCACTTCAAGAACGAACAGACCGAACGCGGAGCAAATGCGCGGACCGTGCATCGGTTCTTATCAGACTGCTTTCATCAGAATAGCAGGCTGGTCATGCACGGAGCGACAACCCCCGGAGGCGGGACGATTCGCATTGCCGTCAACGAGTTTCAGACTGCTGAAAGGATGCATAAGGAATTTCGCCGATTTCGTCAGGTTTTTCAGGACCCGAACAATGTCGACAACCGGATTCTGGCCTTTTGCCTCCATCTTAAGAGCAAGCACCCTGAACGCACGATTCTAGTTACTAAAGACCTGAACATGCAGCTCAAAGCTCTCGCCATGGGACTGGAGGCTCAAGACTATGAAAATGACAAGGTCGAAGTGACGGATGTCGAGGGCTATGCGCAACGCACCATTGAGATCGATTCCCACGCACTTCAACGTTTCGCAAGCTCCCGTGAGCTAACGCTCAAAACGAAGGAAACCGAAGGACTGAACGTTAACGAGTACCTTTTTCTATCTGGCGGCGACAACAAGTTCGTGGCGGCGCGACACGCAGGAGGCGGACTTTTTCGGCGCCTGAATCTGCCGCATGTTCTCGCCAATCCCCACGGTCTAAAGTTAAAACCGCTTAACCTCGGCCAGCAGTGTCTACTGGATGCATTACTCGACCGAGATGTCGCATTGGTCACCTGCTACGGCCAGGCTGGCACTGGAAAGACTCTTCTTGCGGTCGCGGCTGGACTGCATCTTTTTTGGTCCCAGGTTTTTAGCGGTCTGACGGTGAGCCGGCCAGTGGTAGCGATGGGAGAAACCCTCGGGTTTCTGCCGGGCACGTTGAATGAAAAAATGAAGCCTTGGCTGCAATCGATTTACGATGCATTCGAGTTGCTGCTGCCCGCCAACCCGATCGCCGAAATCAGGAAACGCCACAAGAAGTCTGGGACCTCTGAATTTGCTTCCACAAATGGTGCCGGAATACCCATTAAGCCTTATGCACAGCTGATCGAACAAGGAATCGTGGAGAT
>JAFAQT010000054.1 GCA_019246215.1 Verrucomicrobiota bacterium
GTCTGCCTTGGCCATCAATGCATCGGGCAAGTTTATGGAGGAGAGGTCGTTCGGGCCGATCGCCTGATGCATGGAAAGACTTCGCCGATCCTTCATGAAGGGGATGGCGTATTCCTCGGATTGCCGATCCCGTTTGAGGCGACTCGATACCATTCGTTGATCGTGCGTCGGGAAACCCTGCCCCCCGAGCTGGAAATCATGGCGGAAACATCGGAGCGCGAAATCATGGGCCTACGACATCGCCAGTACCCCGTGCACGGGGTCCAGTTCCATCCGGAGTCGATTATGACAACCGAAGGGAAAAAGCTTTTGGCAAACTTCCTTTCCATGTAGTTGTTGCGGACGCCCCCCAATTTAAACCGATGATCAGACCTGCCGGTGCTTCGAAACCAAACTGGGGAGGGGTGGTAAAATGTCCGCAGAAACTTACTCGTTTCCCATTGTTATATTAGGTGGCGGTTTTGCCGGCGCCTACTGCGCACGCGCGCTGAGGGCAGGGCTGCAGAAGCGCACGTCGAAAAACGTGGCGCTTCTGGCCGACCAGAATGCAATGTTGTTTCACCCGATGCTCGCCGAAGTGAGCGGTTCGGCGATCTCGCCGCTGCATGTGGTCAATCCGCTTCGGCTTTTTTGCCGGGGCAGTTCCATCTTTATGGGTGCGGTAAGCGGCGTTGATCTGGAGCAGAAAACAGTAAGTTTCCAGCCCACCCCGTTTACTCCGGCGGCGATGCTCACCTTCGAGCATCTCGTGTTGGCCATTGGGAGTGTCGTCGATGTCAGCCGTGTGCCAGGTATGCCGGAGCACGGTTACCTGATGAAGACCGTCGGGGACGCTATCCGGCTCAGGTCGGATGTTCTGGAAAGACTGGAAGCCGCCAGTCTCATGACCGAAGAGGCGCTTCGTCGGAAACTGCTTACTTTTGTGATCGTTGGAGGTGGTTACTCGGGCGTTGAAACCGCCGGCCAGATCTGGGATCTGCTTCGAGATGTGCAGCGATTTTATCCCCGGATTAACCCGAAGGAATTTCGTTTAGTGTTGGCCCACAGCGGCGCCTATCTGCTGCCGCAAATCGGGAAAGAATTAGGGAAGTACTGCGAGGTGCAACTCAAGAACCGAGGCATCGAGATTCGGTTAAACACACGGGTCAATGCGATCACCGCGGAGCGGGCGATTTTGAGTACCGGTGACATCATAGAGACGAACACAGTGGTCACTACGGTCGGCAACGCGACACACCCGGTGATTAAAAACTTGATTGAACGCTACCAGTTGCCAAACGAGAGAGGCAGGCTGAGTACCGAACCGACAATGCAGGTAAGGGGCTACAAAAACCTCTGGTCCGCCGGAGATTGCTCGGCTGTCCCGCTGCAGGACGGGAGCATTTCTCCAGCCACCGCACAGTTTGCAATGCGCCAGGGAACCCTTCTGGGTAAAAATATCCTAGCCGCTCAAAATAGTCGGCCTTTGGAGCCATTTCGCTTCAAGACTCTGGGCGAGATGGCTTCGCTGGGACACCGGAAAGCCGTCGGCAAAGTTTTGGGATTGAAGGTTTCAGGTTTCCTCGCTTGGCTCATGTGGCGGGCAGCTTACCTCTACAAATTGCCCGGAATGCAACAGAAGGCGAAAGTGTTCTTCGAATGGAGTTTGGAGGTATTGTTTCCACGCGATATTAGCTTGATAAATGTCAAAACGACCGAGGTCATCGGACGTGTCCATCTGGAAAACGGCAATCCGATTTATCATATCGGAGACGCCTCTTTCTCTTTTTACCTGATTGAGAACGGTCACGTAAAGCTTGACGACCACGCCGGTTCCGTCCGAACACTTGGTCCCGGTGAACATTTCGGTGAGCGGGAACTGCTTCAAAATACCAAGCGCCAGTTTGAGGCGATCGCCAGTGAGCCGACGACGCTCATCGCGCTGGATAAGACGACATTCGAGGCGCTGACCAAAAACAGTCTTACGGCGGGCTACTACCTGAGTCGAAGCTCTGTCCATTACCTTAGCCTCCAGGAGCGGAAAGCGATCGTCGATCACGCTTCGCCCTCACTTCGCCAGAAACGTGTCGAGGATTTCATGCGCCGTGATGAAGTTGTGCTTCGGGGTACGGATTCGATCCTGACCGCCATGAAAGCCTTCAAGAAAGCTGGCGCCGCTATCTTGCCTGTCCTGGACGACGAGAACCGGTGCAAGGGTTGGCTCCGGCTC
>JAFAQT010000055.1 GCA_019246215.1 Verrucomicrobiota bacterium
GAGAAGTCGCTGTCCATCTATCAGACAAAAGCGGCTTATCGGTAAATGCCTGGACCGTGCTTTTCCACAACACGCGTCTTGGTGACTCTTACCCGGATGAAACGGTCAGAGACGCGTGGGGAGACAGATACCGGTATAGTCTCTGTCCGGTTAATCCTCATGTGGCCGATTATGGAGCGGCGCTGGTGAGCGATATCGCGGCAGCGCTCACCCCAAGTAGCATCGTGGTGGAAACACCTGGATTCTTGCCTTACGCCCACGGGTTCCATCACGAGTTTGCCCAGGTGCAAAGCCAGCGCTGGATAGAAATGCTCTTGGCTCTGTGCTTTTGTGATCATTGTCTGAACGAGTCACATCGCGATACCGGGATCGATAGTCATAGTTTAAGAGTGCGTGTTGCAAGCATGGCCGATGCGTATCTGGAATCGCCCAGCGAAGTCCCCTCGGATATGGCTTATGCCTGGATTACCGGGGATATCTTGGCCGACCCAGAGCTCGCGACCTTTCTTCGGTGGCGTATCCAACGTGTGTCGGACTTCATTAAACGACTGCGCGCAACGCTACCAGATGATACGCCGCTGGCGGTGATCCCGACCGTGCAACGCCCTACTGCTGCCACCTGGATAGAAGGGAGCAGCCTTCGGGAAATAGCAACTGCCGCCGACTACCTGGAGGTTCCATTCTATGAACCTGCTGCTTCTCGGGCCATAAGCGATGCCTGGGATACATTGCGACGAGCTGGCGGTGATCCTGCCAAGATTCGTGCGATCCTGCGTCCCGGACCACCTGATCTGGATGGGGGTAGAGAAACAGCGACAGCCGTGAAAGGACTAGCTGAACTCGGTATCCGTAACTTCGCCTTTTACAATTGGGGATTGCTCCGTAAACACGATTTCGGGCGGATCGGCGCAGCCTTGAAAACAGTTCCCTCCTGAGGCTCTTGAAAATCACCGGTGGCCATGCCAAAAGTTTCACGGAACCCCACAACCTGGAAAACCACGTCTTCAAATGGCACGAATCGTGTTAGTCAGCGGCGCGGCGGGCGGTATTGGTCGTAGGCTCGTGGCCCGTTTTGTTGAGCTCGGCGACACCGTTCTCGCACAGGATTTATCTGAAGCAGGACTCGACCATGTGCTTGCAGAATGCACAGGAATGTCGGGTCGGGTGAATAAGGTCATTGCCGATGTGACAGATGCCGCCTCGCTCTCCGATGCACTCAGTGCGGTGACGGCGATACATGGAACGGTCGATGTCCTCATTGCCAATGCCGGAGGGGCGTCTACCCCTACTCTACGGCAGACCACGGTTGATTCGTGGCATCGCGATATCGATCTAAATCTCAATGGAACCATGCACACGGTGCAGGCGGTTTTGCCGGGAATGACGGCCAAGGGGAAAGGCAGCATCGTCGCGATCGGTTCGGTCAATGCGACGCTGGCCTTGGGTCATCCAGGTTACAGTGCAGCCAAAGCAGGCCTGATTAGCTATGTGAAATCGCTTGCGACAGAGCTCGGTCGGGTTGGTATCCGGGCCAATATCATTCTGCCCGGCACTGTTAAAACCCCTGCTTGGCAACAGCGCGTGAACAAGAATCCTGCGGTGTTTGAACAGCTCATAAAATGGTATCCATTAAGACGAGTTGTGGAACCGGACGACGTTGCCGAAGCAGCCATTTTTCTAGCGTCCGATGCTGCCAAGGCAATCACCGGAGCAGTCTTGCCGGTGGATTGCGGCCTCCTCGCCGGGAACCTGCTGATGGCCTCCGAGCTTACTCTCGAGGAGTTTTGAAGGATTTTCTGGGCGTTCAACTTTAAGTAAAAGAACCGTGGCAATCAACCCCTCACATCGAAGATCAGCTTATGCGAAAAAGTATCCTCGTACCTGAGGCTCCGAAGCCTGCAGGTCCCTACGCACACGCCGTGGTGGCCAACGGCTTCGTGTTCGTCGCCGGCCAAGGCCCACAAGTTCCTGAGACGGGCATTGTTCCAGATAATTTCAAAGAACAAGTGCGCCAAACACTGAAGAACATTCAGGCGATCTTACAAGGTGTTGGCTGCAGTATGAGGGATGTCATCAAGGTCAGCGGCTATCTCACAGATCCGACTCGTTTCGCCGAGTACAACGAGGTGTACAAGGAATTCTTCAATGAAAACTTGCCGGTGAGGACAACGGTCCAGGCAGGGTTAATCAAGATTCTGGTCGAGATCGACTGCATTGCGGTTCTTCCAGAGGAAACGAAATAGCGGCGGCCTCCGCACCTAAATCAATCGCTTGTTCAGGGTTCGGGCGGCGATTCAGATCCCCAGCACAAGACCATCCTTTGATCCTGCCGCAAGCAGGCGATCGCCAGTTTGTACCGGAACCTCCATTGCCGATCGAACGCCTCACCGTAAAAAGGCGCCCTGAATCGGCGCAGCGCCGGATGCCTCATAGGAAGCAGCCACAGCCACGTGAAGACCGGTAACCAGACCACCTTGTGTTGGGTCGTAACCGCGCCATCCGCCCCCTGGTAGAAATACTTCCGGCCAGGCGTGCATGTAACGCTTCGCGGGATCCCTGCCGTAGCGCTGATATCCGCTCACGAATCGGGCGGAGATCCCTACTGCACGGCACGCGTCGATAAACAGCACAGCCACGTCGCGGCACGAGCCCTGTCGTTGCTGAAGCGTAAACACCGGTGCTTGCAGCTCACCCGTTTCTCGAATTATGTGCGAGCAGGTCTCGTTGAGCCGCCGATTAAGCCGGTCGAGAAAATCCAGCGTGTTCCCGCCGGCTTCATAAGCAATTTGTCGTGCGAATTTCTCAATGTGGTGGTCCCTTTTTGGCCGCGAATTGTAAGGCGCGAGGAGCCTTTCCAAACCGCCCGTATATCGTGGCGGCAATCTCGATGCCGAAGGATCGAGCAAAAAGTCAAAGGCATTTGTCCGAAGCGTCTCTACTTCGGACCGGCTCGTCACGTTGAGCCGATCGGTTTTTCCGCCGAACCACGCGTGAGTTACCGTGTTTCCCTCAAGATCGAGGCATTGCGATAGAGCTAAAGGTTCAGGCTCAATACGGATCTCAAAATGCGTCAGCCATAGAGCACCATCAGATCGGGGCCGCAGCCGAAAAACGTGGGGCGCCAATCGGACAGGCCGTGCGTACGTGTAGGTAGTTGAGTGTGCAATCGAGAATCTCATAATCCGTGTTCACGCCGCAGGTATTTTGCAAAGTCATTATTGCCGCGACGCCGACAAGATCAACGTCCGGCTGGGCAATCAAGCCAGGAATCTTGTCCTGCGGGCAGTGCGGCATCGGCGACCTGCTGCTGGCCTGCTGAATTAGGATGTGTTGATAAGCCTCAACGAAAATTGGTAATAGTTGAAAACGAATAAGCACGTAGTGGCGCTCTGGTCACTCGACTTTCTCATCCACTTATGAGGTTTTATCGTTCGCTAGCCCCCCAACCCCGTCACTGTGCACTCTTGCAGCCTGAAACACCTGACCGAAGTTGGAAATGGAAATCATGCTTTTTTTATGAATACCTCCGGTCAGCTCGTACCAGGCAATCAGCGATTCATGTCGCGGCTCCTCCGCTTGCTTGAGATGACTTTCAAGCAATGGCTGCAGGATAAAGCGCCCCAGCTTGGAGCAGCCTTGGCCTATTACACTGTTTTTTCCCTCGCGCCCTTGATGCTGGTGCTATTAGCTGTTTTTGGACTGGTCTACGGCAATAGCGATGTGGCACGTCGCGAAATACTTCACCAGCTCTATGCCTTTCTCGACCGGAGTAGCGCTAAGGCAGTGGAGGATATTGCCACGAGTACCGGCAAGCCTGCGGCCAGCGCCGTGGCTACCACGGTTGGCATCGCGGTCGCGCTCTTCGGCGCCAGCGGGGTTTTTGGCCAGTTGCAGGATGCGCTGAATACCATCTGGGGCGTCAAACCGAAGCCTGGCAAGAGTCTAGTCAGTTTTCTGCGCGCGCGGTTTTTATCGTTCGCCATGGTCGCCGGTGTGTGTTTTTTACTTCTGGTTTCGTTGACAGTCTCCGCAATTATCACTGCTGTAGGTGGATACCTGGAGCACCTGCTCCCTGGGGGCTATCTGCTCGCCTGGATCATCCATTTACTGTTAGACATCGGTGTCGTAACGCTGCTCTTCGGGATGATCTTTATGTTTCTGCCCGACGCCAGGCTTTCTTGGCGCGATGTACGGCTGGGCGCGGCTCTAACGGCTGCGTTGTTTTTGGTCGGCAAATATGCGCTTGGCCTGTACCTGGGCAGCGGCGCGGTGGGCTCCGCTTACGGAGCGGCTGGTTCGCTGATTACGATGTTGCTTTGGGTATATTATGCTTCGCAAATTGTGCTTTTCGGCGCGGAATTTACCCAGGTTTACGCCCACGAACGCGGCCGCGGCATTCGTCCTGCAAAGCATGCTGTGCGGGTCGAGCGCAAGGAAATCGAGTTACCGGCGCCTCCATTCGATCGCCGAGACAAAAACGCCTGAAGAGCTCGGCGATGCAGGCCAGGGATGTTTTTCCCAAATTTTTGTGCGGAGATCTGCCTGCAGCACCGAAGGCGAGAAATATGAGAGCCTGGCAATGCCTGGGTTCCAGTCGAATCATAGAGTTCTATTGGTCCTGATCGAAGTGTCCCTTGTGTTATCCGTTTCGGGTTGTCCTAAAATGACCGTCGCCGGTTGTTGCGCATCTTGAACTGCTGGCTTACCGGCAGCGCGGGTCTGCTAGCTGTCTGTTCTTCTCTGGGCGGATTGAATCCCGAGATCATCCTTACCGGCGTCTTTTTCCCAGGAACCGGCTTCGCTTTTCAGGTGCCTGCGCTCTGCCTCGATACCCGAGATCGTGGGTAAAACGGCTGCATTCCGCAATCGCGCTCGGCGGGATTCAAATGAACCTGGCGGGTATTATCGATGCGGCAATCGGTGGGTTTCTGGCCCCGTTGTTTGGTTTGACCAGCGTGTTTGCCCTGAACGCATTGGCGTTTGTCCTGGTGCTATTCGCGATATCGGCTTGGAAGCCCAAAAGCGAAGTACTCAACCCAGCGCTGGAAAGCTTTTTCGATTCACTTGCTGGCGCTGTCCGCTACATGCTGTACGCACCGGGCGTTCAAATCGTCGTCGATCGACGAATCACGCGAGATGAACACGCGCAGTGAAATCATTGGCTCCGGCTTTAATCCTTGTTCGCGCCCTGGAAGTCGCAGGCTTAATCAAATGCACCTCAAGGGCTTATAAGCTTTTTGCCTTAATGTAGGGGAAGCGGTCGATTCGGATTTTGTTAGTTCTTTGTGCCAGCAGCGAGATCAATTTCCAGCTGCTGTTCGAACCCCTGCGTCGCAAGATCGTACTCCCAAGACTGAAATCGGCAATAGGAAGCATAAATCGCCACGATCCGTTTCGCTCCAGGAGGCGCAAGGATAGGTTTGACCCTGAGAGCGTCCCCATCCAAGACTTTCGCTGACCCAGAAACGCATATCCCGTAGCCAAGTTCGAAGTCCGGCACAAAAACTGCCGCCCTTTGTGTTTCCCAGATGTTCCCGACCGCCTCGAATGCTCCATTCCCAGCATAGTCTGGCAAAAGAATCCATGGTTCAGCGTCAATGCGACTCAAGGAGAGGAAACCTCGTGTTCCGCCACGATGATTGATGGCGCATTTCCCATTACGATCCACGGTGCAAAGGAAAGCAACGCGCTGATATGCGAAAAAGCCAGCTAAATGGCCAATCACAACTTCCCGATCGCCAGTCCCTGCCAATTTATCCGTCTTGAAAGGCCGCGCGGTCGCCGAGACGGAATGGATCAGGCGACAGCTCGGGTCGATGTATTTCGGACAGTGAAAAAAACATTGTGTGAGCTCCAGCCGGAGGCATCGCCCTGCATCCTCCCATTTGCTGATCCCGTGGACACAAAGTCGCTGGCGAGTCTTGAAGTCAATGAAAATGACGGCCAACCGCTGGCCCCTTTCCGGAGCTTTGCTTGAAAGTAAATCGGCGCTCAGGCCGTTCAAAGATCGAATAATGAGGTGAGCGTCGTCAAGTACCTCCGTGAAGTCGGTCAACCGCCCATGCAATAACCGGCCACACACCTGATCATCGTCGTCTGCAAACGATACAATGCAAAATTCCTGGCGTTCCACGAAAGCCTTCGCCTCAGGAGTCAGGTATGGGTTCTTTTTCCGATCGAAGGCAGCGCCGGTCCGATGAGAGTTCCAGCGCGTTCGTGCCCAATCTTGACCGGGGCTTATGGGATCGCCCAGGTTCATGTCAGGCAGTGTGAATCGAGCAGAAAAAAGAATTCTTTCGCCCAACTGGGCCGGTTCGATAGATTATACGAACATATTTTAAAGATATTACATATTCATTCATAGCGTCCAATAATCTCTCAACGATGTTTACACAATGGCTCTCTTAGAATCGGTTGCAGCTTTCGGCGCTGCGATTGCAACGGCCTTTTTCAAAATAGAAAAATTGCACCTCCAACATTTCACATTTTGCTAATCCGATTTCGCTCTACATGTCTGTTGCTTGAGATATACATGTTTGTAATATCTATACGCAAAACGGATCCGATTTATTCCCGAGAACTATTAAATATCTTTTGAGACTCTGTGCAGAAGTGCTCAGATGTGAACGTCGAAATTCAAGGGATTTAGGAGACGGTACACTAGTGTCCTGTCCCCTAAATAAGAGGTATATTGCCGAAGGTCGGTTGGCTGTTTTTCAAGGCGCGAGCGAAGCGCCCGTATGTGAGCCATACGGGTCGAGCGAG
>JAFAQT010000418.1 GCA_019246215.1 Verrucomicrobiota bacterium
ATGCCAATGTCCGATCGCGCTCGCCAGCCCTTAGGCTTGTTGCACGGCGGGATCAGCATGGTGCTGGCAGAATCTGCTGCCAGTCTCCACGCCTGCTGGGATGTCGACTTGTCCCGCTTTATTCCAGTGGGAATTGAAATCAACGGCAGCCATATCCACTCCGCCTCTGACGGCAACATTCTGGCGAAAGCAACCATCATCCGCCGCTCTTCAAAGTTAGCTGTGCACAATGTTGAAATCGCACACCAAGAGACTGGTCGCGTCCTTTGTCTCGCTCGCGTGACGAATTTTTATAAGCAATCTAGTTTTAGTGCACTTGGTGCACTGGAGCGCCGAAGGTGCGAAACGGGATAGCCGAGGGCGGCGCTTCTCCGGGTTGGCACGTTGGAGCGGCTCACCTCAGTTAAGCAGCTCGGGATAATGCAGTTGCGCTACTTCTTCGCATCGGGCGAGAATATCGGTGGCCGAAAGCAGTCCGCGCGTCTCTTCCAGCAATCGGCTGCATTCCTTGGTGTCCAAAGTCTGAACCGCTTTTTTTACCCGCGGGACTAACCCGGCGCTCACACTTAATTCATCTACTCCAAGAGCCAAAAGCAGCGGCGTCAGCGTGATTTCTCCCGCCATCTCACCGCACACACCGACCCAGATTCCTTGTCCGTGCGCTGCTGCTACCGTCATTTCGATCAGCCGCAGGATAGCCGGATGAGTCGGTTCGTAGAGGTGCGCGATGCGTTCGTTCACCCGATCCACGGCAATGGTATACTGGATCAGGTCATTTGTCCCGATGCTGAAAAAAGCTACTTCGCGCGCCAAGGCTTCAGCAACTAAAGCTGCACTGGGCACCTCGATCATAATCCCCAATTCAATGTTCTCGTTAAAGGATTTACCCTCTTCGCGGAGCTCGGTTTTGGCCCCTTCCAGGATCTCTTTCGCCTGCCGCAGCTCAGAAAGCCCGGAAATCATCGGAAACATGACGCGGACGTTGCCAACCACGCTCACTCGGAGAATCGCTCGCAGCTGTGCCTTGAAGATGTCGGGTCGCTCAAGACAGAATCTGATCGCACGGCATCCCAAAAACGGGTTAATCTCGGCGGGCAAATGCGAGTGGGTCAGAAATTTGTCGCCCCCGAGATCCAGAGTGCGAATGATCACTGATTGCGGCATAATAGCCTCCGCTACGGCCAGGTAAGCAGCGTATTGTTCTTCCTCACTCGGCAGATCACTTTTGTTCAGAAAGAAGAACTCAGTTCTGTATAAGCCAATTCCCTCCGCTCCTGCTTTAACCACCAGGGGCACGTCTTCGGGAAGCTCGATATTTGCCGAAAGGATAACATGACGTCCGTCTGCCGTGGTGCTGACCGTGTCGCGAAGGCCGGTCAAAACCTCCTCGACCTTTTCCAGCTTTATTTCTATTTCGCCGTATTCCCAAAGCGTCTGATCGGTTGGATTTAGAATAAGAACGCCGTTTGTCCCATCCAGCAGGACGTGTTCACCAGGATGCAGACGTTGCGAGATGTCTTTCAGACCCACCACCGCCGGAATGTTCAACGAACGCGCCATGATCGCGGTATGTGATGTCCGGCTTCCGACATCCGTGGCAAATCCAAGGACCAGCTGCCGGTTAAGCGTTGCCGTGTCGGAAGGAGTAATATTGTGGGCCACGACGATCTGGGGCAGATCGATCGTGCCCAGCGTCTTGGCCGAGCGCCCAAGCAGGTTGCGAATTATGCGTCGCGTCACATCATGGATGTCAAAGGCCCGTTCGCGCAGATAGGGATCATCAATTTCGCTCAGGGTGCGCGCGTACCGATTGGCAACTTCCGCAAAAATAAATTCGACATTAAATTTTTCTCTTTCGAGATTGCGGAGCACTTCATCTATCAACGTGCGATCCTCAACAACGAGCAAATGCGCATCAAAGATGCTCGCATCCTTCGCCCCGATCGCTTCGGCGATGCGTTGTTGCATCTCAAGGATCTGCGCCCGGGTTGCAATCAGGGCCGATTCGAACCGGACAATTTCCTTAGCAACCTCCGTATCATCGATCTTTCTTTTCGGTGGCTCTTCGTCATCGGGATGGTGGAGAAACACGATACCCCGTGCAATTCCCGGAGCTACGCCGACTCCGTGAAATATTACTTCCTGGCCGCTCATCGGGTCCTACTCCTCATCGAAGCGTTTCTCGATCAGCAGTTCTAATTCCTGAATAGCCTTCTCGGCGTCAGCTCCTTCCGCCGATAAAATCAGTTTTGTCCCCTGCCCTGCAGCCAGCATCATGAGGCCCATAATGCTCTTGCCGTTTACCTGTTCCCCCTCTTTCTGGACCCAGATTTCGGCTCGATGTTTGTTGGCTGCACGAACGAACATGGCCGCCGGACGGGCGTGTAGACCCAGCTTATTCAAAATTGTGACTTCCTTTTGAAATTTTTCGGAAGCTGATCGCTTACCCAACAAGCCCATCACGTCTCCTTGCTCGCTTGCATTAAATTCAACAACCGTTGATTAAATTCCACCGCACTGTTCTGACCAAGACTTTTCAGCTTTTGATCAAGCGCCCCCACCTCCACCAATCTAGCCAGATCGCGGCCTGTCCGTACTGGAATAGTGATGTGCGGGATACGAATCCCAAGTATCTCGTAAAATTCTTGCTCAAGCCCGATCCTGTCAACCTCTTCAAGCTCCTGCCAGTCCCGGAGCGTGACGATCAGATCGAGCCGCTTTTCTATCCGAATACTACCGACACCAAAAATAGAGGCCACATTAATGACACCAAGTCCGCGAACTTCCATGTGATAACGCGTCAGATCGGGAGCAGTTCCGACGAGTTCGCGTCCATCGAGAACACGAAAACGAGTGACATCATCGCTGACCAGACTGTAGCCGCGCTCGATCAACCCAAGAACGCACTCGCTTTTTCCTACACCGCTCGAGCCGCGCACCAACGTCCCGATGCCCATGATATCGACCATGCTTCCGTGCTCGGTGGTGACCGGCGCAAAATCCATTTCCAAACCAATCGTCGCGGCGTTGATAAAGCGCATCGTGACCATAGGAGTGCGAAAGATGGCAATTTCAAGATGGGCAGCCGCATCGGAGAGTGCTTTCGGCACGGACAAATGCCGGGATACCACCACACAAGGGATATGTTGTTCGCAGAGCTGAAGACATCGGGTTTGCTGTTCGGATTCGGGCAAGCTTTTCAAGTAGCTTGACTCGGCGTTTCCAAAAACTTGGATACGTTTGCCCGCGAAATAGGTAAAAAATCCGGAAAGTGCCAGACCGGGACGATTGATGGTTGGCTCGCGGATTTTTCGCTCAAAACCGAGTGCCGGTCCTACTAGTTTGAGTTGTAGCGTCTCCGCATGCCGCGTGTAGAATTCGCCGACCGGGATAAAAGGTAGCTTCCCTCGTCTCATTCTGGGGTCATGACATTTGGCATGTCATGTTTGGTCGACTCGATTTCACAAACAAACACCGCAGGTCTTCAGCATTCACCGGCAAGACAGTAGCAAAGTTCTCCGGAGCATCCATTTCAAATTGTGGCATGAGGCTGCATCGCTCAAGAGGTTCCGGGCAGCCGGCTCGCCACAAGGGTTTACGCCGCAGGCGGCATCTTGCTGCACGCAGAAGCAACAGCTATCGGCACCTCGACGTTTCCGGCATTTCTCAAAACCGGATGATCAATACTGACGAACCCCAGAAATCATGCGGCCAGACGGATGATGCCGCTGCCAACATTCTCCCGCTCAACTCACTTGAACGCCGGCTCGATCAGACCAAAGTCCCCGTTCTTTCGCCGGTAAACAACGTTTACTTTCTCCGTTTTGGCGTTCAGGAAAACGAGGAACTGTTTTGAGGTCATCTCGATCTGGAGAACAGCCTCATCGATGTACATTGGTTTGACGGGATATTTCTCGCTGTGGATAATAGTCGGTTCCGAAGAATTCGTTTCGGGATGCGGCTTATCCCTGAGATCACCTTCCGTGGCCAGCGCCTCTTCGTTTTCGTCGACCCATTCCCAGCGAAGCACTGTTTCTTCCAAGTGGCGAATCGTATGCTTACGAGGCCTGTGATGCCGCATCAGGCGAGTTTTGTATTTGCGCATCTGCCGGGCGATTTTGTCGACGACCTCATCCACGGAAACGTACATGTCATCGCTCTCGGCGCTGGCCTCGAGCGTAATGTGGTTGCTGCAATGCAAAATCAGCTCAGCCGTGTGACGGTATTTCTGGACGTCCAGAATTATCTGTACCTCGATAATTTTCGGATAATCAAGGTGGAGGCCAGCCAGCCTGCGTCGGCAATATTCTTTCATTGCCTCCGTGACACTGACGTGCCTTCCAGTCACCTGAATTGGTGGATTTGCATTCCGTACCTGCATATTTCGGCGCTTTCTGTTTGGGTTAATGTTAATGATCGCTACGTGATCCGTAATCGACAACACTGAGCATGAAACGTACCCGAATTACCAAGAAGAACATTTCCCTGGTTTCGACGATTGAAGCAGATATCTGACAACATAGTTCTCCGGCTACATCCTAAACCGTTCACCCAAATAGAGCTGCCGACTGATAGGGTCATTTATCAGAAACTCACGGGTCCCCTGGCTTTCGACTCTTCCATCAAAAATAAGATAGGCGCGGTCCACGATTTCCAGCGTCTCGCGAACGTTGTGGTCCGTGATCAAAATAGCGAGACCAGATTTTCTCAAATTCGATATGTGTTGCTGAATTTCCGAAACAGCAATCGGATCGACGCCACTGAACGGCTCATCAAGCATCATGAGCTTTGGATTGGTGACGAGCGACCGGGCGATCGTCAGACGACGTTTTTCACCTCCGCTTAATGTCAAAGCTTGATTTTTGGCTAGGTTGTCGATCCCAAACTGTCGAAGCAATTCATCACAACGCCGGCGCCGTTCCCTCCGGGATATTCGTAGTGTCTCCAGGATGGCCAGAATATTTTGTTCGACCGTCAGTTTTCGGAAAATAGACTCTTCCTGGGGAAGGTAGCCCATTCCCATGCGGGCTCTCCGATGCATAGCAAACCCGGTCACGTCACGATCCTGGAAATAAACTCGGCCGCCATTGGGTCGAACTAGGCCGACTATAAGATAAAAAGTGGTGGTTTTACCAGCACCATTCGGCCCCAGCAAGCCGACGATCTCCCCTTCCTTCACATGGATGTCAATCCCGTTCACTACCGATCGACCCCCATAAACCTTGAGCAGTTTATTCGTACGAAGAATCGGATGTTCGATTCGCCGTTTTGTCTCCACGACAGCTGACTCAGCTTCTAGGCTACTGGGCGCTATTCGCATTTGGATTATTGACCGCGGTGGTTCTATCCTCGATCAAAGTCCTGGTACTGCCGTAGGTTTGCATCCGTCCGTCTCTGTAAAGCACCATTTTTACCCCGGGCGCAGTCGCGATGTGGGTATTGAGACCCTGAGTCACTTGCGGCCAACCCGTTAACGTGACCGAACCGTCTTTCCCCTGGTAGAGGGCATGGTCCGCCTTTCCAACCGAGACAGGCGGTTGTTGAGCCTGAGCTGGTGAGGGACCGGCTGCGGCGGTCTGCACGGCCGGCGTGGATCCACCGGCAGTCTGGGTGGATTGTCCCTGAATCTTGGGTTGGTTGACGTGAACAATTACCACATTCCCTTGAGCTTCGGCTTCATTCAGGCCACCTCCGTCTTCGTCCTTGTTCAGATGCACCGTCAAGCGATCGGCCGTCATCGTAAACTGGGGGTCGACGACCTTGACGTTGCCAATGAATATTCCGGTTCGACTCTTGGTATCGAACTGCGCTTCCTGCGCAGCCGTAATCTCAGTTGGGCCTTTCGGACGCCCATTGCTGTCTGCGAACAGATCGTTCGATTGCGCTCCTGCCGCTGAACTGCCGGTACCCTTTTTGGTATTTCCAGCGGCGCGTTTGGCTACAGGGGATTTTGGCACTGCCGTGGGTTTTGTCGCCGTACTAGCTTTTTGCTGCGCAACACTGCAGATGCTGCCAAAACAGAGCATCGCTCCGAACAAGATGAGAAGTTTCTTCACTGACTTAATGTGATTGACCGTCGGAGCCTGACTTCGTTTGAAATGCGTTCCGGTTATAAATCACCAGATGGATATTTCCGAATACCGTCCCGTGGCGCGTTTTTGAATTGAATTCTCCGGCATCTGCGGTGAGAAAAAAATCCTCTCGCGTGATTCGAACCGGTTCCTTAGTGGTAATGACCTCTGTATCGAGATTCATCGTCGCGGTCTTCAGATTTATTTTCGCGTCTGGCTTGAACGTCTGCTCATTGAAGGTCTGGATCGCGACCGTGTGCATTTCGATGTTCTGATCATCGAGGCGTCTAGCAGATTCCATATCGAATTGCATCTCTACCTTTCCCTGATCATTCCGGACCGGGACGCGCAGCCCTTTCACATCGTGGCCGATCGGAACCGGGAGGTCGATCCTGCGACTCTCTTCGTTCTCATTGCCGAAGCCGAGCGCCGCTGAACTTCCGAAAATCCAAATCAAAGCAAAAGTTTTACCGGCTGATTTCATGGATTTGCTGAAGCTTTGCCAGCAAGGCCGAAAGATCCTGAAGCGGGATCTGGTTCGGTCCATCTGAAAGAGCCTGAGTGGGATCATAATGTGTCTCGATAAATATGCCGTCGCAGCCCGCGGCCGCCGCGGCCCGTGCCAACACCGGCGCTAGCACGCCATCCCCGCCGCTATGGTCCCCCGCACCGCCGGGTCGTTGAACGGAATGCGTGGCATCAAAAATTACGGGATAGCCCATTTCCCGAATCCAATACAATGAACGCATATCCGCCACTAAGTTGTTATAGCCGAAACTGACACCTCTCTCGGTAAAGACGTAAGATGAGCATCCGTAGGTTTCCAGTTTGTCCGCGATATTTCGTACATCCCACGGGGCAAGGAATTGTCCCTTCTTTACGTTCACAGCTCTCCCCGTTTTCGCTGCCGCCCGAATCAGATCGGTCTGACGACTCAGGAACGCTGGAACTTGCAGAAGATCAATGAACTCGCCGGCCGCACGCGCCTCTTCAGGCGAGTGGACATCCGTGGTAACGGGCACCGAGAGTTCGTCGCCGATCTTGCGAAGCAATCGACAACCTCTCTCCAATCCTGGGCCGCGGAAAGAGTTGACCGATGTTCGGTTTGCCTTGTCATAAGAAGCTTTAAAGATCCACGACGCCCCCAATCGATCACAAATCTCCTTAAGATCGTCTGCGATCGACAGCAGAAATTTCTCGGACTCGATCACGCAGGGGCCCAGTACATACACAGGCTTGCTCCCTCCAATTTCCACGCCATGAACATCGAATCTTTTCACCATTCAAAGGCTGGACTTGGAGAACGCGTGGCCCAGCGTCTGAAAGATCCCTGGCCCGGGCCACCTAGGCGCACTAGGAACCGTAGCTTTTGACGAACTTTTTTTTGCCGTCCGAGTCGGATTGTTCCGGTTCAGGCTCCGGCGCGGGCTTCTGCTCAACCCGAGGAGACGCTTCAGGGGGAACTGCCGCTTTGCCCGATGGTTCCTTCCGGATTGCCTCTACGAACGCTAACTGCAAGTTCGAAATGGCCCCGGCCAGGATTTTTGACTCGTCGGCGTTCAAGTTGCCCTTTGTCTTTTCCTGAATCATCGCAAGTTGATCAATCAGCACTTGAGCCATGTCCAGGTTCACCTCGGCCTTTCCTGTTTGGGGATGCGGTATTTGCCCCAACGTGAAGGCCGCATTCTGGGCCTGCATCATTACGAACTCAATAAACCGCTGCGTCATCTCGCCCGAAGAAACAGTTGTATTCTGGTATTCTGCCATATCGGATCTTCCGTTTCGCTCAAGACCTAACAATGACCTTTATCGCCGGTTTATCCATAAAATATTTCCTCGCAGCTTCATTGACGGAATCGAGGGTAAGGCTTTCGATTTTCCTCCTGCGGCGGTGAACATAATCGTATCCCAAGCCATATAACTCGTTGAGCGCCACGCTGTGCGCATAGACATCCATGTTCTGCAGCTGAAAGTCGAGTTGCGATAACGTCCTTGTTTTTGCGCGCTCAAACTCCTGCGGTTCTAGCCCATATTTGCACAACTTCTCGAGCTCACTCTCCAGGATGTGCGTGACCCGTTCAATGTTTTCTGGAGCGGTTGCCACCTGCAGGCTGAATATTCCTGGAGCTACTCCCAGAAACAACGAGCTCCCGACGGAATACGCCAAACCCAGTTCTTCCCGCACCTTAACAAAAAACCGCGAGCTCGAATCACCCGCCGCTTCGTCCAATACTTCAAGGCTGATTCGATCCGGGCTTTCAATTGTGCATGCGAGATAACCGACGCAGACGACAGCCTGATGTCTCCCCTCGTAGCACGTCACCGATCGGCTTTTGAAATCGTTTTGCACCCACGTAGGGGGCGGAGGCAAAGGCTTTTCCTCCGCCAAGTCCGGTGTTAGCTGATCAATCATTTCAAGGACACGATCAGCATCGAAATCGCCGCAACAGCCAAAAACCGCGTTTGGAAAAATGAAACAGGTCCGATGTCTACGGATCAAATCCGCTTGCCGAAGCTGATCAACCGTTTCTTCTCGACCGAGCGGATTCAGACCATACGGGTGATCCCCATAAATCTCGGCTCTCAGCAAATTCCGCGCGACGAGTTGTGGCTGCGCCTTCTCCGCTCGAAGAGCGGCGATCTGACTTTCTCGTTCCCGTTCAGTGGCTTCGTCCGGGAAAACGGGGTTGACCGCGACATCCATCATTACTGCAAACGCATCGCTGAAATCGTCTGACAACGAACTGGCCGCAACCCGCATCGTGCTATAACCGGATTCAACGAAAAGCATCCCGCCGATTCCCTCGATCTGTTCAGCGATCTGCTCGGCCGACCTGACCTTCGTTCCCTTAGGCATAGCTTGTGTGACCAGCCTATGGATCCCATTATTGGCGATAGTCTCGTAAAGCGAGCCGCCGCGAAACACCGCTGAAGCATAGATCATTGGAAGACGTCGGTCTGGAATCAAAACGACTTTTGTCCCGCTCCGCAGCATATGAATCTGAGGATCTTCGGTTTTCTTGTTCCAGATCGAAACTCTTTTGGCCTCGTTCTGAGGGCGAAGCACAGCAACAGTAAGATTGGAATCCGTGACATAACGCGAGACGACGCGTTCGACGTCCGCCGGGGTTAAAGCCTGCAATCGCTCCAGGTAGTGACGGCTGAAATCGAGGTTCCTGGCATAAAGCCAGTTCAGACCGAGGTCGGACGCCACGCCTTTCACGGTCTGAAACTGCTCGATTGCGTTCACGGTGATAATCCGCTTCGCCTTCTTCAATTCCTCTTCTGAGAATCGGCGTTCCCGGCGATCAGCGACGCACTCCACAATCCGATTCGGAACCATTTCTGCAACCTCCTTGGCGCATTGGCCGGAAACGGTTAGCAAGCCTGGAAAACCAGGGGTGTACGCATACGCTCCGACCCCATAGACCAATCCTTCCTTCTCGCGCAGTTGTTGATAGAGACGCGAACTCGCACCTCCTCCCAAAACCACCGAAGCCGCATCCACGGCCGCCATGTCGTCATGCGAAACGCCGGGCACATGCCAGCCGAGATTAAAATAGGCCAGTTCAGCTTTAAAGCTCTGCGAGGTCTCACGACGACCCAATTGGGGAGGTTCTTCTGGCAGAATGACCGGCTCCAGCGGCCCGCGTTTGACAAATCCAAGTAGTTCTTCCGCGTCGGACCGCACGCGATCCAGGTCGACATCCCCCACGATCACCAGAAACAGATTGTTCGGCAGATACCGACGCTGATAATAGCGCAGAACATCGGCGTGAGTCAATTGATCGAAAACTCCTCTGATTCCGATTACCGGGTAGCGACAAGGGTGCACCTGAAAAGCGGTCCCGAAAACGAGATAACTTAAGACACGATCCGGATCATCCAGTCCCATGTCGAATTCGCGTCGGACGATATCCATTTCTCTTTCGAGAGGTTCAGGTTCGATCAGCGAGCGAAACAACATGTCACCTAAGATATCGATCGATTGCCTGACGGCTGCGGTCGGACAATCCACCCAAAAGACGGTACGATCGAACGAGGTGTAAGCGTTGACATAACCGCCGACACCGTGAATCTCGTCGCTGATCTGCTTCGAAGTACGGCGCTCGGTGCCGTTGAAAAGCACATGCTCCAGCAGATGGGTCAGTCCGGCGCCGAGCCACTGCCCCTCATGAACGCTGCCGGTCTGGCACCAGGCCTGAATGCTGACCAACGGTACTGAATGTTGTTCAGCGACAATAATCGTCAATCCATTCGAGAGCTCGAAAATTGTCGGATGAACCTCGGGAATCCCCATTTAAATTCGTTCGAGCTTCAAGAATTTGCCGGATTTGAACTACGAGGCTCAAACGGTGCAACAAACGCCGAGTGAAAGTCCAAAGCTTGGTCGAAATCGTCAACAGAATCCGATTCCGTTTTCCCGAAAACACCCGAACCGATCAAATTGAACACCATCTGGCCGACGTCAGACGAAGTCCGGACACCCCAATATTCCAGGACGGTCATCACCATCGGCCCGAACTCTTTCAGCGCGAGTTGGCGGAATCCGTCGAGCAACTCACCAGCGTTTACGTGGGATCCAGCTTCGGTTTTTCCGCGTTTTTTTTGTTTGATCGTGAATTCAAGGGCTTCCTTAAGGAAGATGTAAGCTTCTTTCCCGTAGCGGGGATCGCCTTGAATGATTTGTTCAACAACTTCGTTAAAAGATCTCTGCATTTTTTTACTTGGGCCCGACCTGCTCTTGCTGCGCGATGTTTGCCCGAACCTGTTTCACGACCGCTCCTACCAGGAGCGCCAAGCCAAGCGCAACAACCAGCAACTGCTCGCCCCTAGTCAACCTGAACATATGTGAACTATAGGCCAACGAATTGCTTTGTCATGTGACGGGACGCGCCAACGCAGTGGCCTCAACTGTCCGTGGATGGCGCCGATCCGGAAGATCCGGCTACTTTGTCCGCGCCGCCTTTCGCGCCGTCGCTCTTGGACCCATCGCTCTTAGCTCCGTCGCCTGTGGACGGTAATCCGCCTTCTTTTGCCTTATCCGCTCCTCCCTTTGCCCCTTCTTTGGATGAGTCGCCTTCCTTTTTGGCGCTCTCCTTGTAATTGGAGCTTCGATAGTCGGTAGTGTAAAAGCCGGACCCTTTGAAAATCAGGCCTGCCCCTGTCCCGATCAGCCGTTTCACCTTTCCGTGGCCCCAATCTTCCAGCCGGCACAAGTTCTGCGGGCAAACCACCAGAGGCTCGTCCTTCATGGACTGGAAAGTCTCAAATGTCCGATTGCACTTTTCGCACTTATATTCGTAGGTGGGCATAAGTGATGCTCAGGATATAGCAGAGGCTGGCGTTTCCAGCAAATGGCGCGTTCATCCTTCGTCTGCAGGCAATCGCGACAGAGGCCACTTGACGAGTCCTGGAATAGAGTTTATTCCGAGCTGATTTCCGACCTATGAGTATTCGATGGTTTCTTATATTTCTGGCAGCTTGGCTCGTTGTCGGATGCGGCGAGAGCGAAAAATCGCGCCTGGCGAATCCGAACACCTCCTATATACCTTCCATCAGCGGTTTGGAAACCAACACTCCCCAACCCGGCTCCAGTTATGACCCGATCTCGTATTGGGACGGAGACGGGGTGCAGGGACCGCCCTCGGTCAAAATTTATCTTAAAGAGCAACGGGCTTATTTCTACAAGGCCGACGTGCTCGTTGGCGAATCTCAGGTATCTGCCGGGCGGGAAGGCCACAACACTCCGGTTGGCAAATATAAGATCACTCAAAAAGATAAGGATCACGCGTCGAGCCTGTACGGTGATTATGTCGACGTCGCCGGCAACGTCGTCCAGAAGGACGTTGAGCTGGGCAAGGATCCGAAACCTGCGGGAGCTTTTTTCAAAGGAGCTCCGATGCCGTTTTTCATGCGGATTACCGGCGGCGTTGGCATGCACGAAGGCTATTTGCCCGGCTACCCTGCATCGCACGGATGCATCCGGATGCCTGGAAAGATGGCGAAGGTCTTCTTCAACAACGTTGATTTAGGTACCCCGGTCGAGATTGTGGACTGAGCTGGCCTGCAAGAACCCAGGAAGCAAAGTTCACTTCGTTCGGCGCCGGATCAGGTGATAGATCATCAAGAGGATAATTGCACCAATCAAGGACTCGATGAACCCTACTGGTTGCAAACCCCTCGGGTGTCCAGACGTCAAACCGAGAACCTTTCCGATGTAAAATGCGAGAAACGAGCCGGCCACCCCGATTGCCATGGTGATGAGGCACCCACCCGGTTCTTTACCCGGAACGATCAGTTTCGCGATCGCGCCGACGATTAATCCGATAATCAATGCGCCTAGCAGACTCAACATGGCTTGCTCTTTCCTTTCGCGCCTTCATCTAAACGTTTGAGCTGGAAATCGCAAGCTTCTGCAAAGCGTTCTTGCTCTATATATGGTTCGCCCGGTCTGATTTCGCGTCACCGAAATGAGGCCCTGAGCTGCCATCTTACTTCGGGAAAAGGACCCTCTTGTTCACTGGAGGTCGCTTTCTTCTTTGGAGATTGCATTTCAGTGTACTAACTGGCCGGTTTCCGGTACGATATGGTATGAGCCAGTCCCCCAGCTCCGCTTTAATACCCGTCAGGCGCAAAAGAGATTCTCGAGAATTGATCCTTCAGGCCGCCGAAGAGATTGTTGCGAAGCGCGGTCCGGCGCATCTGACGCTCGAGACAGCCGCCACCGAGGCTAAGGTCAGCAAGGGGGGCCTCTTTTATCACTTCCGTTCCAAGGAAGCCCTGCTTGAAGCGATGATCCGCCGTTCGATGGAACAGTTGGAAAGCGAGCACCTGAAAATCGCAGAATCCCTTACTGGAGAACGCAACGGAAAGATGAAGGCGAATATCATCGGGACGCTCCGCCACGTCGAAGGTCAACGCCCTGTTCTGACAGCTGTGATCGCGGCGATTGCTAACGATCCAAAACTGGTCGAACCAATGCGAGAGTCCATCCGCAAAGAATTTCAGGAGCTCTCCAAAGAACTCAGCCTCCGCACGGAAGATATCGCCATTCTTTTCCTCGCTTCCCAGGGTTTATTGCTGATGGAGCTGCTCAACCTCTCCTTTCTGACGCCGAGCCAGATTCGTAAAATTGCCCAGCGTATGCTGGAGCTGGTCGAGGAACTTGACCCCACACGACCCTTAAAGAGTTTGCCCAAATAAAAGGCATAAACAGGCTTCGAGCTGATTTCCGGTCGCTTTATATCAGCGCCTGCCTGGAAAGCGTGTGGCTCGATGTGAGCAAATTAGATGCTGGAACTGGTGGTGCATGTACCGGCCAGCTGGCTTATGCTAATCAGGTGTGTTGCGCCCTCGATCTGCCGCCCTGAATCATGGCCCTCCCCGCTTCCTTTTCCCTTTCTTTCCTTTCAATCCTGATTAGTTGTTCTCACGCTATCCTGCCCCAAGACATGAAAAAACTCATCAACTTGCCCGAGAACGTCGTTGTCGAATCCATAACCGGCTTTGGGGCCGCATTCAGTAACCTGGTCAAAGTTCACACGAATGCGAACTACATCACCCGCGCAGACGCCCCGGCAAAAGACAAGGTTGCATTAGTTTCCGGGGGTGGAAGCGGCCATGAACCCATGCACGGGGGATTCGTTGGTCGCGGAATGTTGGACGCCGCTTGTCCCGGCGCCGTATTCACGAGTCCGACCCCGGACCAGATGTTTGAAGCCACCAAAGCAGTCAACGGCGGCAAGGGTGTCCTTCAAATCGTGAAGAACTATACTGGTGACGTATTGAACTTTGAGATGGCGGCGGATCTGGCCAGAGCAGAAGGGATCGAGGTCGAGGCAGTCGTGATCGATGATGACGTCGCCGTGAAAGACAGCCTCTGGACGGCCGGCAGGCGCGGCGTCGGTACCACTGTTCTTGCAGAGAAGATTTGCGGTGCAGCCGCCGAAGCCGGACACTCCCTCAAAGAAGTTGTCGCCCTGTGTCACAACGTGAACGCGAATGGCCGCAGCATGGGGATGGCTCTGACTTCTTGCACCGTACCTCATGTTGGCAAGCCCACTTTCGATCTGCCGGAGGATGAAATGGAGATCGGAATCGGCATCCATGGGGAACCCGGTCGGACTCGGACGAAGCTGAAGAGCGCTGACGAAATCACTGAAATGCTCCTGGCGCCGATCGTAGCGGATTTGCCATTGAGAGCACGTGATGAGGTCTTGCTATTCGTAAACAGCATGGGCGGGACACCACTCCTGGAGCTATTCGTCGTTTACGGAAAGGCGCATGAAATCCTCACGAAGGCCGGGATCAAAGTGGCGAGGAGCCTTGTCGGGCCGTACATCACGAGCCTGGAGATGGCTGGCGCTTCAATCACTGTACTAAAATTGGATAATCAAATGACAAAGCTCTGGGACGCCCCGGTGCTGACGCCTGCACTGCGTTGGGGAGTTTAAGACAAAGCCGAATTGCCAGCCTTGGCCCAAATTGGGGTGAACCTGCCTGAAAGGTCCATCCACTATCTATGTCAAATGTCTCTTCAAACCAAATCTTTGCCTGGATCGAGCGCTACGCCGCGCATATTGCTGAACAGAAAGACTATTTAACAGAGCTGGATGCGGCCATCGGTGATGGGGATCACGGAGCGAATATGCACCGCGGTCTCCAGGCCGTCCTGGCCAAAAAAGCTGAACTCCAGAATACCGATGTGGGCGTGCTTCTCAAAGGAGTCGCTATGACGCTGATCTCTACGATTGGCGGCGCGAGCGGCGCCCTCTATGGAACCTTCTTTTTGCAGGCTAGTACGACGGCGGAAGGCAAGACCGAGCTCTCGTCGACCGAATTCGGATCATTACTGGAGAAAGGCCTGGCGGGAATCGTCTTGCGGGGAAAAGCGGCCCTCGGCGACAAAACGATGATCGACGCCTTGCAACCGGCGATAAAAGCATACAAACGTTCAATCGAGTCCGGTGAGGTCCGTGAAGATGCGTTGTCCAAAGCTGTGAGCGCCGCTGAGCGAGGTTTGAAATCGACCATACCGCTGATAGCGCGCAAAGGTCGCGCCAGTTACTTAGGCGAAAGGAGCGCCGGCCATCCGGACCCGGGCGCCAGTTCTTCCGTTCTGCTTTTTCGCTCGGCAGCTGAAACGCTCTGTTAAGACTTACAACACAAGTTCTGCCGGCGATCTCTGTTGGAAACCATGTTGCGTGTCTCGGAGAACTGTCTATCCCAAACGCATCGAGCCGCGACCATAGAAAGCCGGATTTCATGGTAGGCCTTGTTTTAGTGTCCCACAGTCGACCCTTAGCCGAGGCGCTCGGTGATTTGCTCCGCCGCTTGGTCGATCCCAATCTGCGGTTAACCTGCTGCGGCGGGGTGGGCCAGGATCGAGCAGAGCTGGGTACGGATGCGATCGAAATCCAGCAAGCGATTGAGACCGTCTATTCCGAGGATGGGGTGCTCGTACTCATAGATATGGGAGGCGCCATTCTGAATGCCGAGACGGCGCGAGAGTTCCTGAATCTCGAGCAACAGGCAAAAGTGCGACTTAGCTCCGCGCCACTGGTGGAAGGAGGGATGGCCGCGGCAGTCCAAGCTCAGCTGGGCGTTTCTCTCGACGCGGTAGCGAATGCCGCCCTTCAAAGCCTGCTGCCTAAACAGGACCAGGTACAAGATTCTCCACCAACTGCTCCGGCGACCCTCGTCCCGGCCCTCGCGGGGAGTGAGATTCTAGACGTCAGCCTTCGAAATCCGCACGGTCTGCATTTGCGTCCAGCAGCTGTGCTCATTAAGACGTTGTCCGGCTTTCCGGGCGAAGTGCTGGTCGAAAATCGGACTGCCAGTCGCGGCCCGGTCCTTGCGCGGAGCCTAATCGATTTGATGCGCTTACAGATCCGCCAGGGTGATTTGGTACGGTTCTCTGTCTCCTCTCCCCAACCCGAACTCGTGATCGAATCAATCCGATCCCTGGTTGAGAGCCATTTTGGTGAAGCGGGTAAGTCAGATCTTCCGAGCGAAGGCGTTCACGCCCTGGATCTTGCTCAGCCCTTTGGGGCTTCTGGCGGAATTGCCGTCGGTCGCCCGGTTCTGCTGGACAGGATCGTTTATTCGGTACCGACGTACATGGTGGAGTCCACATCAGATATCGAGCGCGAAATTGAGAAACTCGGCTCCGCAGTCTCCGCAGCCATAGCGGAATTTGACTGCCGTGTTGATAGACTCAAAAAGTTGTTGCGTCGGCCCGAACAGGAAATTTTTGATGCTCAACGAATGATTTTTGCTGACCCGACGATCCTCAAGGAGGTCCAGGCGAAAATCCATGGGGAACACCTGAACGCGGCGGCGGCATGGCATGAGATTCTTTCTCACTATG
>JAFAQT010000420.1 GCA_019246215.1 Verrucomicrobiota bacterium
ACCGTCGGCGACACAACTGAACAAGACGCTTTCCCGGATAACGTGGCGACGCGCTTTAAGGCGTGCTGGATAGTGCGAACGTGGGTGGACGCGCTATCACTCAGCTATCACACGCGGTTGAACTTTCATGAGTTATTCACAGCGAACACAATGCACGGTGAGGGAATCGAACCCCCGACCTACTGGGTGTAAACCAGTCGCTCTACCGCTAAGCTAACCGTGCGTCGGGCCACCTTTCCACCGAAAGCCACCTTATTAGTTCGATTTTGCTTCATGGTCAAACCGGAGCGGGCTTCTCAGCAAGTAACTCTGGCCAAGGCGTCATCGACCCGGTAAACTGCCCAAAATAAAGCAGAATGTCGTCTTTTGCTCATTATCCATTCGCAGGATCAATTCAGCTACAGCGTAAGGTTTCCAGCCTGGGAAAACTACCGGTCGGCCTGTTCATTGCTGAGTGGCACGGGCGATGCTAACACCCTAAAAACCCCCGTATTGACATTCTTTCAGCGGTTCTTGAGGCTTTTCGACAGATTGAAGACCTTGTATCATCGCGCCGTACCCAAACCTCAGGTCAAATCACGATTCCGATTATGCTGAACTGCTTCAAACAAATTCGTTTGCTCATTCTTCCCGTGGCCATTGTCGTTCTCATATTCGAGAGCGGAGCAACTTCTCTGGCTCAAAGCACCAACGCTTCGCCCACGTCCACTCCGGCGCCAGGAGCCTCTCCCGCTCCTGCAACCGTTGCCTCGCCGAGCCCGGCATCCTCCAGCCAAGCTCCGTCTATCGAAGACCGTGTCGCCAGCCTCGAAGCCTACATCAACAATACGGACGGGACCAAAACCCTTCCGGGAGTTCCTGGTCCGGGGCACAATGCCTGGATGATGACTGCCTCGGCTCTGGTACTCTTTATGACATTGCCGGGATTGGCGCTGTTTTACGGAGGTCTGGTCCGCAGAAAGAACGTTTTGTCCGTTCTCGCTCAGTGCTTTGGCATCACCGGCCTAGTGGCAATACTTTGGTGGGCGTTCGGATACAGCCTCGTCTTCGGTAAAAGCTTCAATAATTTTTTTTACGGCGGATCGGAGCATTTTTTCCTTGCTGGGGTCACATCCGCACCGAACACCGACTATGCGTATTGGGTCTCGGAGAATGTTTATGCGATGTATCAAATGATGTTCGCGATTATCACTCCTGCCCTCATCGTAGGCGCGATCGCAGAGCGGATGAAATATTGGGCGCTGATGCTCTTCATGACTTGCTGGATGTTTGCGGTTTATTTTCCGATGGCCCATATGGTCTGGGGAATTACGGGTCTTATGAACGGGATCTGGAATGCCAATTCCAGCATTAAAGCGATCGATTTCGCGGGTGGAACGGTCGTCCATATGACTTCCGGGTGGAGTTCTCTGATCCTCTGTCTGATGTTGGGCCCGCGTCTCGGATTCAGAAAGGAGCCGATGCCCCCGCACAGCATGGTTCTATGCATGGTTGGGACGTCAATGCTCTGGGTGGGTTGGTACGGCTTCAACGCTGGAAGTGCGGTCGGCGCGGATGTGATAGCCGCGAACGCGTTTATGACAACGACGCTCGCGACTGCTGTCGGAGCTTTTACCTGGGCTATCATGGAAAAGCTTATACGCGGCAAGGCGAGCGTGTTGGGATACTGTAGCGGCGCGGTTGCCGGACTCGTCGTCATCACGCCGGCATGCGGATTCGTGAACTCGACCGGCGCGGTGATCATCGGGGTTCTGGCCGCTGTCGTGCCGTACTTTGCTGTGTCGGTTTTGAAGGCTGCGCTCGGTTATGATGACGCGCTTGACACATTCGGTATCCACGCGACTGGCGGAACGTTGGGCGCGCTGATGACCGGCATCCTGGCTACCAAAGAGGTCAACGCCAATCTGAAGGATCCTTTGCTCTCGTCGCTGTTTTTCTCCCAAGTAGAAGCGGTGATCGTAACGTTAGTGCTGTCCGTTGTGGCAACCTTTATCATCAGTTTTATTTTGAAGGTGATAATAGGTTTACGCGCATCGCCTGACATCGAGACCGCCGGTCTGGATCTCGCCGAACATGGCGAGGAGGCCTATACCTCTTAGGAAACACCTGAACTGATTCAGAATGGCAGCCTGAAATGATACTCTCAATCGTAACTAACAAATGCGAGATGTTCGGACGGCAGCGGGTCCAGTCACAACGACCATATGAAAAAAATTGAAGCGATCATAAAACCCTTCAAACTGGAAGAGGTCAAAGAGGCGTTATCCGACCTCGGAATAGAGGGAATGACGGTTACCGAGGTTAAGGGTTTTGGGCGACAAAAAGGTCACACCGAGATTTATCGCGGAAGTGAATACACGGTCGACTTTTTACCAAAGATCAAAATAGAAGTGGTACTCGGCGACAGCATGGTTGAAAACGCGACCGTCGCAGTCGTGAAAGCTGCTAAAACCGGCAAGATCGGTGATGGCAAGGTTTTCGTGTACGCTGTTGAGGAAGCGATTCGCATACGAACCGACGAGACAGGCGAGAAAGCCATTTAGAAAACAATCTCCTGCTGACGACCCAAAAAAGGAACGGTCGGCCATGGAGGCCTTCGGCGTTGGTTGGCGGCGCAGCTCAAGAAAATCGTGCCGTGTGTGCTAACTTTTGCCGCAGGTGACGGCTACTGAGCATACAGATCCGGTCAATTCCAAAATCCTCGCCGCCTCGGAGGACCAGGTCCAGGGATTCGTCCGCGAACCGTTCAGGGAAATTGCCAAGTTATCCGGCATCAACGAGCAGTCGGTTCTGGACAGGATCAGGGCAATGCTGAATGCCGGAACAATTCGACGGGTTCGCCAAACTCTCCTCGCCACAAACCTTGCGCAAGGTGCGCTTGTCGCCTGGAAAGTGCCTTCCGCAAAGCTCGACGCGGCATTTGATTACATGTTCCGGCGAGATCCATTTTCCGGACATGTGGTGATTCGCTCGACTGATTCGGATACTGCCGGCAGCGAGTACAAATTATGGACAACTCTCAAGGTTCCACAGGGCTTCAGCCTTCAAGAGCACACGAAGTTCCTGCTGAAGAAGGTTGAGGGCGAGAAGGTAAAGATAATGCCGGCGAAAGGGATCTTCACCCTCGGCGTGGGACACGTCCGACGGAAGAGTATGCAACCCGGCTCGAGGGGTGATCTGCCGGCGCAAATGATTCGAACTGAGGTCGTTCAACTCAACGATCTTGAATGGCGAGTTCTGACCTCATTGAAGAGAGAATTCACCATTGACGAGATCACGGCGAACCCATGGCAAAGCCGCGCGAGAGAGGCTGATTGCCCTTTGGAGGTATTCTTCGCCGTGGCCGAGGATCTGGATCGACGAAAGATCATCGGTAGATTTTCCACATTCCTGGAACACGTCAAACCTTCAGCCGCGGGTATCCGAGTCACTCGATTCAATGGGCTGTTTCATTGGGCGGTTCCTCCCGGAATGGAACTTCGGGCTGGATCGGAGGTAGGCCGGCACGAAATTCTCACGCACTGTTACTGGCGGGAAGCCGGGAGAGAATTTGGGGAGGTGAATATTATGGCAGTGGCGCATGGGACTCAGAAAAAGCGGTTGCTCGATCACAAGGCGGCGATCGACCGGCACTTGGCTGCCTGCGGGATCCCGGTATCCTACACGAACGTCTTTTGGGGTGGTCGATCTGAGATCAAGCCTTCAGAGATTTCACCTGTCGCCTACCGCGAATGGCTGCAGCGACGGGAGGCAGAACGGTGATAGCAGCGCAAGCTTCCCGCCGCCCGCTCTGGTTGTAATTTTCTGCAAGACATACGACATTGCGTGCTCCCCACCGGAAGTCTCTTCATGCGAAAGCCGATTGCGCTGCTCTTAGTTTGTTTTATCGCAGCCGCTTCTTATGGCGAGAACACGGCCAACATCCAAACCACAGTCGCCGGGCTGCCGAAAAATGTTGTCCCACGAAATTACCTGATCCACATGGAGCCAAACGTGGAGACGCGGGCGACGGATGGGGCGGAGGCAATCGAAATCGAAGTACTAGCCCCGACGAATCGAATCGTCCTCAATTCGCTGGACACCCAAATCACGAGGGCAAAAATCGAGGGCGGCGATCGCCAGGAGCAACTCGTTCCCGAGTTCGATGCCAATCAGCAGACAGTCTGGTTTGACTTGAAGGAGGTCTTGCTGCCTGGGAAATACACGCTGTCGATCAGGTTTCAAAGCGGGATTAACGAGCAACCGATCGGATTGTTCATTCAAGATTGCGAGGACAGGGTAGCCCTTCCCGTCGAACCTCTTTTGGCAACCGCGCAGCAGCCGGGAAATACAAGACGAATATTCCCATGTTGGGACGGACCTGCGTTCCAGGCGACCGTTCAGCTTAGCGTCAGGACCGAGAAACAAAACACGGTCCTTTCTAATACGCCGATCCAAATCGAACAGCAGCTCGGGCCGGATCAGAAGATCGTGGTGTTTGAAAAGACACCGCTCATCCCGATTAACATGGCTTCCCTGGTATGCGGCAAACTAGAATCCCTCGAGGACGAAGTTGCGGGGATCAAACTTCGCATCCTGACTACGCCCGGAAAGAAGGAGTTGGGAACCTTCGCTATGGAAGTAACCAAGCAACTCCTGCCTTATCTTAACGATTATTTTGCGATTCCGTTTCCGCTTCTGAAACTTGATCAGGTTGCTTTCCCATCCGCCTGGGACGATTCCACGGGAATTTGGGGCGAACCAATGTGCGATGAAAATGCGCTGCTGTGTGACCCGAAAACGAGTTACGAATCTACCAGGCAAAGAGTCTTTCTGGCGATCGCTCAAAAACTTGCGCTTAGATGGTGTACCGATCTCGTGCCGATGAATTCACGAAGCGATCGTTGGCTGAGGGAAGGCCTCGCATCGTGGATAGCAAGGAAGGCAGCCGACCATTTCCATCCACAGTGGAAGATTTGGTTGCACGCTGCGCTCGATAAGGAATCGGTGATGGCCTTCGACGCCGGGGATATGACGCAAGCGATTCAAACCGGTACCCCCGCCGAAGGAGAGGCCAGCAACGCTTCTGATGTACTCCTTTCTCAGAAACCTTGGCTATTGCTGCGGATGCTAGAAAATTTTTCAGGTGAAGATGCGTTTCGGGAGGGCGTTCGGGGTTATCTGGCTGCGCATAAAACCTCAGAAACCACCAGCGAAGATCTTTGGGGATCCCTCGAACGCGCGACCAGAAGACCGATTAAAAAAATGATGGTTGCGTGGACAGAACAACCAGGATTTCCCCTGATTAAAGTAACTACACGATGCGTGAATGGAAATCGAGTCATTAGCCTGGAGCAGGTCCCTTTCATTCTCGCACGAGGAGGAGCAACACCCTTGCAATGGGGTGTTCCGGTGGGCATCCGTACGACCACAAGCCCAAACGAAGTCAAGTATGCCCTACTGGATAAGTTATCAAACAGCTTCGATCTTGTTGGCTGCGGGGGCGTTTTGCAGGCGAATGCCGGGAATGCGGGATATTTCAGAGTGTTGTATGAGCCGGCACTTTTCAATGACTTGCGAAAGAACGTCCAGAATCTGCCGGAAAGCGATCGTCTTTGCCTTTCCACAGACACCTGGGCACTGGTTGAATCCGGTCATCAGCCTGCAACCTCCTACTTAGATCTTCTCGAAGACTTGCGTCGCGACGATAGTTTCGCCTTTTGGCAATGCGCCTTGGGAGCAGGCGAAACGCTTGGCGCTTTAAAACTGATCGATCATCTTGAACAAGGTCGACCGGGCCGAGAAGCCTACCAGAAGTACATCTGCAGCCTTTTCGCGCCAAAATTGCAGGTGCTTGGCTGGGACGAAAGTACGGGCGAAAATGCCGAAACGGGAGATTACCGGGCGATGCTGATTGAGACCCTCGGTTTTTTCGGCGATCGAGACGTCATCGACAAATCTTTCAAGCGATTCGAAGACTATCGTGAAAACCCGGATTCGCTCGCGCCCAATCTTCGGGCTGCCGTTATCGCGATCGTTGGCCGTTACAGTTCGGAAAGCATCGCGCACGAACTTCTGTCGATGGCAGCCAATACTTGGAGCGAAGAGGAAAAGAGAATGTATCTCCGAGCGCTGGGCGCCGCGCTGGATCCGGCATTGGCGAAAGAAACCTTACAGTACTTGATATCTGAAAAAGTGAAGCCGGGCGACGCGTCTATGGCGCTGGAGTATTTTGCGGCAAATTGCGAACACCCGAACATCGCATGGTCGTTCGCGGTCGCCAATTTCAAACAAATGCAGGAACGGTTTGGATCGGTTCGCCAAAGCCGCTGGCTTTCATTAATCGCGGCCGGATTCTCGGACGACCAACGAGCTGATGAGGTATTAACTTTTGGGAAGGCCAATCTTCCGCCCTCTGCGCTTCACGAACTAGAGACCGCCGTCGATCAACTCCAGTTCAGAGCAAAACTTAAGGTGAAAACATTGCCGACGATCGACGCGTGGATCAAAGCCAACCTTGAACGCACCAGGAAAAGCGCTTCGCGGGATCCTTAGAGCACCGCGCTGCATATCTTCAGGTATCCAGCGGCTCAGCTCAATAATCTCACCAGGATCTCGCCGACTAAATTCGGATTGGCCTTCCCCTTAGAAAGCTTCATGACCTGCCCTTTCAGGAAATTTATTGCCGCAGTTTTCCCCGCCTTGTAGTCTTGAACGGACTTGGGATTTGCCGCAATGACTTCGACGCAGAGCGGTTCAATCATTCCGGTGTCGCTCTCCTGCCTCAATCCCCTCTCTTCCACGACGAGCCCAGGCGGTTTTCCAGTGGCAAACATCTCCGCGAAAACATCCTTTGCCTGTTTGCTGCTGATTTTCCCATGGTCGACCAGGCTAACCAGCTCTCGTAACTGTTTCGCCGGGATCGGGCACGCGGCGATAGTTTTATTCGCCGCGCCAAGCGCGCTCAGCAAATCGTTCAGGATATAGTTAGCAATCGCCTTGGGCTTCGATGCGCCTTCGGCAGCTGCCTCGAAATAGCCTGCTAACTGAAGGTCGTCCGCCAATACACCGGCGTCGTATTCGCTCAATCCATAATGCCGGACGAAACGTTCTCGTTTCTCCCAAGGTAACTCCGGAAAGAGAGCTCGGACTTCATTCATGAAAACTTCTGACTTCACCGGTAAAAGGTCAGGGTCAGGGAAATAACGATAGTCATGCGCAAATTCTTTTGTACGCATTAACGATGTTTTGCCCAGATCGTCGTCCCATCGGCGCGTCTCCTGTTGCAGGGTCCCTCCCCGATCCAGAATCTCGATTTGCCGGTCGATTTCGTACGCCAAGGCGCGTCGGACGCCGCTGATCGAGTTGAGATTCTTCAGTTCGATCTTGGTACCGAATACGACTTCCTCCTGTTTGCGGACAGAAACATTGCAGTCACAACGCAGCTGGCCTTTCTCCATGTCGGCATCGCTAACATCGGCGTAGATCAACGCCTGTTTCAGCGAAGCAAGGTACGCGAACGCTTCTTCGGGCGACTCAATATCGGGTTCCGAAACGATTTCCATGAGCGGAGTACCGGCCCGGTTGAAATCAATTCCGGTCGCCGTACCGAAGTGAAAACTCTTTGCTACGTCTTCTTCTAGATGGATGCGCACCAGACGAACCCGTTTGTTCGGGTTCCGGATATTCTTCTGCGCGTCCTTGGGATACGCCATGTCATGCAATGGGACTTCGCCTTTGTGGCAGAGGGGCGCATCATATTGCGAAATCTGGTAGTTCTTCGGCATGTCAGGATAAAAGTAATTCTTGCGGTCAAACTTGCAGATCGGCGCCAAGTCACACTTCAGAATCAGGCCAGTCAGTGCTGTGAGCTTCAGCGCCTGCAGATTCATCACAGGCAAGGAGCCGGGGAGTCCCAGGCAAACGGGACAGACATGGATGTTTGGTTCTGAACCGTATTCGACGGCGCAACCGCAAAACATTTTAGTCCTGGTCTTTAGCTGGACATGCACTTCCAGCCCGATCGTTGCTACATAGTCACTCTTCATGCGTCAGGCAGCCGAGCCACTACTTCTACAGTCGGCGGCAAAGAGCCGCAAGGGAGACGTGTTGGCGGCCTCGGCGGATGGGAAGGATCTCCCGAACTTGGTACATTAGTCCAGCGTCTGCCGATAACGTTTCACCGCTACGATCAGCGTAATGCCGGCAAATAACATAATCGGCCACAGTTCGCGTCCGATATCCGCAAACCCGATTCCTTTCAACATGACTCCTCTCGCGATCCGGAGGAAATGCGTGATCGGCAAGATTTCTCCCAGAATCTGCGCCCACCATGGCATACCGCGAAACGGAAACATGAAGCCTGAAAGCAGGATGGAAGGTAGAATCACAAACATTGCCATCTGCATGGCTTGCAACTGATTGCGCGCCACGGTCGAAAACGTAATTCCGAGCGCAAGGTTAGCCGCTATAAAAAAGAGCGCGGCTAAGAGCAGGAGGAGAAGATTGCCGTGGATCGGAACTTTAAATAGGAATCGCGAGACACAGAGGATGATTCCAACCTGAACATAGCCTACGATGACGTAAGGCGTAATCTTTCCGACGAGCACTTCACTCGCGCGAAGCGGCATGGATAAGAGATTTTCCATGGTTCCACGCTCATATTCCCTGGTAATCGCGAGGGCCGTAATCATAACCATCGTCATTGTTAACACCACGCCCATCAGGCCTGGCACGATATTATAAGCTGTATTTGCCTCTGGATTGTAGAGGGAGTGAACCCGAATATCGATCGATTCCGCTGCCGGAGCCAGGAATCCCAACGGCCCAACAAAATCGGCTTGGAAGGCGCTATGAATGATATTCCCGAGAGCCCCTGCACCGCCCGAAGTCGCAATCGGGTCCGTGGCGTCTGCCTCGAGCAAAATGGCAGGTTTATCGCCTCGAAGCAAATCGTGGCTGAAACTCTGCGGGATATTGACAACGAACTGAACCTCTCCGCGCGTCAGAAGGCTGCGGCCTTCCTGCTCGGTTCCGACCAGCCTGACAAAGTCGAAGTAAGTGCTGTTCTTTAAACCCGACAACAGGGTTCGTGCTTCCGGTCCATTATCTGCCAAAAGAACCGCAGTCGGCAGGTGGCGAGGATCTGAGTTGATGACAAATCCGAACAAAAGCATCTGCAGGATGGGGAGCCCAAACATGATCGCGAAGGTCATTCGGTCCCTCCGCATCTGAATGAGTTCCTTTACGATCATTCCCCAAAGCCGCCGTAGAGAAAACAGACCTTTCACGACGGAAAACTGTCCTTTGATGCGTCCATTAGGTGGATGAACGCGTCCTCCAATCCCGATGGCACCTGTTTCCACTTATACCCACCCTCGCGATAGGGCGCGATAGCTTCCTCCAACGCGCGAGGATCTGAGCCGCTGACATGCAACGAATTACCAAAGGCAACCGCTTGCTCCACGCCCGGCTGTTCCCGAAGTTCGTGGGCAAGTTTTTGCAGTTCCGGTCCCGAGACCGCCCAGCTGTTCAAATGCGTGTAAGCGATAACCTCATCCACCGCGCCTCGGATCAAAAGATTTCCATAAGCAATGTAAGCGAGACGATTGCAACGTTCTGCCTCATCCATGTAGTGAGTGGTGATCAGGAAGGTGAGGCCCTGGCCCGCAAGTTCCTGAATCTGTTCCCAAAAATCGCGTCTCGCCTTGGGGTCGACGCCGGCAGTAGGCTCATCGAGCAGAAGAAGCTTTGGCTGATGGATTAAGCAAGCGGCGAGCGCCAGCCGCTGTTTCCAGCCGCCAGAAAGCGATCCGGCCAATTGCTGTTGCCGCTCCTTCAATCCGAGGCGTTCCAGGCTTTGCTGCACGGCCTCGCGCCGATTGCGCACGCCGTAGATCCGTCCGACGAAATCGAGGTTCTCGGCGATGCTCAGATCTTCATAAAAGCTGAACTTCTGGGTCATGTAGCCAACCTGCTCCTTGATTATTTCGCTTTCTTTGATGACATCGTGCCCCAGACAGGTCCCGTTTCCCTCATCTGCGCGCAGAAGACCGCACAGCATTCTTATGAACGTTGTTTTGCCGCTACCATTCGGACCGAGAAACCCGAAGATTTCGCCTTCCTCCACCTGCAGATCAATCTTGTTCACGACGGTACGATTTCCGAACCGCTTCGTCATTCGGTGGACGTCAACTACCAGTTTATTCTCTGTCACCATTTGAATCGCGCATCCACCGGTTGCCCCGGGTGAAGCCTCGCCGCTACCTTCGGGTCGAATGAGATCTCGATCATAAAAACCAGTTTCTCGCGCATGTCCTGGCTGTAGATCACGGGCGGAGTAAATTCGGATTTTGGGGAAATGTAAGTAATCCGGCCCTCGCTCGGGTCAGGAACTCCGTCCACCGAAACGCTGACCGCATCGCCTTGATGAATCAGCCCGAGTTTCTCTTCTGGGACGAAGACGCGTACCTTGATATTGGAGGATGGCAAAAGAACGATCACCGGTTTTCCAGCGGGGACCCAGTCACCTTCGCGGTAAAGCGTATCGAAGACCAAGCCGTCTTTCGGCGAGCTCTGATATTTTTGGGAGAGGGTCCATTCTGCGGCTGCAAGTGAAGCTTTCTGGGCCTTGAGCGCGGCTTCTGCAGCAACGACTTGTTGTTCGCGCGCGCCGAGGCGAGCCGTTTGCAAACTGGATTGGAGCTGGGCAATACGCTGCTGATCCTGGTCGCGAGCGGATCGGGCGCGATCCCAGTCCTGTTTCGACGCGACACCCGACTTGGAGAGCGCATCCTGCCGTTCGAACTCTCTCTGCGACAAGATCAAAGCGGCGCGCGCTTGATCGAGTTGTGCTTGAATTGTCCGCAGTTCCGTGGGGCGTTGCCCCGTTTTAGCGTCTTCGAGGTTCGCTTGAGCCTGCGCCACTTTTCGCTCCGCTTCCTCACGAGCGGCCTTTTCATACCCATTCTCGAGACTAAATAAAGGAGCACCCTCCCGGACCTGTGTACCTTTATCCGCGGACAAGCTTTGCAGCGCTCCCGCCGCTGGAGATGCGACATAGACAAATTCTCCTTCGACGTACCCCTGCACCACTCGATCATTCTGCCGCTGACAAGAAGTCAGGAGCAACCAAGTCACCATCGCAATCAAAGAAACTTGGAGACGGTCCTGGATGAGTCCCAAAGCTTTCATAGCGTGCGGCGGCCTTTTTCGGTAAGAACGCCATGCAGAAAAGTGGAGAGAATCTGGTTCAGACATTCCGTCAACGAGAGGTTATGAGTTACGAGATGCTTCGGAACCGCGATCGTTTCCAAGACAGCCAGCAGGACTGCGATCAAGAACTCGATCGGGATATCGTCTCGGACATGCCCGGCGTCCCGGCCGCACTCCAGAAGTCTGACGAACGTTTTCTCGACAATTTTGCTTCGCCGCGCGACGAGGTATTCGGCAAGAGCTGGCTCTTCGCGGCTCAGGTCGCGGACGAATACCGGCTGAGCTTCGCCGGAATGCTTTTGCAAATGGGCTGCGAGTTGGTGCAGAGCGTCGACAAAGTCACCGGACTTTTCCGCCAGAACGGTTCCCAGTTCCCTCTCGGCTTCGTCGAGTTTCCGGGTCAGTACGCATTTGATCAAGGCCGACTTGCTGGGAAAGTGGGCATAGAGCGTTTTCTTGCTCATCCCGATTTCGGAAGCGAGATCGTCCATAGTAACATTTTTGAAACCGTGAGCCATGAAATGGTGGCGAGCGGCGGAGAGGATGCGGTGAGCGACTGGATCGGGAGGACTGAGAGGGGTGGTGGGGATTGGCTGGGGTTCCATACTCTCTAGAAACCATACAGGTATTCCAGGTTTCCGCAAGCCAAGCCAGGGTTTTCAACTCCCTTTCAACTTGGTCTGGGTTTTTGCTGCTGGCGGCGTCTTGGCCCCGCAGGCGCTGCTCCTGAGTGGACCCGGACGCTGCGTGCTATCTGATCAGTCGTCGTCAGAACATCGACTGCGCACGCTGCCTTAAAAAATGATCACACAACACCAAGGCCGCCATTGCTTCCACCATCGGAACAGCCCTGGGCAACACACATGGATCGTGTCGCCCACGCGCCGCAATCTCAGTAGATTCGCCCGAGACCGTCACGGTCTGCTGAGATCGAAGAATCGTCGCGGTCGGCTTGAAAGCCACTCGAAAAAAGATATTTTCACCATTGCTGATCCCGCCCTGGATTCCCCCCGAGAAATTT
>JAFAQT010000021.1 GCA_019246215.1 Verrucomicrobiota bacterium
CATAAAAGTTGGAGGATCCAGCGGCGCGGTTCTTTATGCCTGCGCACGATATCTATCGAAGCATCCGGGGATGACGAACGTGGTTTGCCTCTGCCCTGATGGCGGGGAAAACTATTCATCCACGATTTTTGATGACGGGTGGATGCGCGAGAACGGCTTCCAGCCGGAAGAAAAAGTCCAAATTGTGGAACAAATCGCCCCGACTACGGCTGAGGCCGCGCAGCGCGAAGGAGCGCTCTTTTGCAGCGCCGATTAGTCGAACAGTCGGTCGTGGAAAAGGAAAAGGTTGAGTGACCATTACCCGTTCGCGACAGCAATTGCTCTACCTGCCAGGAGATAATGTTCGAGAGATTTGCAAGGGCATTGATTCGGTCGCACTCATTCGAGATGTCCTATATCAACACGGATCAGGCAATACCATCCTCCCGGACGAGGGTTATTTGCTCTGGAGAACGGCGCAGAGGGAGACTGTGCGTAGTCTGAGCATGCCGGCTTACGTTGGAGGGACATTCAATGCCGCCGGAACGAAGATCATTAACAGCAATCCGCGGAACTTTGCGCGAGGACTGCCTCGAGCCAGCGGCCTGACAGTTCTCTTTGATCCCTCAACTGGCGAGGTGATCTCCATCATGGAGGGAGCACATATCTCGGCCATGCGAACGGCATCTATCACCTTCCTCTCCGTGGGCCTTCTAACTGGACCGCCTATTCGGGACATGGCCGTTGTCGGTGCAGGAGTAATTGGTGCAACCCACATCGAGCTTGGAGTGAAAAGGCTGGCATCTCTTGAAAGAGTGATTCTGTTCGACATCAATCAAAGTCGAGCAGACGAGTTAGCACGCGAATTGCAAGTATCGGTTGAGAGAACAATTCGGATTGAGGTGGTCGACAGTGCGTTGAAGGCAATAAGAGGCGCAGATGTAATCGTCCCAGCAACCACCGTCACAGATGGCTACATTCCGTACGACTGGCTAAAGCCAGGGGCGATCGTAGTCAATGTCTCACTTGATGATTTGCTCCCTGATGCCATCCTCAAGGCCGATCTGCTTTTCGTGGATGATTGGAACCTTGTCCGAGCCGATTCCCGGCGGCTACTCGGTAGAATGTATCGGGAGGGGCTTGTGGTCGGTCCGAAAGAGCACCCGCAGGCTGGCGGGGTTCGCAGGATTGATGGAGAATTGAGCGATCTTGTTCTCGCTCGTCATCCGGGTCGGAACTCGATAGAAGACATCATCGTCGTGAACCCGTTCGGTCTTGGCATCGAAGATGTGGCGTTTGCAGCTCGAGTCTTTGAAATTGCAAAAGCGCAAGGCATCGGGACGTACCTTCCTCCTTAATTAGGTTTGATTTAACTAAGTCGAGGCCTTGGCTTGCCGATCTTCATATTTCACCCACCAAGTGGATCACTCCAATGGAGACGGTCAGGCGAAGGTACAAGCCTGCCGGAGAATAACGGCTCTCCTCTGAGACAACCGGCCCTCAGTATTGCTTGAGTCTGAACCTGAATGATTTCAGTGGTAAGCCCGCTGAAAACTCCTGGCGTCGGGCATCGACCGGATTACCCGGGCTCTTGCTTTATGCCTCATTGACTTTCTTTGGAGGAGAAAAGCCTGCCGAAAATGCATCTGTGCCGCGCGCTGTTTCTCGCAGGGATTAATTTTGGCTGATCGCTTGTTCTAAAGGACAGTCAAACCAGATCCAATGCCGCTTTCTTCCACGCCGTCCCCTCCAGCCATCTCCATGAGATCAAACAAATTTCCCGAAGCGCATCTTCAGGACGCGATCAGCAACGTCGTAATGGTCATCGTCGTGAGTTACCGCGACCACGGTTTTCTGCTGCTGCTTGAGCCAGGGAAGAATTTCCCGGTAAAACTTGCGCCGAAAAGGTGGATCTTGTTCAGCGGCCCATTCGTCGAGGAGGAGAATGGGTTTGTCTTCTAAGATAGATAGCACCAAGGCCAGGCGCTTGCGCTGTCCACTCGAGAGATTCAGCGAGGTTATCTGGTGATCGACGATCGAGGTCTTGTCTGCCAGATCGGTCATCTCGAGAAGGCTATGTAGT
>JAFAQT010000034.1 GCA_019246215.1 Verrucomicrobiota bacterium
CACTTGAGGTGATAGTAAGTTCTGAGCCCTGCGGTTCCAGCGTTGCTCGAACAATAGCGCGGCTCGATCGAAATTTTACCTCTACGTCGGGAACAATCATTAGATCTTCCACGACCTCAATAGGCCGGCGGTGGAAGACTCCCCGATTAATTGGGGCCGCGCAAAGCAGATGGATGATATCCCGCGCCTGCGCAACCTGGCGAGTAACCGTAATTCGCCCGAAGGAGGGCAAATTGGTCTTAATCGTTCGTTGCTCGCCAAGCAACATGTCGATTGCCCGAGCTGCATATCGCTTAGTCGTGATCGCGCCTTTACTTTGATAGATCGAGAATACGGGATGCGCGAGATAGATGAGCCGGCCGCTCGCTACGCCCGCATCAAACCCGGAAGATTCAGGCTTTGCCGGGGTATGCTGGTGGCTGCAGAAGTGCTTCGCCGTTCGATTGAAATAGGACTCAAAGACCCGTCCCAGCGACCGCCCAGACGTGGCACGCACGCGATGCGATGGAGCGTACATGACAAAGGGATCATTGACGAATTCGGGTCGCAATTCTGGGACTGGCAAAACGTAATCAGGATTGTAAGGGCTTATACCTTCGTACTCCGCTCCCGTTTCGATGGCGAATCGCTCCGCATCGCGAGTGAGTCCACTCGCGCCGGTGAGCAGAAGCCGGCCACCTGCTTTCCAGTAGCTCTCGATGACCTGCGCTAGCTCGTTATCCAAACGGATCAGGTCAGGCAGGATGAGGAGCTTGTATTTCTTGAAATCTGCGTACCGGTCAACCACATCGAAAAGAAAATGGCTCTCAAGAAGCACCCGCACGGCTCCTTGGTTCGCGGGACAATCGCGCGCGGCTTCGTCGGTCCGACCCGGCGACAAATAGCTGCTCGCGGAAAGCAGCGCAAGGTCGGCCACCGGTTCGGTCCCGGTACACCATTCCTCCTTATTCGCAACCTCGGCATAGGCATGACCTATCATTGCGTAAGTCGATTCGTCGATCTCGCCCGTTGGATGCAGCTGATCTCCGATACTACAGCCCGCGCCATAGGCCAGCATGAGCGAGCACTCGTGGCTGAGCGCATTTGGATGCTTGTAACCGCCGAACTCGCCCCACGTCGTGTGGAACTTCCCCGTCATTCCGAGGTAGGGCTTCCCGATCGTCCGCGCATAAGCAGCAGAAAGCGGAAAGTGGTCGTAGCCCCAGCCGCCAGTCGGCAACGATTCGATCTCAAAATGGCTGAAATGGCGAAACAGTGACCGGTCACCCTGCGGGAGATGTCCAGAATTATGGAACACCGGCATATCTCGCCGCTGGCTCCGCGTTGCGGCGTTCGCCGCTTCGAAGTATCTTTCCCGTCGCGCATACGCCGCCTTCTGTCGGTGCTCCGGGTTCTGCCAGTCGAGCCCGCTTGCATTCATCGATCGAATGCAGTTCGAACAGCAGCATTCGTTCATGTGGATAATGTCAAGCCAAAAACCGTCAGCATTGGGAAAAGCGACGGCGAGCTCGCGGATTTGATCGCAGGCGTGGTCCAGGTACTGGGAATTCAGGCACATGCTTTTCCAGGCGGGCTCAAGATTTTTGCCGCCCCAGCAGCGAAACGCACCATCCGGAGCGATCTCCCGCCAATCCGGATGAAGAAACGCCGCACGCTCGTCCCAGCCGACCGAGTAATAAATCACGGTAGAGATGCCGGCCTGTTTGCATGCTTCAATCTGGGTGCGGAGGAGATCGAACGACAGATTCGGATGCCGTTTGCCAACTTTGGTATCGTAATAGGACCAGCCATGATGGCACTTAGCGAAGAGGTTGACCGAGTTCACAGAAGCCTTCTTCAGCGCGTTCACAAACCGATCAGGATCGAACTTCGACCCGATACCGGGGATATGCTCCGAAGAATGAAAGTCGATATGAAGCTGGCGAAGCGGGAGAGAAAGCATTGGTTGACTCACTTGGTTGGTCCTCTTTTACGCCCTTGGTGCATCAGCTCTGAGGAGTTGTTTGGCCTTCCACGTCCCGGATAAAAACGCAAACTCCGCTGCCTTTCCACCAGCTCCATCGACTTTCATCTTGCACCGCGAAATCAGGTTCTCCAGTCTGAAGGCCTGCGAGCCCATTTTGCAGAGATGAATGCTCGCTTTCTCGTTCTCCTTCTTAAAGAGTTATGGAATATCGGGGATACGATCGAGACTTCAATTTGACCGGCAAGGTCGCCCTGATTACTGGCGGCGCAGCCGGAATTGGCAAGGCGATCGCGACGCTGTACGCTCTCAAAGGCGCGCATCTGACCCTGGCTGATCTCAGTCCGGGACTTCATGACGCCGCAAAGGAAATATTTCCCGATCCCGCCAGAATTGAAGCGGTGATCGGAGATATTACAAAAGGAGGCGATCGCGAAAGAATCGTGCAGACGGCGGTCAAAAGATTCGGCAGAATCGACATTCTGGTCAACAATGCCGGGGTAGCGCTGCTTGAACCGGCGCTCGAGATATCAGAATCGAATTGGGACAAGACGCTCGACCTAAACTTGAAAGCCGCCTTCTTTTTGTCGCAACTGGTTGCCAAGGAAATGATTCGCACCGGCGGCGGCAAAATCGTCAACATTGGTTCTCAGGCAGGCATGATTGCCCTGGAGCGCCACGTCGCGTACATGGCGAGCAAAGCAGCGATCATTGGAATCACAAAAGTGCTGGCCGTGGAATGGGCGAAACACAATGTGCAAGTCAATGCCATCTCGCCGACGGTTACCTTGACTGAGCTCGGAAAGAAGGCATGGGCCGGAGACGTCGGAGAAGAATTCAAACGGAAGTTGCCTGCAGGCCGATTTGCCGACCCGGACGAGATCGCAGCATGCGCCCTCTTTCTGGCGAGCAACGCAACCGACATGATAACCGGCTCCAATCTTGTTATCGATGGGGGCTATACAATTCAATAAGCCCCCGTACGCCAAGTCCGTGACTGATATAGGAGCGCTGCAGCGGCTGGGCTGGATGTGCGAAGCGAAGAGGGAGAAAACGCAGATAAACCCAAAAATCAATAGCCGAGCGAGCAGATATAGTCCCGATTGCGTTTGGCTGATTCTTTCGGCTTTCCCATTCCTGGAAGAACATCTTGCTCTACCACACCCCAACCGTCGTACTCGACTTTCTCGAGCTCCTTCATGAGGGACGGAAAGTCCACCTCGCCCTTGCCCAGCTCACAGAAAACACCCTGTCTCACAGCTTGGAAGTAGTCCCACTCATTTTTGGCGACCTGCTCGCCCACTCCGGGATCGTAATCCTTAAAGTGAAAGTGCCAGACTCGCTTGCTGTATTTGCGCAGCCCCTCTACAGCGTCTCCGCCGCCAAACCGATAGTGGCCACAATCGAATACAAGACCGAGAATACCCGGATCGGTCAGCGACATCAGTTTGGCAATCTCAGCCGGAGTCTCCACATAACCCGCACAGTGATGATGGAAAGCGGTACGAAGACCGGCTTCTTTTTTAACCGCCTCGGCGACCTTCGTCGCCCCCTCCGCATAAATCTGCCATTCCGCATCGCTCAGGCCCATTTCAGGAGTAACTCGTCCCGCATTCTTCGTGCGCTGCGGAACCCTGCCATTCTCGTCGGCAAGCACAATAAAGGGCACCCTATCCTCCACCGCAGCCATCAAACGCGCGGTGCGCACGGCGACCTCAATGCCACCCTGGTGGGAAGCCGGATCTTTGAGAAACACGGGTACAAATGCACCAAGCAGCACAAGATTGCGTCTGTGGATTTCCCGAGAGAGTTTTTCCGGGTCAGTCGGCATGAATCCCCAGTCTCCCAATTCGGTTCCCGCATAGCCGGTCTCAGCGATTTCGTTCAGCACTTGAACGTAGTCAGGAGCTTTACCCCCCAGGTCGAATTCGAGCGCGCCCCAGGAGCAGGGAGCGTTAGCGATCTTAATCATTTCTCACCTCATTTTGAACGTAAGAACGCACGCGGATCCTGATAGTTGCTGGCCCACCTTCCAGGGTGGATCGACTTAGCGCATGGCGTTGAAAGTGCGAAAGCTAGTGCACCGTCTCGCCTGTAATTGTGATGTCGTTGTGTTCAAAATGGGCCGCCCGGCAAGGCCGTCCGAGGCGGACTGGCGATAGGAGGGCGCATATCTAAATTGATATGTAACCGACGAGCAACGCAGCCGCCGGCCCGTTTTCAACATAGCCCTTCGGGCCGCTTGCTTTTCCGCGTTGCGCGCTCGGCCCGTATCAATCCAGATACGGCCCCTTCGCTCGCGCCTTGAAAAACAGCTAACTGACCTGCGGCGACATCATCATCATATGCGAGACAATGCACTAGAAGGCACGGAATCCTATGTGGCAGCCGGGCGATAGTTCAGCGCCTCAACGTTCATTTGTCGAGGCCGCCAAAGCAGAGGTATTTTATTTCCACGAATTCTTCGATGCCGTAGTGGGACCCTTCACGACCCAGCCCCGACTGCTTGACACCCCCGAACGGCGCAACTTCGTTCGAGATCAAGCCGGTATTGATGCCCACCATGCCGCATTCGAGCGCCTCCGCCGCCCGCCAGATCCGCCCAATATCGCGACTATAGAAATAGCTGGCCAGACCAACTTCGGTGTCGTTCGCCATCTGGATTGCTTGCTCATCGGTCTCGAAACGGAAAAGGGGCGCTACGGGACCGAACGTTTCTTCTCTGGCGATCTTCATTTTGGGAGTAACATCCCCTAACACAGTCGGTTCGAAGAAGGTTTGCCCAAGAGAATGCCGCTTCCCGCCAAGAAGGACGCACGCCCCCTGTGAAACGGCGTCTTGAATGTGTTCTTCCACTTTCTCCACCGCCGCTTGGTCAATCAAAGGACCTTGAAGTACTCCCGGTTCGAAACCATTACCTACTTTGAGTTTTTTTACCGCGGCGACGAGTTTCTGACCAAATGCGTCATAAACGCCCGCCTGAACGTAAAGCCTGTTCGCGCAAACGCAGGTTTGCCCGGCATTGCGGTATTTGGAAATAATGGCGCCCTCGGCTGCAGCGTCCAGATCGGCATCATCAAAAACGATAAAGGGCGCATTTCCCCCGAGTTCCAGCGAGAGCTTTTTGATAGAGGCAGCACTCTGCTTCATGAGCAAGCTACCCACCTCAGTCGAACCTGTAAAAGTCACTTTGCGGACCTGCAAGTTAGAAGTCATTTCGCCCCCAATCGCCTTCGAGCTGCCTGTTAATACGTTGAACACTCCCGCTGGAATACCAGCGCGTTCCGCCAAGGCCGCTAACGCCAAAGCTGAAAACGGGGTAGCACTTGCTGGTTTTGCAACCATGGTGCAGCCCGAAGCCAACGCCGGTCCCACTTTTCGCGTGATCATGGCGGCTGGAAAATTCCAAGGAGTCATAGCGGCACAGACTCCGATCGGTTGTTTAATGACCACCAGGCGACGATCATTCCAGGGCGATGGAATGGTGTCTCCATAAACGCGCTTGGCCTCCTCGGCAAACCATTCGATAAAGGAGGCAGCATAGGCAACTTCGCCTTTTGCTTCGGCCAAAGGTTTACCTTGCTCTGCTGTCATTAGCTTCCCTAAATCCTCGACGTTAGCCATGATCAAATCATGCCACCGACGCAGAAGAATGCTTCGTTCCTTAGCGGGTTTGCGCGCCCAGTCCACAAAGGCGTCCTGCGCCTCCTGGATTGCACGCCGCGTTTCGTTCACTCCCATCAGGGGCACTGTCCCCAAAATTTCACCAGTTGCGGGGTTATTGACCTCTAACGTTGCACCTGTATCGGCGTCACACCAGTGTCCTCCGATGTAGGCTTGGTGCCGAAAAAGGTCCTGATCTTGCAAAGAAAATTTTGTCATTTTATTGAGCTGCTGCTGTTCAGGTTAACTGTTTGCTGATTTATGTTAGTCACCGGCTTTTGCTTAAGTGTCTGATAAAATCCATTCGTGATTCGGATCATTATGAAAGTGCCAGACGCGTTTGGGACCTGCCATTACGTTGAAATAATAGGATCTGTAGCCGTGAGGAACGACGACCGGGTGGTACCCGCGCGGCACAAGGACAACATTGCGATCCTCGACCGCCATTGATTCGTCAATGTCGCGCGAGTCGCTATAAACGCGTTGAAAAACAAAACCCTGCGACGGGTCGATGCGGTGATAGTAGGTTTCCTCGAGCAGACTCTCCTGCGGAATATTGTCCACGTCGTGTTTGTGCGGGGGATAGCTTGAAGAGTGTCCACTCGGCGTCCTGACTTCGACCACCAGGAGAGACTCAGCGGGTTGGTCCTGCGGCAGGATATCGCAGACGTAGCGCGTATTGGCGCCTTTTCCACGCGCGCTGCGTCGAATAGCCTCCGGCTCAATGAGCCGCGCGGGAAGTTCACCCTTTGCAGGAGAGCCTGCCACCGCGAGTTCGACATCGGTCTTGGCGGCAACGGTTAACTCTGTCCGCGGAGGCACGTAAATCGCATAAGGAGCGACGTCTTCAAAAACGCTTTTACGCCCCCCGATCTCCGTCCACTCGAGGCCTCCAGCCTTAGCGGAAACTATCCCGCTCAAAATGACCGCACAAAGCTCATTGGCATCCTCAGAGAAAGTGAGCGACTTCCCGGAGGCCAATTGATGTGCGGAAAAGCTGACATAGCGCCATCCCGCCGACTCAGGAGTCACCGAAACGATTTCCTGGGAGTTCTTTTTTGGTTTAATGAGCAGATTCATGGATTTCTCCTTAATTAGCGCTTCTGAACTATCGTTGGCCGAAACCGTGCCGTCACTGAAATCCGCAAACCAGCCAGTTAGCGCACAAGGGCCTGTGCGGTCGTCAGCCGTGCGGTCACGCGCTTGTCCACCTTGGGTTCTCTAGAAGTCTTATCATTTCATTCATGTCAGGTACACCTCCAGAATGGGGAGTCTTGGCCGGCATTCGAACTGATTTCATCCCATCCTGTAAGCTACTCGGTTGGACTGACTCCTCTCTTTGCGATCTCTGTTTTTATTTTGCATTGCACACAACCCCCAGGAATTACACCAACGCGGCTTGCAGAATTTCTACGGGATGGAGTGCGGTGCGGCCTGTGCCATCTTTGATCTGATGCCTGCAACTCGTGCCCGATGCAGCAATGATTGTGTCGGCCGCAGCCGAGCGCACCGCCGGCAGGAGGACGAGGCCGCCAATTTTCATAGAGATGTCGAAATGCTCCTTTTCATAGCCAAAGGAACCTGCCATCCCGCAGCATCCCGATGGAATCACTTGAACCTTATAGTTAATCGGCAATTCAAGCGCCTTGACCGTAGGAGTCAGTGACCCCAACGACTTCTGGTGGCAGTGACCGTGGAGTTTGATAGTGCGAGTCTCTTGTGTAAACGCGTTACGCCGAATACGACCCCTTTCAGCCTCGCGGGCAATGAACTCCTCAATCAAGAGCGCATGCTTCGCCAGCGCATTTGCTGCCTGAACCAGACGCTCAGGGACGAGATCCGGCACTTCATCCCGGAAACCTAGGATGGCCGAGGGTTCGATTCCAACCATAGGAGTCTCAGAGGTAACAACATCCTTTAACAGTTCCACATTGCGGATCGCTAACTTTTGGGCGTCGCGCAGCAGGCCTTTGGAAATTTGGGCGCGGCCACTCTCCGCGTGTGCCGGAATGACCACCTCGTAACCGAGCCGGTTAAGCAACTGCACGGACTTGATGCCGACATCCTCGTCATTGAAGTTGGTAAACTCGTCGCAAAACATAAAGACGCGTCCGTTCGGAAAAGGGCTGTTTTTGTTTGCGTGGATCCGGTGCCACCGGCGCAACGGGATCCTGTTAAGCGTAGGCATTGAGCGGCCCTGAGCAAAACCAGCAAGCCTCTTAAACAGACCGGCGGTAGCCGCATTGGTGACCAAAAAGTTAAACGCTCCAGGCGCGATCGAAGCCAAAGCCATGGCGCGCGAGAAGCCCCCAATAAGCCGAGCGCGCACCGGAACACCGCGCGCATCATAGAGTTGCTGGAGCCATTCAGCTTTAAGCCGAGCTACGTCGACATTGGACGGGCACTCTGACTTGCAACCCTTGCACGAGAGACAAAGATCCATCACCGGGCCGATCTCATCGCTTTCGAAAGGATTGGCCTTGGCTGAATGGGTCAGGACTTCGCGCAAAATATTCGCGCGGGCGCGCGTTGTATCGCGCTCGTTTCGGGTGGCCATATAGCTGGGACACATCGTGCCGCCCATCAGGTGGGATTTGCGACAATCGCCGGACCCGTTGCACTGCTCTGCTGCACGCAAGATGCCCCGAGCTTCCGAAAATCTCAGCACAGTTTTAAATTGGCGTACCGCCTGGTTCGGTTCGTAGCGCAAGTTCCCGTCCATCGGCGGCGTGTCGGTAATCTTGCCGGGATTGAAAATACAGGAGGGATCCCATGCGCGTTTGATCGCGCGGAAGAGCGCATAGTTCTTCTCGCCGACCATCAGTGACAAAAATTCGCCGCGGAGGCGGCCATCACCGTGTTCGCCACTGAGTGAGCCGCCATAGCGTTTTACCAACTGCGCGATCTCGGTCGCAACAACACGAAAGAGCCTGCGATGTTTTTGATCCTTCAGGTTCAGGATGGGTCGCAAGTGCAATTCGCCTGAACCAGCGTGAGCATAATGCACAGCAGAAAGGCCGTAACCACCCAGAATTTTATCGAATTCCTGCACGAACTCCGGGAGATCCTTCGGATCAATCGCGGTATCCTCTATCACGGCAACAGGTTTGGCATCTCCCGGTATGTTCGAAAGCAGACCTAATGCAGCTTTTCGCAAGTTCCAAACTCGATTTTGGTCTGCGCCCCAGACGATCGGATAATGGTATCCAAGGCCCGCAGACCGCAATGCGGTTTCCAACCGGTCCGCTATCTCGGCAACTGCTTCACGTGTGGGTGCCGCTAGTTCCACTGCGAGGATGGCACCGGGATCTCCTTGGACAAAGAAACGATTCTGCCGCTGCTCGAGATTTGCCTTGGTACACTCAAGGATGTTGTGATCCATCAACTCGCAGGCGCGCGGTGCATGGCGTAATGCAACAAGATTAGCCCGCAGGGCTTCATCCACTGTCGCACAGTGGACGCAAACGAGCGCACTTACCTTTGGGGGGAGCAGTTCACATGCCAATGTGATTTCGGTTAAAAACGCCAATGTCCCTTCGGAGCCGGCTAACAGACGGCAAAAATTGAATGGTGGGCCCCCGGGCGTGAACGGCGCACATTCTGCTAACAGGTCCAGGGCATATCCCATGTTCCGACGATGGATAGATCTAATTGGAAACTGGCGTGTTATTTCGCCGCGGTTCTCGGCGTCCCCGAGCAGTTTCTTTGTCTCGCGATAGATTGAAGCCTCCAGTGTATCGCCCAAACACTTCTTTTCGAATTCATCGGGCAATAGCGGGCCGAATTCGGCGATTGAACCGTCACTCAATACTGCCCGCGCTGATATGAGGTGATCGCGCGTACTGCCATAGACGACCGAGTTGGCGCCACAGGCATTGTTGCCAACCATGCCGCCGATCATACAGCGGTTCTGGGTGGAGGTTTCGGGGGCAAAGAACATCCCGTGCGGCGCAAGCGCGAGATTGAGCTCATTGCGCACCACACCGGGTTGGACCCGTACGCGGCGACCCGGCGCGTCGATCTCTAGGATGCGAGTGAAGTGACGCGACACATCCACTATAATGCCCGCTCCGACGACTTGCCCGGCCAGCGAGGTGCCAGCTGTCCTGGGTATGAGCGAGGTGCCACATCGAGGTGCAAAGCGAACGAGCTTGCCGATGTCATACTCGGTCTTTGGCAGCGCGACAGCTTGCGGCATCTCGCGATAAACAGACGCGTCGGTCGCATAAAGCGTTCGCATCATTGCATCGAAATGAAGCGGCCCTTCGAGTTCAGCAGCAAGGCGTTGGAAGTCGGAGAGACTTGGTGGCATTATGAAGCTTCCGGTCTAGGT
>JAFAQT010000040.1 GCA_019246215.1 Verrucomicrobiota bacterium
ATTGGACCGAATCCACCTTTATGTAGGTTGCATTATAAAAGCCACCTGGTTTACTGGCTCCCAGATTCGTCAGACCACTAGCAGTCTCCAAACCTCCTGCCCATCCGACTGCGACGATAGCCGCTTGATTCTGCGAGATCTTACCAGTATCCGGCTTTGCCGGTGGCAGGTTGGGAGGAACTTCCAATCGATAATTCTGATTGGCCCCATTCTCCTGGCGAACATTGAAGGTTACACCGTTCGTGGTCGCCGCCATCGTTGGGACAACCAGAGCAAAAGCGAAAATACTTAATAGCCGAGAATACATTTGAACTTTCCTTTCGTACTAGGAGCTTACGAGTTTGCTGGCTCCGTGAAAAGGGCTTTTCTCATTTCTCCGACCAGATAAGCTTTCTTTTCCGCGTAGAATCTCAATAGATGCTCTTCGACGTATGCTCTGTGCCTGCTCTGCAATTAGAAATTCTCTTTAGCCACAACGGTGTCGTTCCAGATTTTCGGGGCCATAATTTACATCGACGCAGATCGGTTTTCTGAGTGCGAATGTTGGAAAGTCTTTCAGCGGCTCATCTTGCCGACGGGTGCTTGCGCGTCGGTGTACAACCGCGCTGCCTTGCGCTGGCGCCAGAAGGACTCGCGGTGACGACCGCGAAGCAGCGTACGGATGCGGTGCTATAGCCCAAGGCGTGCCGGATGCGGTGCTATAGCCGGAAAATCTGACCTGCGGTGCGTGAGCAGCGAGCAGGCAGAAAATCGGCCAAAGCGCCATCGGCCCTCCGGGTCGGCTAAAAAGGGTTTGCCTGCGTCGTTGCTCGTTCGTACGTATCGCAGCGGATATACTCACTCGAAGCCAACGGTATGCCTCCAACTTATGAGACGATGCACTAACCTTTCGATCTCACGACACACAAAACCGCCGCTAAGCATCATTTTTTTAAGCTTATTGGTGGTACTATTCGGGTGCACTTTATCCGATAGGGTCGACAATCGAAACTTCGCTGTGGATATTTACTCGCCGACTCCTAACGAGATTCAGTTAGCTCAACGACGAGCTCAGCACTATTGGCAAAAAAACTCGCAGAAATTCAAAAATCCGACCAGATATCTTGCCGTGCCCGCTACGAGTGTTTTGCAAGGCGACGTCGTTCAAAATTTATATCCGAAATTGATCAGCTCCGAGACGACGGCAAGCTATTTCAGCCAGTCGGAAGATAGTGTACTAAACGCGACATGTATCATGATTTATGACGCAGTCACAAACCGGTTTGTAACGGATAGCGGTTACATATCAGTAGAATTGCCGCCACGTGGATCGGTGGCTCGCTGGGAGAGTTACATGGCACGGTATACTGGATGGTGAAGTTAAAGTGAACGCAGACCCGCCTTTCCAAATTTGTCTAACGGTTTAAAGCCGGCCAAAACGATGCCTTACCTGGGCGTGCTCAGCGCCTTTCTCTTCATCGCCACCCGTTCCAACCGCACGATTCCGTGCGCTCGGCTGCCCTTTCCCAAGCCCGACGACACCACCGCAACCGGAACGTAAGGATCCCTGTCGCAAAACTCGCTACCACCGTTTTGATTGTAGATCATTTTCAGTCGACAAATGGCGATTCGAGGCGCAGCCGGCCGAAATGCCGAAGATAGATGTCCTGAACTCCCGACCTGATTCGTCGTAAAGGTGAAGCAAAACTATCTTCCGAACCCAGGAAACCATGACCACCAAAAAAAATAGTCCCGTTCAGGCGGTGCAACCTTATCTCTTCTTCGATGGCCGCTGCGAGGAAGCAATCGAATTCTACCGCAGCGCGCTCGGGGCCGAGGTGACGATGCTCATGCGCTTCAAAGACAGCCCGGATCCCCAGATGCATCCCGCCGGAGCCGAAAACAAGGTGATGCACGCGAGCCTCCGCATCGGAGATACGACAGTGATGGCTTCGGACGGTCGATGCGAAGAAAAGCTGAGCTTCCAGGGTTTTTCGCTCTCGGTCACAGTACCCAACGAGGCCGAAGCCGACCGTTTATTCAGTCTGCTTGGCGAAGGGGGACAGGTGCAAATGCCTTTGACCAAGACCTTCTTTTCTCCGCGTTTCGGCATGGTCGCTGATCGCTTCCGTGTCATGGATGATCATTGTTGGTGCTGACGTCCAATCAGAAGACACCGGAGTGCAGAACCAAAAATCATGAGTTCAAGAGAAAGGACGGGACCGGATTATGCATGGCAATGTGCCCGTTCCTTTCCACCCTGAAGTACTGGTGTGTCATTTATTCTCGAGTTAACAGGCCGATCAAAAGAAGCTACAATGATTGACACCGCGGTCGTGCGGGCGCAGTGAAATAGAACCGAAAAACGGAAAAAAGATGAGCCGGATAAGAGTATTGGTGGGAACGCGCAAAGGAGCGTTCATCCTGACGTCGGACGGTAAGCGTGAGCACTGGAGCATCAGCGATCCACACTTTGCGGGGTGGGAAATTTATCACCTCAAAGGATCGCCCGCCGAACCGGATCGGTTGTTTGCGTCACAGACGAGCGGCTGGTTCGGTCAGATGATCCAGCGTTCCGAGGATGGCGGTAAAACGTGGGAGCCGGTTGGCAATCAGTTCAATTACGACGGGGTTCCCGGTACTCACCAATGGTATGACGGCACGCAACACCCTTGGGAATTCAAACGCGTCTGGCACCTCGAACCCTCGCCGACTGACCCGGACACCGTTTATGCCGGAGCAGAGGACGCCGCCCTTTTCAAGACCACAAACGGCGGCCGCACCTGGCAGGAACTACCCGGCGTCCGCAGCGCCAAGGGTCATCTGTGGCAACCGGGCGCGGGGGGCATGTGCCTGCACACGATCGTCCTCGATCCGAGGCGGCCCGAACGAGTCTTCATCGCCATTTCCGCAGCGGGTGTTTTCCGAACGGATGATGCCGGTTTGACATGGCGACCGATAAATCGCGGGTTGAGGTCCCCCTACGAACTCCCCGACCCGGATGCGCAAGTCGGGCACTGCGTTCATCGCATCGCTATCCATCCCTCCCGACCTGAAGTGTTGTTTATGCAGAAGCACTGGGATGTCATGCGCAGCGACGATGCCGGAGAAACCTGGCACGAGATCAGCGGTAATCTGCCGTCCGATTTCGGATTCCCGATCGATGTTCACGCAAACGAACCGGAAACCATTTATGTTGTCCCCATCAAGAGCGACTCTGAGCATTTCCCGCCCGATGGGAAACTTCGCGTGTACCGCAGCCGGACCGGTGGAAACGAATGGCAAGCGCTCACAAACGGGCTGCCGCAGCGCGACTGCTATGTCAATGTGCTGCGTGACGCCATGGCTGTTGATTCGCTCGACCCATGTGGCGTGTACTTTGGCACCACCGGCGGGCAGGTTTACGCATCCGCCGACAGCGGCGACACCTGGAATCCGATCGCCCGGGATCTTCCTGCCGTGCTGTCGGTCGAAGTACAGACGTTTCCATGATACGAGTGGTGCTTCCTTATCATTTGCGGACGCTGGCGAGCGTGGACGGAGAGGTGTTGCTTGAAGTGAAGAGTCCAGCAACCCTGAGCGGCCTCCTTGACGCCCTCGAGACCCGGCATCCGGTGTTGCGCGGGACGATTCGCGATCAGATCACGTTGCAACGCAGGCCATTTGTTAGATTCTTCGCCTGCAAAGAAGATTTGTCCCACGATCCGCCAGATACTGCGTTACCCGAAACCGTCGTCGCCGGCCGGGAGCCATTCCTGATCATGGGCGCCCTCGCGGGCGGCTAGTGTACCGTCTCGTATCCATTCAGATATGCGCCCTCCTCGCGCCTTGCCGGCGGCCCATTTTGAACGGAACGAAACTCAAGGGATTTAGGAGACGGTACGCTAGCGCACATAGCTGGGAGGCATACCGCCTCCAGCTTATGAGCGTTGGATACGCGCATAGGGCGAATGGATTCAGTTTTGATGGTCTATCCTCGGGGTTTTCTGCCATGAAGCCGCGCCATCACTCTTGACTCGACAAACTCATGGTCGTGTTTTGTGGTTTGGATCGGCGCGCCTCCCTGGCCTTTTTCCAGTCGATGCACCACTGCGAACAGTAAATGACGCCGTCGCAAGTTAGGAGTTGTTGCTTTTCCTGGTGGTAAATCAGGGCACCGCACGTAGCGCACTTAGTATAGCGTTCGACGTAAAGACCGTTCTCAGAGAATCTCATTTTTTACGCCTCCCTGTAGCCGTACTCCTTCTCGGCACCCTTCAATGACACATATCCTTGTTTAATGTCGTTGGCGATTAACTCGCGTTGGCGGTTGCCCGGATCGCCATAGCCGCCGCCACCAGGACTTACAAGCCGTAGCCGGTCCCCTTTCCTGATGCGGACATTCGAGTAGCGACTCGTCGACTTCTTTCCATACGCCTCACGCATGTTCTGCCATTCTTTTGTGCCGGCCTTCAGGACCAGGGTTGCGCCTAGTCCGCCCGTTCTTCCACCATGAAGACCCCACGGGGCGAACACATGTCGATCGGTCATTTGGGAACAAATTACTTCGTCATTGAGACAGATCATTTGTTTTGTGTATCCGACTCCGCCACGAAATTCTCCGGCACCCCCGGAGTCGATATCAAAGGCGAGGTACTCGACCCGCCAGGGAAATCGCGTTTCAAAAACCTCGATTGGTGTCGGCCGACAGTTCCCGTTTATCGAGTCCACCGCGTCGTTACCATCGGCAAAAGCTCGTCCGCCCCAGCCGACCCCGGCGATGTCGTAGCAGATGAAGAAGTCGCCCGTTTCAGCATCGACTCCCCCAAAAACGAAATTAGAATGAGTGCCGCCTTCTGCAGCCATCGTGCGATTGGGTACCGCATTGGCCATCGCGCCCAGAATCGTGCCAACAATCCGCGGATGGGTTTCAGTATTTCCTCCAACTTCCGGGCCAGGATAATCCACGTTTACGATAGTTCCGGGCGGAGCTAACACGCGGATAGGTCGAAAACAACCTGAGTTGCGCGGGATTGAAGGATCAGTCATGTGGAGCACCGCATTATAAGCAGCCGATGTGGCCACACCTAGTGTTCCATTGATTGGACCTTTCGCCTGAGTTGACGAACCGCTGTAGTCGATGACGATTTCGCTCCCGAACTTGTGTACTTCAACTTCAATCACATAGGTGCGGTCTTCGTCTACCCCGTCGCTCTCGATGTAATCCCTGAAACCGTATATGCCGTCAGGTATAGCTTCGAGCTCAGCTCGCATCCGACGTTCTGAATAATCCAGCAAATCGCGGCTCGCTTCGCTAAATACTGATTTGCCGTATTTTTTTATGACCTGGAGTGTCCGAGACTCGCCTAAATCAACCGCTGCAATGAGGGCGCGCAAATCTCCATAGTTCGCACGCGGAGTTCGCACGTTTGCAAGGAGAAGTTTCCAGACTTCCACATTGTCTTTGCCACCTTTTTTAATCTTCACCGGCGGCACACGAATGCCTTCGTGAAAAATCTCCGTAGCTTCCCCACAGAAACCACCAGGAACCATCCCGCCAACCTCCTGGATGTGGCCAATTGCGACGGCGAATCCCATCAGTTCCCTATCCATGAAGATGGGTTTAAAAAAGGTGTGCTCGGGCGTATGAAGGCCACCCCTGTAAGGATCATTATGCAGGATAATATCGCCTTCTTCGATCTCCCAGGTCGGGATCTCCCGAAGGCAGGACTTCACGAGAAGCGGCATACCTCCAATCTGAGACGGGCAATAATCAGCCACTGCTAACATGTCGCCGTTCAGGTTGGCCAGCCCGCAGGTGAAATCGAGCGCTTCGCTGAAGATGGTAGAGTATGCCGTCTTCATCAAGACGATGCCCATCTCGCGGCAGATGGATACCATTGTCGAGTCCAGAATGTTCACTGTAACCACGTCCATGGTGAGCACCTCAAGCTGAAATGATAAGATTGCCAAAGCTATCGACCGTCACGCATCGATCGGCGCTAACAACAGTGCAAGAGGCGTTTTCTTCGATCACCGCAGGTCCTGTAATGCGACAACCGCGGCCAAAAATGTCGCGATCATACACTGGCACTTCGATCCAACCCTCTTCGAAACGGATCTGCCGTTGTTCTCTGGGCTCTGCAATGCCGATCTGGCTCGGCAGTTCTCTGACGATGGGCTTTTTCAAAACGGAGACCGCGACTACCTTCAGAGTGACTGTTTCGATTGTCTCTCCCGGGATACAAAATCCAAAACGATTCGTGTGCTCCTCATGAAAACGATGCCACAGATTCCTGACCGTATCATGATTAAAGTCATTCGCCGGGAATGACAGCTCAAGCTCATGATTCTGACCGAGATACCGCGCCTCGAGGGAGCGGTAAACTTCAATATTCTCGGTATAGCCCTGCGCCTTCAACTCCGAAATGGCGCTATCTACGAGCCCTGTCATTGCTTGTGACGCTCGCTCCCCATTAAACAACTTCGACGTTTGTGGGACTGTCCTGTGTTTGTCGACTCTCGCATCGGTCATGATGAAACCGAAGGCAGAGAATTGTGCTGGCGAGGTGGGAACGAGAGAACAGGGAATTGATGCAAGGCGCATCAGATCGCACGTGTGCACCGGGCCTGCACCTCCAGCAGCTACAAGGGTAAAATCTCGCGGATCGAAACCACGTTGGAGCAGGACCGCCCGTAAAGCACCTAGCATGTTGTTATTTGCGATTTGAACGACCGCCAGCGCCGTTTCATCAACGGACATGTTTAGGGTTTTGGCAACACGCGCAATCGCCATGAACGCCGCATCCTTGTCGAGCTGCATACGTCCGCCGAGAAAGTACTTTGGATTAATGCGGCCCAGCGCCACGTTAGCGTCTGTTACAGTGGGCTCGCGACCGCCTCGGCCATAGCACGCCGGTCCCGGCTCCGCTCCTGCTGAATGAGGCCCGACGCGAAGCATCCCGCCCTTGTCAATCCAGGCGATTGATCCCCCACCCGCACCAATCGTGTGAATATCAATCATCGGAATCTGAATCGGAATCCCCCACTCGATTTCGAACGCCGTGGTGACATGTTCTCTGCCATCGACGACTGTCGAACAATCCGTTGAAGTACCGCCCATATCGAACGTCACGAAATGGGTCAATCCCGTGAGTCGCGCCAGTGCCCGTGTCGCGACAACGGCTCCGGTCGGTCCAGAAAGGGTCAACTGGACCGGGGTCGCTGCGGCACTTGCCAATGTTGCTTCTCCCCCGTTTGACCTGATGATTCCGATGCGGTCTCCAATGCCTGCAGCGCTGAATCGTTCCTGCACTCTTTTGAAGTGATGCGTAATGACCGGTCTCAGGAACGCGTCTGCGATAGTCGTCGAAGCTCGTTCGTATTCCTTCCATTTTGCAAGGACTTCATAGGAGATCGAAATCGGGATGCCAGGGATCTCTTCCGCGATTATCTCGCGCGTTCGCAGTTCATGCTGAGGGTTAATATAGGAAAAGAGGAAACAGATAGCTACCGCCTCGATCGACTCGCCCTTGATTCTTCGGGCCAGGGCGCGAACTTCAGCCTCATCCAGCGGTACAATCAGCTCGCCTTTAGCTGAAAGGCGCTCCCTTATTTCATAACAATAACGCCTTTCCACGAAGGGCTTCGCCTTGATCCAGCTGATGTCGTAATGACTGCGTCGGTCACCCCGCTGGATAAATGGGATGTCCCGAAATCCTTGAGTTGTGATATATCCCACTTTCGCTCCTCGCCTGGTCAATAGAGCATTTGTGGCGATCGTTGTTCCAAGGCGAATTTTTCCGGCAAGACTCAGGTCGTGGACTCGCTTGAGACCTGCTATGACGGCCTCAATCGGATCGTCGGGCGTTGTAGGCTCCTTCCAGAACTCGGTTTTTCCTGATTCGTGAAAATAGAGGACGAAGTCCGTAAAGGTACCGCCAATGTCTATTCCAACGATATTCAGCATTCCGTCTTGTTTCTTTCAGCGGGTCGTTGAATATGCCGGCTCCAGGGCTGGAGCAGCTTCGGGATTTCCTTCCTTACTAAGGTGTCTTGGTCTTAGTCTTGGCAATCCGCCGCTCTGCATCCCGAAAGTGTACCTGCAGAAGGTTTTCGGCTCGCGAAATGTTTCCCTTCCGTAATGCAGTAACAATGGCCTTGTGCTGGTTAACAGCCTCCGTCAACTGGTC
>JAFAQT010000019.1 GCA_019246215.1 Verrucomicrobiota bacterium
GCCAGCCAAAAGAGGCGCAACCCTGCTAAACCAGTCACGGACTTGGGGCACTCGTGTACCGTCTCGCATATAATGGTGACATCGCCGCAGGTCAGTTGGCTGTTTTCAAGACGCGAGCGCAGCGCCCATATCTGAATTGATACGGGCTGAGCGAGCAACGCGGAAAAACAGCCAACTGGCCGCGGCCCAGACGATGGCGGTCTGTCATCACTACATGTGACACGATACGCTAGTTCCAGGCAACCGAGGCGCTCAGGCTTGCAGGGTCGCGAAAGAATGCACCTCAGAAATTTCGTAGCTGGTCTTCGGCGGATGCTTAAGATAGCTTCTTGTTTGGCGTCATCAGGTAGAAACATTGGCGCCCATGTATGAAGAATGTACGAGTGTCCTCCTTGGTTCGTCTTGATTTTGCGGCGGCTAAGATCACCCGTATCCGCCATTTCCAGTTTGTTGAAACATGAAACCTAAGCCCGCCACGAACCCGCGCCAATTTTCTGGACCCATGTTGGATGGACCGGAGAGAGCTCCCAGTCGAGGAATGTTGTATGCAGTTGGATTTAAAAAAGAGGACTTTCAGAAGACGATCATCGGAGTGGCCTCGACCTGGAGCATGGTCACTCCGTGCAATGTCCATATCGACCGACTGGCTCGGGAATCAGGAAAAGGTGTGGACGACGCTGGAGGAAAATCGATCATCTTCAACACCATCACGATTTCGGATGGCATTTCGATGGGAACAGAAGGGATGAAATACTCCCTGGTCTCCCGAGAGGTGATCGCAGATTCTATTGAGACAGTGGCCGGGTGCGAAGGGTTCGATGGGCTGGTCGCGATTGGAGGCTGCGACAAAAACATGCCGGGTTGCCTGATAGCCTTGGCCCGGTTGAACCGACCATCGGTGTTTGTCTATGGAGGAACGATCCTCCCGGGCTGCATCGGCAATCGGAATATCGATATAGTCTCAATCTTTGAAGCCGTTGGCGCCCATTCCAACGGAAAGATTTCAGATGACGAACTGGAACAGGTCGAATCCTGTGCGATTCCGGGGCCTGGTTCTTGCGGAGGGATGTACACTGCAAATACGATGGCCTCCGCGATCGAGGCACTTGGCATGAGTTTGCCCAACAGCTCCGCACAGTCTGCAATTTCAAAGGAAAAGATGGCCGATGCAGCCCAGGCTGGGGCTGCGGTAGTGGAGTTGGTAAAACGCGGGATTCGCCCTTCAGATATCATGACGAAGGAAGCTTTTGAGAACGCAATGACGGTTGCTATCGCACTTGGTGGTTCGACCAATGCAGTTTTGCACCTGCTCGCGATGGCAAATGCCACAGGCGTTAAACTGAAGCTCGACGATTGGACGCGAATCGGCAAAAGGGTTCCGGTCTTAGCCGATCTTAGGCCGAGCGGTAAGCATCTGATGTGGGAACTCATACAGATTGGGGGAATCATGCCGCTGATGAAAAGACTTCTGGACCACGGTCTTCTGCATGGCGACTGCCTGACGGCGAGCGGCCAAACGCTCAAACAGAATCTGGCGAAAGTAGAAGATTACCCGAAAGGCCAGACGGTCATCCGCGGGTTCAAAGACCCGATTAAATCCAGCAGTCATCTCGTGGTGCTATACGGAAACCTTGCTCCGCAAGGTGCCGTTGCTAAGATCTCCGGCAAGGAGGGGTTGCGCTTTGAGGGGAAGGCACGTGTGTTTGAGTCCGAAGAAAAGGCGCTTCGAGCGATCCTCGATGACAAAATTCGCAAAGGAGACGTAATCGTGATTCGCTATGAAGGCCCGAAGGGAGGCCCTGGAATGCGCGAGATGCTGGCTCCGACCTCCGCAATCATGGGTAAGGGACTTGGAAAAGAGGTCGCGCTCATTACCGACGGAAGGTTTTCCGGAGGCAGTCACGGATTTGTTATCGGACACGTGACACCGGAAGCGTTTGTTGGCGGACCAATAGCAATCATCCAGAACGGAGATCCGATTGATATCGACGGCGAGAAGAAGGTAATCAACATCAAAATTTCGGAAGCCGAGCTCGCCTCGCGCCTCCACAAATGGAAACAGCCGAAACCGAGATACGCTAAGGGTGTTCTGGCGAAG
>JAFAQT010000047.1 GCA_019246215.1 Verrucomicrobiota bacterium
TTCCGCAAAATGGTCGAAACCGACAAGTTTGAACTACCCGTTGGAATCCCTAGGTGCGGCCCAGATCCTTTCTGAATGGCACCTTAGAACTAGTACTAAGACCAGTGCTTTCGGTGGGCAAGCAGGTCGATCCGGAACGGGTCGGACCACCTCCGAACAATGCCATCCTTGTCAAGCGGGCACCCCAAGTGGAATTGCTCAACAGGCCACGGTTCCATTGACGGTGTGGTTCTCGGTCCGGAGCGGTGGGAGAATTTTACCTCGTGTGCTCGCCAGAAAGCGACGCCATCCAAAGATCTTCATTGGCTTAAGGCCGAAATAATACAAAAAATGATTGACTTATTGTTAGGGGCAGCTCTATGCTTTTTGAGCTGGAGAACTCAGCGGTCAACAAGGTCTTCGCGTTGAAATGGTTCTTTATTCATGGGTTTGTCGTGGCGCTCTTGAAGTGAAAGCAGCGTTACACATCAACGACCACTGAGAGAGTCTCCAAGAGAATTAGGTTAATCCGAAGGAGGCAAAATGAAGAAGCTAGTAATGAGTATCGGCGCATGTATGTTGCTGGCGCCTGGTTTTGCGGTAGCGAAGGACACGACCTTCAACGGCGAGATCATGGACAGTGCGTGTGCCAAGGGCGGTGGGCACGAGTCGATGTTCAAGAAGATGGGTACCAACGATCCTAAAGTGTGTACTGAGGCCTGCATTAAGGGGGGCAGTAAGTATGTTCTGTTCAAGGCAGACAAGACGTTCTACCAACTAGACGACCAGAAGAAGCCGGCGCCCTTCGCCGGGCAGAAAGTAGAGGTTACGGGAACCTTGAATAAGGCCAGCAAGACCATCCACGTCACAGACATCAAAGCGGCATCGTAAGCCTGTCGGAGAGGGCCGGCCGCTTAGCTTGCCCTCTCTCGCTTTCCGGCAGGGGCCAATTGGATGAAGCGTTGGATTCTCGTTGTGCTTTTTGCCCTCGCGCTGGCTGCGCTGGTGGTGATCGTAGGATTCACTCAAATAAGAGTGGACGCGCTTCAAGAGCCCGGCCAACTCGAAACTGTTTTCGCGACAGGAGTAAAACACCTCCTGGTTCATTGGAGCAGCCGCGAGGGAATTCCCCCGGCACCGACGAATCTGCAGGCGAGCGTCGAAGAAGGAGACAAACTGTACGCCACCGATTGTTCAATGTGTCATGGCCTCGACGGCCACACACCAACTGACTCCGGTCGGTGGATGTATCCGCGCGCCTCGGATCTCATAGCTCCCGAGGTGCAACAGTACTCCGATCGCGACTTGTTCTGGATTGTGAAAAATGGAATTCGTCTGAGCGGAATGCCCGCGTTTGGAAGAGTCGAATCCGACGAGCACATCTGGAATTTGGTGCACTACGTAAAAACTCTCCGGGAAGGGGCCCAGCCGGAGAGCGGACGCGCCGCGCCTTGACTGTGGGGTCGGTGCACAGATTCGGGCTGGCAGTCGGAATGGAACGAAAATTGCGCTGGTGCGATCAGCAGCTGTTCATCAGCGGGTCTGGCGGCTCGACGAAAGGCGTTTGCTAGGCCCGGATTCGAACTTCCGGCGAAGCTACCTTTTAAATCGTTCAAAACGGAAGGGGTTTGTCTATCGGATAAACCCACAACCTCCCTGCACCGGAGCTTTTGAAGGTTTTGAAGGTCGGCGTTGCTGGAAGTTTTCGGACATCTACTGCTATGGACGTGGGCAGAAAAGCTAAATCCTCTTCGAAGGTCAAGTTAAGAGCCTGACAGATACGAAGCTTTTCAAAAGTCGACAGATCGCCAGACTGGCTCGCATAGAAATGACCAAGCTTTTTTGTCCCTCTCAAGATCTCGAATTTTGGACAGTTCATCAATTCCTTCAGGTGATCTTCTCGTTATATGCAGCCGTTAGTCCGATGGCAATTCTAAACCTGGCGCGGCGGGCCGCTGAATCCAACTTTCCCGAAAACAGGGGCACGTCGTCGAAGCCGGTCTCCGACAAACAACCGGCGAATCTTCTGACGGGGGCTTCACTGGCCGCGATTGGGTTTCAAGTCGACTTTGTTACATCAGGAAAAGCATGGGCCGAAGCTCATGCTCATCGCTGGGGACTGGTTGATTCTTTTCTCAGCGGTGTTCGCATTTCGCCTGGTCTGTCGCCTGCTCCAACCCTGACATTCTGATCAACAACGCGGCTGGGCCGCCACCCGGCCATTTTCGACACGTGACGTGCGAGGACTGGATCAGCGCGATCGATGCCAGCATGCTCACGGCGATCTTTTTGATCCGCGCGTTGGTTGATGGAATGATCGCGCGCGGCTTCGGCCGGATCATCAGCATCACAACAGGCGGAGTGAAGTCTCCCGGAATATATCTGCAACTAGGCGTATCGATCGGCGTCCGGTCGGGACTGACCGGCTTCTTCGGAGTGCTGTCCCGCCAGGTCGCTCGCCACAACGTCACTCAGGACGCTTCGAAACGGATCGGCTACGCGCGACAGGAGGAGAGGAGGAGGAAGAGGAGGAGGAGG
>JAFAQT010000142.1 GCA_019246215.1 Verrucomicrobiota bacterium
TTTACGGTGATCGCCATCGGCTATCGGCTTAACCATGGCGAAGGTTCGAAAGGCATTACTCTGAATCCGGACGGCGTTCCGGTCTCAAAGGTGATCGCCCTGCAGACCACCAAGGATGACAAAGGAAACCCTGTCACGAGTCCCGTGAAGGACAAGGACGGTAACTATGTCTTCGAAAAGAATCCTGACGGAAGCGATAAAGATGTTACCGTGACGTACGCACCCGATCAAGCGCTCACCAAAGGATCGGATCCCAAGAACCCGACGGATACCTTTCAGTTTCATCCGAGCGCCGCTTCCGTGATCGCTCCGCACGGGTTAAATTTTGTTCTCGTTCAGGCGTGTGTCGCGATCCTCATTCTCGTCGGCTTCGAATCGGTAACGTCGATGGGCGAAGAGGCGAAAAATGCCAAGCGCGACATCCCGCGTGCTGTGCTCTTATCGCTCGTTATTCAAGGAGCGTGCTGCTATCTATTTGAATATTTTGGAGCGAACTTTTTCCTCAATAGCGGTTACACGATGACAACCGCCGCCGGGTCACCGGCACCGATCGGCGACATGATGCAGATTGTTGGAACCTGGCTCTTCGGAAGTGCGCAAGGTGGTTGGTGGTTCATGTTCATCCAAGCCGTCACCGTATTTCTCGCGCTTGTCGGGACCACTCTCGCCTGCATGAACACCGGTGCGCGCGTTACTTTCGCAATGGGGCGCGATGAGGAACTTGCAGGTAACCTTGGACGGCTCCACGGCAAGAATCTCACTCCGCACGTTGCGGTGTGGATGCTTGCCGCGATTTCGATGATCGTTGGCATTTTCGGGGTTATCCTCTATTTCTGCGGCGGCGCGGCGCTGACCGACGACGCGATCAAGGCTCTGCCGCACAATATCTGGTATAGCTTTGGTATTTTCCCGCACGACATGGCGGCTAACATTCCGCAGAGCCTGCTTATAATCACCCTGGCCAGCAATTTCGGGACATTCCTGCTCTACATGATGACCTGCATTATCGCGATCGTCGCTTTCCGAGAACATCATTCGTTCCACGGATTCAAACATGTCGTTGTTCCGGTGTTCGGTTTGCTGGCAAACCTGCTCTGTATGCTCTTCTACCTCATTGGGCCCTTTTCAGTGGCAGGAATGAGTTGGAAAGAGCCTTATGTCGCTCTTGGTATTGCTGCAGTTTGGGGCATCTACGGCGCACTCTACTTCACCATGTCGAGCAAGAAGAGAGCCAAGCCCGTACTGGTTCAGTCTCCCAATCCTGCGTAATCCTATGGTGATGCATGGATGAGTCTCTCTATCGGTGAGAGGCTCATCCCTCGGAAGCAGTCATCGGCGCGGCTTTCGAGGCAGAACGAAACTCTCGATCCAGCTTCGATACCGCTTGGGTGAAAAAAGCAGACCCAAGAGGCGCGGGGCGGCGGGGAAATTTACGCTGAGGGGTTCTGCCGGTGAGTTGGGTAGCGGCCACACCTTGATCGGTGTGGCCGCGATCCGCTTATGAGCCGATGCTACAATGAATTCCGGATGCTACTAAGTTGCGAGTCAAAGTCTTCCGCCGGACCGGTGCGAAAAAAAAACGAAGACAGCCTTGGTTTCTGGCAACCGGAGGAGGAACCCGAAAGACTCCAGCGCGGGGCGATCTCGGTTGTCGCAGATGGGCTCGGCGGTCACGAAAACGGAGATCTGGCTAGTAAAATGGCGGTTGAAATCGCCATTGAGATGTTCCAGCGGATCAACCCGGTGAACGCGCCGAAGCAGATTTTAAAACAAATCTTCGATTCGGCAAATCTAGCGATTTACGAGGCCGGAATGACGGATCCTCGAGGGGGGCGGATGGCGACGACCTTGTCCGTTTGCATTTTCCGCGATAAGGAATTGTTCATCGGGCACGTCGGCGACTCCCGCGTGTATCTTGTGCGGCAGGAGAACCTCCGCCGTTTGACCGATGACCATTCGTACACGGCGATGCAAGTGAAGTTGCGGCTGATCAGCGAGCATGAGGCAAAAGCGAGCAGACTTCGTTCGATGCTGACCCGCACTGTCGGGAATGAGCCGATCGTGCACTTCGATTACAAACATCTCAAGCTCATGTCGCGCGACCGCATTGTTCAGTGCACGGATGGGCTTTATTGTTACATTAACGACAGCGACCTCTGTGAAGGTGTCGACCGGCTCAACATGGATGAAATCTGTCCTTATCTGATTGCGCTTGCCGAGCGGCAGAAGTCCGATGATAACCTCTCGGTGCAGGTCGTTCAAATCGACCGACTGGTCGAGCCCAAGCATGATCAGCCAATCTCCCTTCTGGCAAAAGCAGCCGGGGGACAAACACACAGTATGAGTAACGAAGTTCAGGCCGGCGACCTCATCGATGCCCGTTTTGAGATCGAGAGCGTGATCAGCCGGAGTGGAATGGCTTCCATTTACAAAGCGAAAGATCTCCAGACCGGGCAGACAGTAGCTGTCAAGGTCCCCTATATGCAGTTGGAATCGGACCCGGCGGCTTTTTCCCGATTTCAGCGTGAAGCGGAGATCGGGGAATTGCTGGATCATCCAAATATAATCAAGTTCATTAAAGTCCCCAACAAAAGCCGGCAATACATTGTAACGGAGTACCTGGAGGGCAGGTCCTTGAGCACAGTGCTTAACGAGGGACGACCGCTGCCGATCTCGGATGCTGTCCAGATCGCCAGCTATGTGTGCGCGGCGCTTGCGCACATGCACGAGCACAAGGTTGTGCACCGGGATCTTAAGCCGCAGAACATTATGATCTGTAATGACGGCACGCTCAGGATCATTGACTTTGGAATCGCCAAATCAACGGAGATGCGCAGGCTCACGTTTGCCGGGTTCACGCCGGCAATGGGCACGCCCGATTACATGGCCCCGGAACAGGTCAAAGGAAAAAGGGGCGACGAACGGACTGACATCTATAGTTTAGGTGCCGTTCTCTACGAGATGACGACAGGGTCGGTGCCATTCGAAGGTCCGAATCCTTTTATTGTCATGAACTCGCGTCTTACCGGGGATCCAGTCGCGCCGCGCAAACTGAATCCGGAGATTTCCCAAGCACTCGAAGAAATTATCCTGCACGCCATGGAGCGTGAGCCGGAACGCCGTTATCAATCGGCACTTTCCATGAAAAAAGAGTTGGACGATCCGGAATCGGTCAAGATAACGGGGCGCCATGATCGTCTGCAATCGCCAAAGCTTTGGAATACTCGGTGGCAAGGTTCACGGCTAATCGTTCTGTCCGCAGTGGTGCCGATACTGGTGTTTGCTGGAGCATTGTTCGTCACGCGCTGCCACGGACCAGTTCATTAGCGCGAAAATGTCACAAGCCAAAGAGCCTGTAATATTTTCTCGCTGTCACAGATGACCATCGGAGGCGGCACGGGATAGAGGGTCTTTTATGCTAAAGTGCGAAATGGTCGTTTGCCGAAAGGAGCGCATCTGAGATCGTCCTGGAGCACCAGGCGGCAAAAAAAGGCAGAACGAATCGCTGCCGCCCGAAATTTTGCGGACGGTCAAATTTTGGCGCAAGAGACCATTGTCCAGGCTCTCGAAACGCTTGTCCTTCCAGGCGACCGCGTGGCAATTGAGGGCAATAATCAGAAGCAGGCGGACTTCCTCTCGAGGGCTCTGGCACAAGCCGACTCGCAAAAGCTGCACGACCTTCATTTGCTCATTTCAAGCGTCAGCAGACCGGAACATCTAGATCTGTTCGAGCATGGAATCGCGCGAAAAATCGATTTCGCATACGCGGGTCCACAGAGTCTTCGTATGGCGCAGCTTCTCGAAGACCGCCGTCTGGAAATTGGGGCGATCCACACGTACGTGGAACTTTACGCTCGTATGTTCATCGATTTGATTCCGAATGTGGCCCTGGTCTGCGCTGCGCAGGGGGATAGGCAGGGAAACCTTTTCACCGGGCCAAATACCGAGGACACGCCGACCATCGTCGAAGCGGCCGGGTTCAGCAGCGGGATTGTCATTGCGCAGGTTAACGAGATCGTCGACGAGTTGCCGCGAGTGGATATCCCTGGTTCATGGGTCGATTACGTCGTCAAAGCCGATCGTCCATTCGCAATTGAGCCGTTGTTCACGCGCGATCCGCGGCATATCCATGAGGTGAACATTTTGATGGCGATGATGGTCATCCGCGGCATTTATGAACGGCACGGGGTACTGTCGCTGAATCATGGTGTCGGATTCGATACCGCGGCGATTGAGCTGCTGTTGCCTACCTACGCCGGAAGCCTCGGTCTTAAAGGGAAGATTTGCCGGCACTGGGCCCTGAATCCGCATCCGACGCTGATACCGGCGATTGAGACGGGGTGGGTCGAGAGCGTTCATTGCTTCGGCAGCGAACTTGGGATGGAAGAGTACCTGGCAGCGCGTTCAGATCTTTTTTTTACCGGGCGAGATGGCAGTCTGCGTTCAAATCGCGTGCTTGCCCAGCTCGCTGGGCAATATGGAATCGATCTGTTTATCGGTTCTACCCTGCAGATGGATGGAGACGCAAACTCCTCAACGGTGACACTGGGGCGGCTGGCAGGTTTCGGCGGGGCGCCGAACATGGGCCACGATCCTCATGGTCGCCGCCACGCTTCGCCGGCCTGGTTAAGCCTGATTAAGGGCAACTCAGACGTGGCCCGAGGCAAGAAACTGGTCGTGCAGATGCTAGAGACTTACCAGAAAGGGGGCGTTCCCGCATTCGTGGAATCGCTCGACGCTGTGAAAGTCGGGCGAGACGCTGGAATGCCAATCGCCCCGATCATGATCTATGGCGATGATGTGACTCACGTGGTGACGGAAGAAGGGGTGGCTTATCTTTACAAAGCCATCGATCTTGGCGAGCGACGTTCGGCTCTGGCTGCGATCGCCGGAGTCACGCCGGTGGGGTTGCGTCACGATCCAAAGCGCACGGAAAAATTACGCCGAGACGGTTTGGTCGCGTTCCCGGAGGATCTCGGTATCCATCCTGTGGAGGCAAAGCGGTCGCTCCTGGCGGCTAAAAGCATCGAAGACCTTGTTGCCTGGTCGGGGGGCCTCTATAAGCCCCCCGCGCGGTTCAGGAGCTGGTGACGTTCACGAGTGGAAGATTTTTCAAGAGATGAAAGTGGTTGTTCATGATTTGTTGCGCCTGCGGAGTCCGGGTGACCTTGTGAGCCCAGAGCGGGTTCCAGAATGGGCCCGTTACGCGTTGTGCCGCGCACCATGGGTGGTGGTGCGGCGCGCCGCAGTGGAGGGCAAAACTATCCCTGTTGGTGTTCGAGGCCAAAATCGAAGGCAACGTTTCGCCGGTTTCGTTTGCTTGTCCTCGATTGTCGAATCCGTGCGTCCCCAAGATCTTTCCTCCTGCGAAGCGTGGAAAACAGCCATTCGACAGGAAGAACTGCCCGCGATGCGTGCTCTTCCTGAGGTGCACGCAACGCTTCGGACGTCTGATCTCAGTTGGGGTCCGGTCGGCAGTGTCGGGTTCGAGTTGGCAACCCATTTTCCGATCACTCATCGGACCAGCGATCTCGATCTGATCATTCGCAGGAACGACCTCCTGATCCCACCAGCTACCCTCAGAACGTTGCTGGCTTTAATAAAGAGAATCGAAATACGGATTGACTTGCTGTTGGAGACCGCAGATGGAGCGATATCTTTTCTCGAATATGCCAGCGGTGAACCGAATATTCTTCTGCGGAGCGTCAATGGCCCGACCTTGATTCCGCACCCGCAGATTTCAGCGTTGAAAGGTGAACGGTTGTGTCCCAGCCAAACTCATTGTCTTCAGCCATCCCTGAGATCGGTCTAATCTGCGGTTCACCTCTTATCTTCGGCCTTTGGGCTGAGTCGAGATGAGCGTGGCCTTTCTTTTTCCGGGTCAAGGTTCCCAACACCAAGGAATGCTTCACGATCTTCCCGCGTGTGCTTCAACCGCGGTGACATTGGAAGAGGCGAGCAGGATCCTTTCTCGAGATATTTTTGAGCTGGACTCCGAAGTGGCGCTTCGTTCGACGGTGGTGGCTCAGCTCGCTTTGCTGATAACGGAGGTTGTCTACGGTCGAGCGCTCATTTCGGAAGGCGCGGTCCCGAACATGGTGGGCGGGCTTTCTGTCGGATCTTATGCAGCCGCCGTGATCGCCGATTCGCTCGATTTAAGTTCCGCCCTGACTCTGGTGAGGCTTCGGGGCGAACTGATGGAGAAGGTTTTTCCTCATGGACACGGAATGGTGGCGATCACGGGACTGGACGAGAAACAGGTGAGCGCCCTTGTCGCCGAAATCACCTCGCGGGGAGCGCCGATTTTTCTGGCGAATGTAAACGCGCCTCGACAAATTGTCGTTTCCGGAGCCCTGGCTGGGCTGGAAAAGTTGATGGAGAAGGTGCGCCTTGCGGGTGGCAGCAAAGCCCAACGGCTCGACGTTGCGGTTCCATCCCATTGCCAGCTTTTGAATCCGATCGCGGAAGAACTCGATCGCGCCGCGGCCGGGATTTCACTCCGTGATCCGAAATATGTTTACGTCGGAAATCGGAGTGGAAGACCTCTCCGGGATTCGGTTTCGGTTCGTGAAGATTTGGTCAGCAATGTGGCACACACCGTTCGGTGGCACGATGCAACGACACTGATGTTCGAACTTGGCGCGCGTCTCTTTTTGGAGTTACCTCCGGGCTGCGTGCTGACGAAACTCGCGGCCACTTCATTCCCTGAAGCACGAGCGATCGCGTGCGCCGGCAGCCGGGTCGACTTTATCGCCCAATTAATCCGGAAATATCACCAGCTAAAGCGCCTGTGAGAACCGGCGTTTCCAAGGAATAGCAGGGAGGATGGAGGATCACGTGTGACATTGAAAGGCGCCATCTCCGCCCTGAAGGGAGGCAGCAAATCGTGCAAATACACAGCGTTCGACGTCAAAAAGCGTCCCTTTATGGCTAAAATGGGTGATCGCACCCCGTAAACCAATGTTCCCCTTGGAACACCGGGTCCGGGGTCGGAAATGCTGTCAAGGACCCCAGCAGCGCACGTGAAGATCACAACAAACTG
>JAFAQT010000340.1 GCA_019246215.1 Verrucomicrobiota bacterium
CTAAAACGCGCCGAACCCTCCCGAAGCGGTAAAACGCGAGCGCGACGATGGCGGCGATCGCCGCGATCACTGCAGACGTGCGCATCTTCATCCCCCATTGCGCGTGCACGAGGATTAGCGGCCTGGCATTCGGCATCCGCTGAAGAAGATCGTCTATCTGGTCGCGTCCTGGGCTAACTGCAACCTGCGCACCAGCGGCGGCCAGGATCAAGACGACTGCGGCATATTGCGGCAGAGCTCCTCGCCGGGTAAAAATAGTCAGAATCGAGAGTAGAGATCCGAGAAAAATCAAAACAATTGGGAAATGCACAATCGCAGGATGGAGCGGGTCTGGAATCTCAAACATAACGTACCCGTTCGCTTGTAGAGTGTTTCGGGTTGCAAGGGAAGTCTCCAACCGCGGGATGTTAACTCGCGGATCCGCCCAGATTTCTCTTTTTTTACGATGAAATCGCGTTATTTTCCGGCTCGCTCAGAGGAATGCGGGGTCTTAGCTCAGTTGGTAGAGCGCCTCAATGGCATTGAGGAGGTCAGGGGTTCGAATCCCCTAGGCTCCATGTCTGTCTTTCGACCGGCATCGTGGAACGGTGCCTGCCATTAGACCGTCCGAGGAAGAGAAAGCAGCTGGAGCTTTTGGTGACAAGCAATTGAAAACCTGGTTCTGATCCCTTATGGACAAGTTTCGACTCAATCGTCTTTTTAATCCGGTCTCCAAACGCTGTATCGATGTTGCCGTCGACCACGGATTTTTCAACGAATTGAACTTTCTGAGCGGCATTGAGGACCTCGCAAAAGCTGTGCATATTCTTCTTGAGGCCAACCCAGACGCGATTCAATTAACAGTCGGTCAGGCTGAACTTCTGCAGCGGGTACCTGGAAAATCGAAACCTGCACTTGTGCTCCGCACCGACGTCGCGAACGTTTACGGCCAGGAGCTGCCGAGAAAAACTTTCAGCCATATGATTAAGCGACCGATGGAACAAGCGATTCGCCTCGACGCAGTCTGCGTGGTCGTTAATCTTTTCCGGATTCCTGACCAGCCGGAGCTGACTGAGCAGTGCATCCAGAACATCCTCCAACTCAAACCGGAATGTGACCGGTACAATTTTCCGCTAATGATCGAACCGCTCGTTTTCCGGGCCAATGCAGAAGCCGGTGGTTATATGGTGGATGGCGACATCACAAAAATTCTTCCGCTGGTGCGTCAAGCGGTTGAACTGGGAGCGGATGTGATCAAGGCCGATCCTACCGACGACCCTCAGGAGTATCACAAAGTGATTCAAGCCGCGCGCGTACCGGTGCTGGTTCGCGGCGGCGGCAAGGCGAATGAGCTCGAGATCCTCAAGCGAACGGAGCAAGTAATTGCCCAGGGTGCTGCCGGAATTGTCTATGGGAGAAATATTATTCAGCACGCGAATCCGGCCGGAATGATCAAGGCCCTCTTGGCGATTGTACACCACGGCGCAAAAGCTGAAGAAGCGGCCGCTTCCTTAAGATAACCGGAAAGCTGCTATCGGGCTTCAACTCTCAGCTTCCTGATTTTGGTTATCCAAAAGAAACGTCAGATGATCGATCGCAAAGGAATCCTCGGGGCCGGCAATTGGATCGTCGACTACGTGAAAATCATCGATGCCTGGCCGAACCAGGACACGATAGCGAATATTGTTTCGGAGTACCGCGGCACTGGCGGTTCGCCGTGCAATCTACTGATCGATCTGGCGAAACTAGGAGCTGACTTCCCGCTGACCGGCGCAGGCATTATCGGCCAGGATGAACCAGGTGACTGGATACTCGAGACTTGCAAAAGCATCGGAGTGGATACCGCGTTGATCCGGCGTAGAGGCGAGCAGCCCACTTCGTACACCGACGTGATGACGGTTGCGAGTACCGGGAGAAGAACATTCTTTCATCAAAGAGGCGCAAACATGTTGTTCGACGAGGATTCGATTCGCCTCGATGCCTGTGATGCGAAAATTTTCCACCTAGGCTATCTTTTGCTGCTAGACAGGCTGGATCAGCCAAGCGTCGGCTTCGGAACCCGCGCAGCCGAGCTTCTCCGAAACGCCTCCAAACTCGGGTTCATTACCTCTGCAGACGTCGTGAGTGAAGAGAGCGACCGTTTCGCACGAGTGGTGTTACCGACGCTTCCGTTTCTCGACATTATCTTCCTCAACGAGTTTGAAGCTGGACAGGCGCTTTCGGTAAAAATTCGCCGCAATGACGAAATCGATGTCCCTGTTCTTTTGAAGTCCGCTGAAGCGCTTTTGGCAGCGGGCGTCCGTCGCTGGGTTATCATTCACTTTCCGGAAGGCGCCCTAGCAATGTCGCGCGGCGGACGACGCATATTTCAACCGAGCCTTAAGGTGCCTCCAAACGTGATCGCTGGCGCAGTCGGTGCCGGCGATGCGTTTGCCGCCGGTTTGTTGCTGGGATACCACAATGCTCGTCCCATGGAGGATTGCCTGGTTTATGGTGTCTGTGCGGCGGCTGCGTCTCTACGCCATCCAAGTACTTCCGGAAGCATGGAAAATATCAGCGCCTGCCTGGCGCTCGCCGACGATTTTGGCTATCGCGACGCACTTCTATAACTCTTTCACGCGCCGGTGGACTAGCCGCAACCAATGACAATAGTCTCTGCGCCTGCCCTGCCATCGCCCATGCTCAAAAAAAAGGAAAGCGCTGGCAATTAATTCGGAGCCGATGCCGGTTGCAAATACTGCCAGTCGCCAGTCTTCGGGAAGCGCCAAACAAACGAATGGCACGATCGAGACAGCCACAAGGAACAAAATGAGGCGTGAAATCGTCCGCCGGGTGGATTGGAGTCGCCGAAACAAGAATACCGCTCTCTGAAAATCGCCCTCGTTGCAATGAGATTCACCAGACGGTTGCTCCAGATTGCGGAAAAACCGTTCGGGGGAGAGTTGCGCTTGAGTTCGAAACAGATCGTCGAAAGACGGCAACCTTTTTGGGTGATCCGAAAAGTAGTCTTCATTATTTAAGTCTGTGGAAGACATACGTATACGAGCGAATCCCTCCGAACGAATAAATCTCACCACCTTCCAGCCGCAATGTCAAATCGCTTGAAGGATCTTCGACAGTTTTGGCATTTTATTCGCCAGGGCGAAGCTGTTCGAGCCGGGGCCAAAGCAGGCAAGAGCAGCCTTTCACCAAACTACCAGAAGCGGCTAGCAGCTTCGAGATTCTCTCTCACAATTGTCAATAGCTGATCGGGATGAAAGGGTTTTCGCAACATCATGCGCTGCCAAGAAGGCGCATTCGTAAAAGGATAATCATTCAGCGCGGCGCCTGTCATCAGGAGAACGGGCAATTCCGGTTGATGTTGGCGAACTCGCCGAGCCAGTTCGATTCCGTCCAAGGAGCCCGGCATCACAATGTCAGTCAGTAAAAGGCGAATCTCCTGCCTGTCCACGATCAGATTCCATGCTTCGCCTCCATTCTGGGCACTCAGCACGGAGTACCCGGCGCGCTGCAGGACCACACGCACATACTCCAAAAGGAATTCCTCATCGTCTACGATAAGGATCGTAGCAGATGGATTCACAGAGTCAGGAACCATGTGGTTGGCACTTTCGATCTCGCGCAGTCCGCGATTATTTACTCATCTATTCGGTTCGTTTACCCCGCCTATTAAGAAGATATGCTCTTTAACGGATTTTACCGCAAACATTTTCATCCATCGTCACCGGGGCGCCTTCCGCCGATCTGCCGCACATTAGTTTCATTCTATTGGCGGAACCGACCCGGTTGGATTAGCTTTATCCGGTAGCGCTCGCCAGACTGCCGAACAGACCGCGCTCCGGCAGAAGGACGTGGCTTTTGCTCCTCCTCTCGATGACTACGGATATTATTGCAGAACTTTCTGCCCGCTTCCCGCCGCAAGCCGTCATCACTCAGCATGAGGATCTGCTGGCGTATTCCTATGACGGGACACCTATGCTGCAGCAGTTGCCCAGGGCCGCCGTTTTGGTGAACTCCCGAGAAGAAGTGGCGGCGCTCCTTGCACTCGCCTCGAAACATGGGACGCCTGTGGTCACGAGGGGTTCAGGGACGGGATTGAGCGGCGGGAGCGTCCCATTGGAAGGGTGCATTGTGCTTTGCACTGCGCGGATGAACCGTGTCCTGGAGCTCGATACGGATAATTTGACCATCATGGTCGAACCGGGCGTCATCAACAATGAGGTCGCAATGAGGGCGGACGCCGTTGGGCTATTTTACCCACCTGATCCAGGATCGATGAAGGTTTCGACTATCGGGGGTAACGTCAGCGAAAATTCGGGCGGACTGCGTGGCCTGAAATACGGGGTCACACGCGACTACGTCATGGGATTGGAAGTCGTGCTAGCAACCGGCGAGACTTTTTTCACCGGAAACAAATGCGTGAAAGACGTAGCTGGCTATTCGCTCAAAGATATCTTTATCGGTTCGGAAGGGACACTCGGAGTCGTAACGAAGATTTTGCTTAAGCTGATCCCAAAACCGGCGGCACGCAAAACTTTGCTGGCGATCTATGAACGGATGGATGAGGCGGCGGCTACGGTTTCAGCGATTATCGCGGCCAAAATCATTCCCTGCACGATGGAGTTTCTCGATCGGACGACCATTCGCTGCATCGAAAACTACAGTAAAGTTGGTCTGCCATTGGACTGCGAAGCAATCTTGTTGCTCGAGAGCGATGGCCATCCCGCGGCAGTCGAAGAAGAGGCCAAACGCATGGAGCAGATTGCACGCGAACATGGCGCGCGCTCTATCTCTCTAGCGAAAGACGTCGAAGAAGCAACTAAGCTTATGACCGCGAGGCGCATGGCCATTCCGGCGATGGCACGGGTCGCTCCAACGACTATCCTTGAGGATGCTACCGTTCCGCGCTCAAAGCTCCCGGACATGGTCCGTTTCGTACAGAAAACAGCCGACAAGTACAAACTGACCGTCGGAACGTTTGGTCACTTCGGAGACGGCAATCTACACCCGACTTTCCTGGCCAATGAGCGGAATCCGGAAGAGATCCACAGAGTTCACCAAGCCGTGACAGAGATTTTTTCGTATGCGGTGGAACTCGGCGGTACGATCAGCGGTGAGCACGGCATCGGGTTAACCAAGAAAAGCTTTCTGCCGGGCGCCATCGGCGAACTCAATGTCCGGATTCTAGGTGAACTTAAGCGGGCGTTTGATCCAAAAGGCATTCTCAATCCCGGAAAAATTTTCGATCAGTTACGTTCGCCGAACGATGCTGCCGCGCGGTCGCCAGCGAACTGATTTTCGCCTTTTATTTTTATGAGCTCCTCCCACGATTCGCTCCGAACGCTCGACTACTCGGTGATTCAGCAGTGTATGCATTGTGGCTTTTGCCTGCCGACCTGCCCGACCTATGACGCGACTCACCTCGAACGGAACAGCCCTCGCGGCCGCATCGCCTTAATGCGCGCCATTGCTGACGACCGGATGGAACTCACACGAGCGTTTGCGGACGAAATGTATTTTTGTCTCGGTTGTTTGGCTTGCATGACGGCATGCCCGGCTGGAGTCGAGTATTCGCAGCTTTTTGAAACCTCCCGAGCCATGGCCGAAAAGTCGGCAGTTCTGAGCAACCCAACGCGTCGCTGGACAAGGCGATTAATGCTTAAAGGTCTCTTTACCAGACCGCGCTTGCTTCGGCTGGTCGGCCGGCTGTTGTATTTTTACCAGACGACGGGGCTGCAGAAGCTTTTTCGGCGCCTCGGACTTGTTAAACTGCTCCCTAGCCGTATTCAGCAACTCGAACCGCAGAGTCCCGCCGTCAGAGCGAAGTTTTCGCATCAGCTTATTGCTCCGGTTGAAACCCCGCAGAATGGTATAATCCGATACCGCGTGGGTTTGCTGACAGGTTGCGTTCAGGACTTAGTTTTCTCGAACATCAATCGAGACACAGCGGACGTTCTCCTCGCAAACGGATGCGAAGTACACACGCCACCGGTTCAGTTCTGTTGCGGCTCGCTCCATGGCCACAACGGCGAATCAGAAACTTCGCGCGTACTGGCTCGGCGCAACCTGGACCTGTTCGATATTGAAGGATTGGACGCAATCATTACCAATGCGGCTGGGTGCGGTTCGCACTTGAAGACATACGATCGACTCCTGGCGGAGGACAAGCGCTACGCAGAGCGTGCGGCAATCTGGTCAACCAAATGCAAAGATATCAGTGAGTTTCTGGTCCAGATCGGCTTCCGCGCTCCGACTGCCAAACCTGCCAACCTCCCGATCGACAAACTGACCTATCATGAGGCCTGTCATTTGTGTCATGGGCAAAAGATCACTGTTCAACCTCGCAGGATATTGAAATCAATTCCTGGTGTTAGGCTCACGGAGCTTGCGGAATCGACCTGGTGTTGCGGAAGCGCTGGTATTTACAACATCATTCAACCGGCGATGTCGCAGCAGTTGCTCTCTAGAAAGCTGGGCCATATCGCAAACACAGGCGCCGCGATCGTAGCCACGGCAAACCCTGGCTGCCACCTGCAGATAGAAAACGGGGCCAAAGCCACAGGCTCAAATATTCAGGTCTTGCACCCCGTGAGCCTTCTCGCCATCGCCTACCGCACCGAGTGAGCGGTGAATCTGATAGTCCTCATCCAGGCGGCTAGTCACCAAGTGCACTAGTTGAGCTTCTCGTACCCTCGAAGCGTGAGAAATTCCACGAACTCATCGTTTGTCGTCAATTCATCGAACAGGCCCACCGCTTCCTCAAATTTGCCTCTCGCGAACTGCTTTTCGCCCACCAATGACTTTATTTTTTCAAGCTCTTCGGCAAGCACGGCGTGGAACAGTTCTTTTGTCACTTTCCGGCCGTCAGAAAGGACACCCCGAGGACTTCGAATCCATTGCCAGACTTGAGCCCTCGATATCTCTGCCGTCGCTGCATCCTCCATCAGGTTGAAAATCGGCACCGCTCCGGATCCCCGGACCCAGGCTTCGATGTATTGGATGCCCACGCTGATGTTTGTCCGGAGTCCGTTTTCCGTGATCGGCTCTTTCGGGCCAAAATCCAGAATATCGGCCGCGCCAACCCTTATGTCCTCCCGCTTCCGATCGATCTGGTTGGGACTCTTCATTACCGCGTTAAACGCCTCGAGAGCCACCGGAACAAGGCCCGGATGAGCCACCCATGTGCCGTCGTGCCCATCGTTCGCTTCGCGCTCTTTGTCTGCCCTGACTTTCGCAAAAGCCTCGGCGTTTGCTTTCTCGTCATTTTTAATTGGGATTTGCGCCGCCATACCGCCCATTGCGTGAACCCCTCTCCGATGACAGGTCTTAATGCAAAGCAGCGAATACGAACGCATGAAATGAGTAGTCATTGTCACCAGGGCGCGATCGGCTAGCACAAATTGCGGATCGTTTCGAAACCGTTTAATGCAGCTGAAAATGTAATCCCATCGGCCGCAATTCAGGCCGGCGGAGTGTTCCCGAAGCTCATAGAGAATTTCGTCCATCTCGAAAGCAGCTAAAATGGTCTCGATGAGTACCGTGGCACGGATCGTCCCGCGCGGAACCCCGATTTGGTCCTGAGCAAGAATGAACACGTCATTCCATAACCGTGCCTCCAGATGGCTCTCCAATTTCGGGAGATAGAAATAAGGACCCGACCCTCGCGCGATGAGTTCTCCGGCGTTATGAAAGAGATACAGTAGCAAGTCGAACAATCCCCCTGAAACAGGCTCGCCGTCGACCAGAACGTGTTTCTCTACCAGATGCCAACCACGAGGGCGAAGAAACAAGACAGCCGGTTGCTCCTTCAGTCGGTACTCTTTCCCGTCAGGACTTTTGAATTCGATCTTCCGACGTACCGCATCCCACAAATTTAACTGACCTTTAATCATGTTCGACCACGTTGGAGCATTCGCATCTTCGCAGTCCGCCATGAACACTTTCGCGCCTGAATTGAGCGCGTTAATTATCATCTTCCGATCAGTTGGGCCTGTGATCTCGACTCGTCGATCCTGCAGGTCGGGCGCCACCGGTGCGGCCGTCCAGTTACTTTCGCGAAGTTCTGCAGTCGCTGACAGAAAATCAGGCAGCCTCCCCGCATCTAACTGCTTTTGCCGCTCCTCTCTGCGCGTGAGAAGTTCCAGCCGCCGGGTATTGAACTCGCGATGGGCCTTCGCGAGAAGCGCAAGAGCCTCGTAAGTTAATATCTGGGTGGCGGCTTGAGAAATTTCCCCGGTCACCACAACACCGTTCGGCAATTGAAGTTTCATATCTGAATTGAGACCCTAAATCCATCACCCCCGAAAAGCCAATAACCTTAAACCGTTCAGACACACCAAGACGGTACTCCCCTCATGCCCAATGACTCCAATCGGCAGAGGCAGATGAAATCCAAGCGCGGACACGACCAGCACCAAAATCACCACCAAAGAAAATGCGAGGTTTTGAAAGATGATGGTCTGGGATCTCTGACTAAGCTTTAGCGCGAACGGAATATTTCTCAGGTTATCGCTCATTAGAACGACATCGGCAGTCTCCATGGCAACGTCGGTACCCGCTGCGCCCATGGCGATTCCAACATCCGCCGTGGCGAGCGCGGGCGCATCATTGATTCCATCCCCAACCATTGCGACGCGGCCGGATTTTTTAAGGGCTCGAATGGCCTCCACTTTTGCTTCGGGCAGCAACTGAGAAAATACCTCGTCAATTCCAGCCCGACGACCGATTGTCTGCGCGACTCGGTCGTGATCGCCGGTCAACATGACGATCTTTTTTACTCCGATGGATCTAAGCTTTTGCACCAATTCGACCGCATCTGGTCTAAGCGTGTCTGCCACTGCCACAAGCCCAAGGACCTTTGCGCCACCCCTCCTGCTTACGTTTTCGCCACCGGAAGAGGGCACGGCATCCAGATTAAGCGCCGGCAGTTCGCCGATCACCATCACCGTCTTGCCTTCGTCGTGTAATCGATGAATCTCGGGACGAACCAAGTCCAGGTTTTCAGCCGCGTTCTCCTCGAACAATTCAATCTTTCCTACGGCAATCGAGCGCTGGCCCAGCTTTCCAATCACTCCCCGGCCCGTATAAGAGCAAAATCCTTTGCACTCCTTTAAATTGAGATCTCTGGATTTAGCGAAGTCAACGACCGCTTTGGCCAGCGGGTGCTCGGATCGCGATTCCACAGAGGCTGCGAGCTGGAGCAGTGCATTTGCATCTGTGTCTCCATCCTGAAAGCCTGTGCCATTACGGAAGGGAGGCGATAGGTCGGCAACAGAAATAAGATCGGTTACCCCGGGCTTGCCAACCGTCAGAGTTCCCGTTTTGTCAAACCCGATGATGTCCACACGCGCTAGCTGCTCCAGATACGCACCTCCTTTGAAAAGAACACCCCGGCGCGCCCCGCAGCCAATGGCTGACAAAATAGAAGCGGGAGTGCTGATGATCAGTGCGCATGGCGACGCTACCACCATCACCGTCATGGCTCGGTAAAATACATAATGGAACGGTTGCTTGAAAACCAGACATGGAATCATGATCAGAGCGACGGTGAACAGCACCACAGCTGTCGCATAGATTTGTTCGGCCTTTTCCAGAAAACGCTGGGTATTCGCCTTCTCGGCTTGCGCCTCTTCAACCATCCGAATGAGTTTCGCAATTGTCGAATCTCGCGCTAGCCTGCTGACTCGTACGGTGAGTCCGCCCGCCTGATTTATTGTTCCAGCAAATACTGGATCGCGGGGGCGTTTCATTACAGGAACCGACTCGCCGGTCAGCGAAGACTCGTCCACGCTGCTTTCGCCCTCACTTATGATGCTGTCGAGCGGGATTGCTTCACCGGGCCGGATCAAGACGATGTCACCGATCTGCAGCTCCTCTAGTCGCATCCTTTGGAGCTGGCCATCTTTCCGGCACAACGCTTCTGTAGGACGTAGCTTCATCAGCGACCGGATCGCTCTTCGTGTCCGGCTGATCGCAAGGTCCTGAAGAAGGTTTGATAATGAAAAAAGAAAAAGCAACATGGCTCCTTCAAACGGCGCACCCACATACGCCGCCCCAAGCGCGGCTAAGACCATCAGGATATCCACGTCGATCTTACGTTGTTTGATCGACTCAATTCCTCCCAACGCCCCGAAATAGCCTCCGAAGAAGTATGCGCCCGCAAACAGTGCGGCCCACACAATTCCTCTGCCGTAGTATCGCTCGACGGATAGCCCAGTAATCAGCAGGAGCAACGTCGCTCCAACAAAAATCGCCTCCAAACGGCCGAAGAATTCTTCCTCACGCTCCGGCACTTGCGCCGGGCGCATCTCTTGTACAGCCGCAGGACCCTCTGTCGGCAGGAAAATGCCGGGAATGGCCGGCGCGGTCTGAAATCCTGTAGTTTCGCCGAATGCTACGGACGCCCCGCTAAAACTCAGTTCCAAAATTCGATCGCGAAAACTGGCAGTCGCGCGTCGAACCCCGGGCGACAAAAAAGGTGGTTTTTCGACTCGCAGGACGCATGCTTCGCAACTCCCCTGATTTAATCGGCCAGAACAGCTTTGAGACTGCGTCAGCAATTGCGGTGCGAATCGGTGCGCAACGTGGGCAACGCGCTCGTCGGAAATGATCCGCGAGTCGTAGTCTATCGAAAAGGAGCGCGACCGACAGTCAACAACCGTGTTCAAAACTCCCGGCTGCGTCTTCAAGAGCCGCTCGACGCAACCTGCGCAGGTCGCATCAAAGTTTGTCGCGCCAAAATCCACAATACCTATTACCGCCAAATCGCCCTTTTTCCAATCGTCCGACTTCTATCCACAGGTGTAGATGGGAAATTCTGCTGCTATACCCTGCGTCACTCACGAAGCTCTCGCGATCTGGTAGGCGATGTTGGTTACCGAAGAGATCGAGCCGTTGGCCAGTGATTCGTTCGCCGACGCGCCGAACGCTCGTATCCTATTTCGCTCTCAAATCGGTGTCTCTCGCCTGGTTGATCTCAGGCGGATGGTCTTGTGCATCAGGTCGTGGTAAGCCTCGATCATGCGCACCGTTTTGTTGCGAGCACGCATCAGGATCGAATGGGTAACGGCAGTGCGTCCGCTTATGCGAACACCCCGCAGGAGGGGTGTGTCACTTACCCCAGTCGCGCAGAAAATGATGTTGTTTCCTCGGGCGAGGTCCGGGGCATGAAAGAGTTGCTGCAGTTCGTGGGTCAACCCCTGTTCCGCCACTTGTTTCTTTTCTTCTTCGTCCCGAGGCCACATCAATGACTGCAGATCGCCACCAAGACACCGAATCGCGGCTGCAGCCAGAACCGCCTCAGGCGCTCCTCCTATGCCTGCATAAAGGTCGACGCCGCTCCCAGGAATCGAAGGTGCAATCGCGGCAGTAATATCTCCATCGGAAATCATCCGGACCATGGCGTTCGAAGATCGGATCGCATCGACGAGCCTGCCGTGTCGCGGACGGTCCAGAACCACCACCGCCAAATCCTGGATCCGCTTACGCAACGCTTTTGCCACAATCGGAATGATCTCTTCTATCGGGTTGCGGATGGAGACGATGTCAATCCCAGTTCTTTGCATGTACCGAACGACCTTCTCGCCATAAGCCAGTTTCATCATATAATAGGTCGGGATATCTTTTAAAGAAGCTTCAGTGGTTCCCTCCGGGGATGCTGCAGCCAGGCAACAGATCGATCCGGGCAAACCTTTTGCAACGTTGGTTGTGCCATCGATAGGGTCCAAAGCCAGATCAAATTTATGGCTGCCTGGCGTCCAGGTGCCAAGATGTTCCCCTTTAAATATCCCGGGAGCGTTATCTTTTATCCCCTCGCCAATGACCACCTCGCCGCAAATATTCACCAAGTCGAACATCCCCCGGATCGCGTCACACGCGGCTGCGTCCGCTTTTTCTTTTTCGCCTCTGCCGATCCAGGGCAGCGTGTTGAGAGCCGCCGCTTCAGTGGCCCTAAGAAAATCAAATTCGATGATTCGTTCCAAGTCTGGGTAAGGTTGCCGGCGGGTGCGCATGGGGGTTGAGGGAAGGTAAAGGTCGGGAAGCAAGGATTCAAGCGGACGTGCTCGATCCAATACACCAGCACTGCATCTTAGTGGTTGCGGCTGCCCTGCGTTGCGGGCGCCGCCTTCTTCTCTATTTGCCTCGCAGACCGAACCGTGGTTTGGATCTCTGATGAACAAGATTCGAGTCGTAGTCTGGGGCGAAAACGTCCATGAACAGAAGTCCGAAGCGATTCGGAAAGTTTATCCGGAGGGGATTCACCAATGCATCGCAAATGGGTTGTCCGTCGATGAAACTTTCGATGTAGGGACGGCGACGCTCAGGGACCCGGAACATGGCTTGCCGCAAAACCGTCTGGCGGATACGGACGTTCTGATATGGTGGGGGCATGTTGCCCATGCTGAAGTGGCGGATGCCATCGTCGAGCGCGTTCAAAAACGTGTTCTGGAGGGGATGGGACTGCTCGTCCTTCATTCCGGACATTATTCAAAAATCTTCAAACGGCTGATGGGCACCACCTGCTCCCTGATCTGGCGGGAAGCCGGAGAAAAGGAACGCCTTTGGGTATGTAATCCGGGGCATCCGATCGCTCAAGGAATCAAGGCCTACTTCGAGGTTCCCCACGAAGAGATGTACGGCGAACCATTCGGAATTCCTGCTCCGGAGGAAACCGTTTTTCTTTCCTGGTTTGCAGGTGGCGAGGTGTTTCGTTCCGGCTGCTGCTGGAAACGGGGTAACGGCAAAATCTTCTATTTTCGCCCGGGCCACGAATCCTTTCCGACCTACCGTCAGCCTGAAGTACAGACTGTTATTCGAAACGCCGTTCATTGGCTGGCACCTGAAGGCGCACGTTGGGTGGACGCAATCCCGAACGTGAAAGTTTCACCCGAAGGAATCCGGCAGGAGTAATCAAGATAGTAAGCGCAACCTGCCGCTTTATGTGTTTTAAACCGGAGCAAACCGAGGACCTTTCGCTTACCACCTTACCGTCTGAACAGCCAACTCAGGAGACTAATCACAATACTGACAAGAAGGCAGGTAACGATAGGAAAATAGAAAGAGAGGTTTTCTTTCTGTACCGAGATATCGCCGGGAAGTTTACCCACCCAACCGAACAGATTCGGAAACCGCCAAAGGATTACCCCAGTGGCGACCAAGAGCAGCCCGATTAACACAACGAGTTTCCCAATTTCCTGCATCGAATCGATTCTAGCGCGTAAATTTCACAAGCTAAAGCTTGGATTTGCGCGGGTTCTTTGAATCGAAAGCATGCGAACTGCCTTCTCCATGTTCTTCGCTTTTTACGTTCACCACCTAAGCCCATTCCTGATTCAGTTCAATGACCAATTAGGGATAAGATGGTACGGGCTCGCGTACATCGCCGGGTTCATCGCCGCGTTCTACTTGATGAAATGGCTGGCCCGAAATGGATATGGTTCACTCCGGGAAGACCAGGTTGGCGATTTCGTCTTCTACGCGGCACTGTTCGGCGTCCTGATCGGGGGACGTCTCGGGTACGTGCTTTTTTATCGGCCATCCATGCTATCGGAGGATCCGCTTGGTATTTTTCGAGTCTGGGATGGCGGTATGGCAAGCCACGGCGGGATTATCGGACTGATTATTTTCAGCGCGATCTACGCACGCCGACACCATATATCCTGGACTGGAATCGGAGACAACCTGGTGGCGGTCGCGCCCATCGGGCTTTTTTGCGGTCGCATCGCAAATTTCGTGAACGGCGAGTTGTACGGCAGAACCACGACCGTCCCCTGGGCGATCCAGTTTCCGGCGGAGTTACTTGACCGCCCAAAGGAAGCGGCGTTGGCAATCGAACAAACGAGCAAAATTGACGCGTCTCTGAATAACGTTCCGACGATCATCGCCGCTGCCAGACATAGCGTACAGGTCCGTGAAATTCTCGCCGGCGTTCTCACCCCACGCCATCCAAGCCAGCTCTATGAGGCATTCCTGGAGGGCGCTCTGCTCTTCGCTCTCCTGATATTCATCCGGCTGAAATTCAAGAAACCGGACGGAGTGGCAACCGGATGTTTCTTCCTTTTTTACCCTATCATGCGAATCATCGGCGAGGCGTTCAGGGAGCCAGACGCACCGTTGACGGGCCCATTCACCAGAGGTCAGTTTCTTTCGCTCTTCATGTTTATTGCCGGCATAGGATTTCTTTGGAGCACCAGACGCAAATATGTCGCGAACCGGTCACTTTAGCTCCGTAATATTGCGGGAGGTCCCGGTTTACGGCCGTGGCGTCAGCCGCAAGAATTTATTTGGTCCAATCTTGACCAGGACAACCCTTAAATCATTTTGTTTCCTGGCTTGGTACAGCTGGATCTTTCTATTGTCGTCCTTGCCAATCTTCAGCGCATCGAACTCTGGAAGGTTTACCGGCTCATTCGTTTGCAGGAAATAGGGTTGCCCCTTCAGATTCAAGACTCCACGACCGAGATTGTCTCTCGGATCCAAACTGAGCATCACCGGATCCCCAACCGCAGTCGGCTCCGTTATTTTCTCCAGATTGACCCGGTGCTGAGAATCGATCCACACGGTCCACGCTACAAGGAAGGTTAGGGACAGGAATCCCCCCATTATGCCATACGCCCATTTTTCCGTATGCCATTCTTTGGAAGCCTCTTGATTCATTTAAGCCGAAACCGCAACTCCTGATTATGTGAATGGATGTCTTCCTCTTATCTTCGAAGTATCAGGGAGTGTCGGGGTTGATACCGTTGCAACTGTGCCGGAAGCAGGCTCGGCAAAGGCTGAAGAGCGCTGCTCTGAGTTGAGTCAACGAATTGTTTCGACATCCGCTTCAGGGCTCGCCAGCGTTCCCAATTATAATCGGGAGCGTGAACTATCTGACGGAGTAAACTCCGCCATTCTGTAATTGCACGCTCGATATCTCCGTGGCGCAGGAGCTCATTCACAAGCTTGTGCCGGGGCGTCTGGTTTTCAACCACCTCTCGAATCACCTCCGCCGCACCCGCCCCGTAGGCTGGCGGAGCGCCCATTTCTAGGTAGCCTGCGAAATCGGCCCGATGATAGGTTTGCTGACAAATCAAGCCTAAGCGTCCACAAAACCGAGATTCATCCAACGCAAAGCGATGCCCGGCACGAAGGTTTCCAAGATCGAACACAAGATCTTCCACCAGATAATCCGTATTCTCGAGCGCCGCTGCGATTGCCAGGCCCTCCCCTTGATTGAAGAAACTGAAGAGAATCCCGCGCCGCGTCGGTTTGCCAGATTCGTTGATCAATCCCAGCTGTCGCCACGCCAAGGCTGGGGTCACGCTCAGCTCGATTCCTTCGCACTCGGGCCGAAACTTGCAACCTTGGCAAACTTCCGGATAATCTCTCTGCATCTCTGGATCGGCTAGCCAACGTCCAAATTCATCGAGGTAACCCCGCGTGCTTAAGCCCTCGAAACGAAATCGCGCCACCACTAGTTTCTCTCGACATATCAGATCCCGTAACTGGCCTCCCGTCTCCTCTCCGGCTACCAAGGGCAGTACCTCTCGTTGAAAGTCCGCCGGCGTAAACTTACGTTTCCCGGTTTCTAGTGGGTAACGTCGCCGCAGTGCTTTCCGTAGCCACTTTACCGGGCGCCATTCATTCTCAGCGATGGCGGCAACGGGTATCTCGCGGCCGTACACAAAGTGGCGTCCTTCGGTCTGAATCCTGCAAATATTGCCAAACCCGATGCCAGCCAAACTTGAAGCT
>JAFAQT010000355.1 GCA_019246215.1 Verrucomicrobiota bacterium
CGCAAGCCGTTGACACCGTCCGATACGCACTTTGTCTGTTTGATGTTCTTTGTTCCGCAGACCTGGAGTAGCGGCAGGCCGTCTGAACTCGCAACCCATGCGCCGGTCTCATCTGTCAATATGGACAGCTGGAACATCGCTTGTCGGGTGTTCTCCATCGGGTTGTTAGCCGGTTTCACGAAAACGGGAGGAGAATCGCTCTTTACATCGGCCGGGACGACTTTGCCCTCCTTCAGGTCGAAAAACTTGAAAGCGGTCAAACTTCGGTCAAACCATTTTTCCCAGACTGATTTTCCCTGGTCTGTTGCCTGGAAGCGGACGCCAACCACTCGTTGGGTACTCCCATCGTCAGAGATTAACAATAGTGCATCATCGTTTCGCGACGCACCCAGCCGTGTGACTGTCTGAAGGTCCGGAGGCAACTCGATCTCTCTCAGTATTTTCCCGGAGAAGTCTATTTGTTTCAAGAGAGTTGCCGTGCTGGTTTTAACCAGAAGCCAGGCGGTGTCCGACACTCCGGCGCTCAAGTCGAGCAGTTCGCCCTTTTCACCCGCCTCGAGCGGCGCGAATTCCTGACCATCGAGCTTCCAGACGTTCGCTTCCTTGGAGGCAACGAGTATGGAGGACTTCAGAACCGCGCACCGAAAAAGATCCTCTGTGGGCGGCTTGAGATCGTGGGACGCAGCATCGCCTTGGCAGGTGATCTGATTTCCGCTGAGCACGACGGTTCGATCTCCAAAAGCGTCCGCATCTCGAATATCGGCAAGATTTTGTCTGGAAATCTCGGCACCTGAAATCGAATTGATGGAGATGATTTGCGCTTTGTCAAAGAGCAGGAGGTTCACTCCCGCGGCCTTGATCGTCAACGGGTTGAATTCGAGCGCGATTGTGTGGGACGGAGTGCCGTTGTTTTCGAGCACAAACACTTCTGGTTGCGACGCCTCGGCCAGCACCGCGGGGCGCTGCTTGTCTAACAAAGTCGCTGAAAGCACCTTTCGAATTCTTGGATCGGGTGAGGAGTCAATCCAGTCATTGAGATGAAAGGCGACACCCTCGATTTTGACGTCGCCGATCAACACGCCGCGGGCAGAATATTTCCCGTTGGGGACCAGTTTACCTTGCGCATCCTTGCGGTCCCAGTCGATAACCAGACCGTCGGACCCGGTTTTAAAGCTCTCAACCTCAGAAGCCTTTTTCAGGACCCGAATGAGTTTACCTTTGCTATTGTAAACTCCGAGACTGATCACTCCTTCGACAGGAGGCGGAACAAAAAGCAGTTGGTTAGCACCTGACTCCTCATCCTGCGCATTTAACAGCTGGGGCGAAACAAACCAGATCAGCAATGCTATTCCGGGAAACCACCGAGGCGAATCAAACATAATACTTCCAATTCAAATTCGGGAAGATATTGTCTCGCCACTCACAATTCGAGAGGAGCTCTTCGTTCACCGCGTTCCCCTTTTGCTGGTCGTAGAGCCGCGTGAATCGCAGGATATGATCCTTCGTCCTCTTGATTGCATAGTCGCGGGCTGTTCCCGTTTTCATGAGGAAAGCCCAGTCACTTGATTGCGCCAGCAAGAGTTCGCGAGCCATTTGTCTGAGCACCGATTCCTGCCACTTGGCCGATTCTTTAAGGCCTGAACGCGCCGCCTCGGTCATACGCCGAGCGGCTGCGTGAAGGTGTGGATAGATCCAGGAATTCGATTCATCCAACCAAACTTCCCAAAAACCTTTGTGCCCCCAGCTTGACGGACTCGGAGCAACTATCTGAAGAGTGTCATGGTTCTCCAGATAGGCGCTTGGGGTGGTTAACTGGAAAATCTTTTGATCATAGATCGCCTTGCGAATGAACAAATTCAAAAACCTGGGGCCTTCGTACCACCAGTGTCCGAATAATTCTGCGTCAAATGGACTCAATACCAGAGGCTCGATGTTGGTGGCTCCAATGAGATGCTCAATCTGCCTGGCCCGGCTGGCCATAAAATCGCCTGCGTGATAGTCGGCGGCACCTTCAGCCCAGCCCGGAATATAGATCTGCTTGTTCGGAGTGCGACCTGTAATTCGATAGTACTTGATGCCGGTGAACTTTCTTGCGCCGTTTGCGTGCAAGAATGGACGGAGATAGTCAAGGTCCAGATCGTGGCCAATGTCTCGGTAGAAGTCCCGGTACGCCGGGTCACCGGGATAACCTTCCTGTGCGCTCCAGACCTGTTTGCTCGATTCCCTGTCCCGCCCGAACGCCGCCGGACCTGCTGCTGTGAAGCAGGGGCTGAAAATGGCGTATCGCGGTCTTGGATTGCCGAACATCAGGCCGTGGGCATCGAGTGAAAACCAACGCAGTTCAGCCTCTTGCAGATAGTTTTCCAGGCCGGAAAAATAAGCGCACTCAGGGAGCCAGATTCCTTTCGGTTTCCGTCCAAAATTGTTTTCGTAATCGTCGCGGGCGACTAGGATCTGCGCGCGTACGGCTTCAGGATGTTGTTCCAGCAAAGGGAGGAAGGCGTGTGTTGCTGCGCACGTGATGATCTCGAGATACCCTCCCTCCTGAAAGCGCTTGAACGCACCGACAAGGTCGCAATGCAACCGATCGGCGTAGATCTCCCGGCACTCCATGAACCGGTAGTGATAAATTCTTGCCAGATGATTTGTTTCCGGCTGGGACTGTGTCCGATCAATTTCACGTTTGGAAAGAGCGATCGCGCGCTCAAGATAGACAAGGTAGCGTTCGCGGAGCAGATCATCATTGAGCATCGCGCACAGAGGCGGAGTGAGCGACATGGTTAGCCGGAACGGAACACCATCCCGGATCAAACCCTCAAGTATCTGCCAGAGGGGCAAGTACGTTTCCGTAATCGCCTCGAACAACCAATCTTCTTCCAGAAAGTCTGGGTACTCGGGATGCCGAACGAACGGCAGATGGGCGTGGAGGACAAGAGCTAAGAAACCTTTTCGCATGCTGGAGACTCGGGGGGGTGGGTAGAAAAGTAACACAGGGGCCTAGCCCCTTCACTAGCAAGAAAAAAGGAAATTCGCACTCCGAACTTCGACCTGTGCCCCTTCAGCACCTCCAAAGCCGGAGCACCGGGAGTTTTTCACCAGGGAACATTACCTGAGGTTTGCAAAGTCACGCCCGATGACAAGAAGCCGGATCTGGCACCCCTCAGGCACCGCGCGTTAAAACGCGTACCCAGGCAAAGGCTGGGCTATGCTCCCAAAAGCGCTCGGGCCGCAGAATTCCTAGAGTGGCCAGCCACGGCCCGAGGGGTCAAAAAAGTTAGCGCAGGCTTTAGCCTCGGTTAGCTCGAAAACGGTTTTCGGCCCTGGTAATGGCCACCCGGCTCTCCAAGCGGCTTCTCAGCGCGGAAATATCACTCTCTTTGTCTTGTGATATTTTCGGGTTCACCGAGTCGCCGATTGTGCGAATTCTGAATCTCCAGAAAAAAGGCGCCCGGAAGCTTCCGAGCGCTATTCTCGCCCGGATCTTTCTGGCCGACCCGTTTATAAATCGAAGTACATATAGAATTCGTACGGATGCGGCCGAAGGCGCAGGGCATCGTACTCCTTTTTCTTCATTTCGATCCAGTTATCGATGAAATCCTGAGTGAACACGTCTCCCTTGAGCAGGAATTCATGATCGCCTTCGAGCGTTTCGAGTGCTCCGAGCAACGAATCGGGCACCGTCGGCACCTTGGCTATCTCTTCGGGCGGAAGTTCGTAGAGGTTTTTATCGAGCGGGTCTCCCGGATCGATACGGTTCTGGATGCCATCAAGTCCAGCGAGCAGAATGGCCGCAAAACACAGGTAAGAGGTTGCAGCCGGGTCCGGCGGGCGAAACTCCACGCGCTTCGCTTTCGGATTTTGCGAGTAGGTTGGAATGCGGATTGCAGCTGAGCGATTACGAGCGGAGTAGGCGAGGTTGACTGGAGCTTCGAATCCCGGAACAAGCCGCTTATAGCTATTGGTCGTCGGGTTGTTGATGGCAGTCAATGCCGGGGCATGCTTGAGGAGCCCACCAATGTAAAACAATGCCGTTTCACTGAGGCCGGCATATTTGTCACCTGCGAAAAGCGGTTTGCCGTCCTTCCAGAGCGACGAGTGTGTGTGCATGCCGGAGCCGTTATCGCCAAACAGCGGTTTAGGCATGAGTGTGACGACTTTGTTGTATCTCTTCGCTACATTCTTGAGGACATATTTGTAATACATCATGTAGTCGCCCATGGTCTTCAAAGACGCGAAACGAATGTCTATTTCTGCCTGTCCTGCAGTAGCCACTTCGTGGTGTTGCCGTTCGATCGGAACACCAGCTTTTTCGAGTTCCAGACACATCTCGTTTCGGATGTCCTGGAGCGTGTCAGTTGGAGGGACCGGGAAATAACCTTCCTTGTGACGGATCTTGCTGCCGAGATTTGGAAACTCTTCGCGCGCCGTGTTCCAGATTCCCTCGACGCTGTCTACACTATGGAACGAGCCGTTCGAGTTGTATTCGTAGCGAACGTCGTCGAAGATGAAAAACTCCGCCTCGGGTCCGAAGTACGCCGTATCGGCGATACCGGTACTCTTCAGATAGGCCTCGGCTTTCTCGGCCACACCCCGGGGATCGCGTTCATAGGGTTCCCGGGTGATGGGATCTTCGATTGTGCAAATGAAGCTGAGGGTCGGCTCGGCATTGAACGGATCAATCCAGGCAGTCCCAGCGTCCGGGATTACGAGCATATCACTGGCGTGAATCACTCTCCAACCACGGATGCTGGAGCCGTCGAAGCCCAAGCCGTCCGTGAAGATGTCCTCGCTGTATTCATTGAGCGTTGTGGTGAAGTGCTGCCAAGTCCCGAGAAGGTCCGCGAACTTGAAGTCGATCAGTTTAATTCCCTTGTCTTTGATAAATGAGGTTACTTCAGCTGGGGTCATAAGTGATACAATGTAGATAGGTTAGGGTTCAGACAGGCTGCCGGGGATTAGACAGACTGCAGGTTTAGAGGGCCTATTCCGAGGCTTTTAGACTGGCGCTCGTTAGAGAGCCTGATCCCCGCGTTCTTCCGTTCTGATTCGGATAACCTCCAGGAGATCCTGTACAAAAATTTTGCCATCGCCTCGTGTTCCGGTTCGTGCGCTTTGCTTTATTGCAGCAAGCGCAGAACCTAGCAATTCGTTTCTGACGATGAGTTCGACTTTTAATTTCGGTTTAAAGGGTATCCGGCTAGGACTATAGAATGGGCGAATGGATTGAAAGGGATTCCCGTAACCCTTGACCTCGCTGACAGTCATGCCTTCAATCCCGAGTTCCGCAAGCCCAGACTTTACCTCCTCTAGTTTAAACGGTTTGATGATCGCCTCGATTTTTTTCATGTCGGGTAGCCACCCGCCATTCCTCCCAGGGAACGGGAATTCCGCCCCGCCTTTTTAAGAGGTTCAACAGGTAAAAAGCTGCGAGGAAGTACGACTCCCTCCAAGTCGACTTCCCCGCAAGGTGTTCACGCGCATGGTCTACTTTTGACCTCCCATCCCTGATTCCCGTTTGAGAGGTCAACCCCCTAGTCACCGTGCCACGCGAATTGACATTCGGACTTCCTCCGAATGAAGCCACAGCCGAGAAGAGCAGCTGCTATGCCAGGGCCGGTGATTATCGGATCTGCAAGGGGACTGGGTATTCCCAGTGCGACCCGCATTAAATCTATGCTCATAAAACGACAACCAGGCAGCCCTCTTTGGTCGCCTTGTTGCATTTTATCCAGGACCGTCCGCCCAGAAGCAAATCTCTCCGAATCCCTCGGATCTCTCTCTTCTCCGATGGAGTGTCGATCCCGAGTTTTCAGTTTTGCGTCCTAGCGATTGAACGCTAGGCTTCTAAGCGGTACGAAACGACAAATTCAAAACTCAAGACTCATGTTAGCCAGATGGTCAACCTGATCATCCCAGACAAGTGGCAGCAGGACGCGGTGAATCTGCTGCGCGATGGAAAAGATGTCGTGGTCCAAGCGCCGACAGGCGCCGGGAAGACCTACATCTTTGAGTTGATGTATGAGTCGCTGAGAGGACAGGCCGTATACACCGTTCCTACCCGAGCCTTGGCCAATGACAAGCTCGCCGAGTGGAGAGCCCGTGGGTGGGATGTCGGGATATCCACAGGCGACTTAGCCGAAAACCTGGGTGCACGGGTTGTTGTGGCGACGCTCGAGACTCAAAAAGGCAGCTTTTTACGGCAGGGGGGCCCGCGGCTGCTGGTTGTCGATGAGTATCAACTTTTGGCCGATCCAGTCCGTGGAATGAACTATGAGCTGATCCTTTCACTGGCGCCGGCCGAAACGCAAATTCTCCTGTTAAGCGGAAGCGTAGCAAACCCCGAGGACGTGGTAGCCTGGTTACAGCGGATTGGCCGAAGCGCGCGGCTCATCGCGCACCAGGAGCGCCCCGTACCGCTCGAAGAGGTAATACTGAGTGACATCCCGGTGCAGGCACCTGGCGTGATCAATGGGTATTGGCCAAGACTCATTTCTCGGGCGTTACTCGCCGATCTCGGGCCGTTGCTGATTTTTGCCCCGCGCCGTAACGCGGCTGAGGAATTGGCGCAATCGCTTGCTGGAGCGCTGACCGAAGAGCCGATGCCGGTCAGCCAGGAGCAGGCTGCGGCTGCTGGCGAACCGCTGGCTAAGTTATTGCGTCGGAGGGTCGCTTACCACCACAGTGGCTTGAGCTATGCCGTCCGTGCTGGAATCATCGAACCATTAGCGAAACGTGGGCAACTGCGCGTCGTCGTGGCGACGATGGGGCTTGCCGCCGGGATCAACTTCTCCATGCGCTCAGTCCTTGTCATCGGTACACACTACATGGCCGGCAATTTTCAACGTCATGTTCGACCCGACGAGTTGTTGCAGATGTTCGGTAGGGCGGGCAGGCGCGGACTGGACGAGGCCGGATACGCGCTCGTAACACCTGAAGTCCCAAGATTGCATGAGGCTTTTCCGCTGAAGCTGAAGAGACCAGAACCAATCGACTGGCCCTCTTTTTTGGCGGTGATGCATGTTGCTGCCGATAGGGGAGAAGATCCATTCCTGGCCGCTCTCAAACTTTCCCGGCGACTATTTTCGACGAGAACGCTGACCCTTGGTGTCGAGCGGTTTTACGCTGGAGGCGTGCGCCCGTGCGGCCTGCATGTGGATGGAGAAAGAGGACGTTTTGTGCGGCGCCATCAGGAAAAAATGCGAAACTCGCGCGGCCTCTGGCAGGATAAACCGAGTCTCTCGACGACTACTCTCGGAAATCTGTGGGTGCGAACTGAACGCGACCGTTGGCGTCCGGCGCTGAGCTTAGCTTCAAGTTTGGCTGGCATCGGGTTTGGCAATATTTGCAGGATTCAGACCGAAGGACGCCACTTTGTGTACGGCCGCGAGATACCCGTTGCCGCCATCGCTGAGAATGAATGGCGCCCGGTAAAGTGGCTACGGAAAGCACTGCG
>JAFAQT010000023.1 GCA_019246215.1 Verrucomicrobiota bacterium
TTTCACAAGTTTCTCCGACCAGAGATCGGGGTTCGGATGGAGAAGAAGTTGCTAGTGTCCTGTCCCCTAAATAAGAGGTATATTGTTGCGATCAAAATGGGCCGTCGGCAAGGCGCGAGGAGGGAGCATATCTGAATGGATACGTAACCGACGAGCAACGCAGCCGCCGGCCCATTTTCAACGCAACCCTCTGGGGCCGTGTGCAGTTGGGTGTTTTTCCGCGTTGCTCGCTCCTTACATATCGATCTAGATATGCTCGTCGCTCGCGCCTTGAAAAACAGCCAACTGACCTACGGCGAAACTTAAGGGATTTAGGAGACGGTACATTAGGCATGCGCGCATACTTCTCGCCTTCGGCGCTGTAGATCTCCGCGTGAAAAACTGCGCAAAAAACAGCTTTTCGACCTTTATTTGTGCGGACGATCGGACGCTAGGAGTTTTGCTGGGGAATACCTGCTTCTGCTGGCACTAGCAACTTCTTCTCCATCCGAACTCCGATCTCTGGTCGGAGAAACTTGTGAAATCATTTTCAAATCCGGGATCAAGGTTAAAGTCACACGATCAGGGCAATTCGAAAACGAAAAGCCAAAGTTAATATGGCAGAGGAAAAAAAGACTGAATGGTCTGACGTTGAATCGCCAATCCGGCCCGAATCATTGAGAGACGACGTCGTTGTTCCAGCGCTCGCCTCAGAGTCGAGTGGCTGGTTACGTAATACGCTCAAGTTTTTTGGTCCTGGGCTGGTAACTGGCGCTGCTGATGATGATCCAAGTGGAATTGCCACTTACTCCAGCGTAGGCGCACAGTTCGGATACGGCATGCTCTGGACAATGCCTTTCATTTACCCCTTTATGGCGGGCATTCAGGAAATCAGCGCCCGATTGGGGCGCATCACCGGAAGAGGGATCGCTGGCAATATCCGACTGTTCTATCCCACGTGGATGTTGTACGCCATTGTCGTTCTGCTTCTAATCGCAAACGTTATCAATATCGGGGCGGATATCGGAGCAATGGGAGCCGCAGCGGAGCTTCTCATAGGTGGTTCAACACTCCTGTATTGCGTGGTTTTCGCTCTCGTTTCGGTCCTGTTGCAAGTCTTTATCCCGTACAAAACATATTCCGTCTTCTTGAAATGGTTAACTCTCTCTCTGTTCGCTTACGTCGGGACGGTCTTTGTCGTGCAGATAAACTGGAGGGAGGTGCTGCAAGCAACCTGCATACCCGATATTTCACTAAAGCGCGAACATTTAGCGGCTCTGATTGCAGTTCTGGGAACCACGATCAGTCCCTATCTGCTATTCTGGCAATCCGCAGAAGAAGTAAAACAAATGGAGAACGCCCCCGCGCAGGTAGCGCTCAAGAAGGCGCCTCTGCAAGCGCCAGAGCAATTCCAACGAATTAAGGTTGACACTTACGTTGGAATGGCATTCTCCAACTTCATCGCGTATTTTATCATTCTCACCACGGCGGTCACGCTTCACGCCCATGGAAAAACCGATATCAATACTACTGCCCAGGCAGCCGAAGCGCTGCGCCCAATCGCCGGAGTCTTCGCTTCGTTGCTCTTCAGCCTCGGAGTGATTGGTACCGGCTTACTTGCCTTGCCGGTACTGGGCGGATCAGCCGCGTACGCCGTGGGCGAAGCCCTGCGCTGGCCGGTAGGGCTTGAACGCAAAGCGAAGGAAGCGAAGGCATTTTACGCCGTGCTGGTGGTGGCGACCATGGTCGGACTGGCTCTGAACTTCACGAAGGTAGATCCCATTAGAGCACTGGTGGGGGCGGCTATCATCAACGGGGCTACAGCAGCCCCTGTGATGTGTTTGATGATGCTCTTGGCGAGTAGGCGCAAGGTGATGGGCAAGTTAATCCTGCCTGGGTACCTCAAAATCCTTGGATGGACGGCAGCTGCTATAATGGCTTTCGCCGCTGCCGGACTGTTTTTTACATCGGGGAAATAAAGGCTCTTTCGCACCGGCAGTCGCAGCAACAAAATCATCCTCGGGACGCTGCCCTACCCACGCATTTCTTCGTCCCCAGAGGTTTTTCGTTCTCGAGAGGAAGGAAGGCGATGCTCGAGTAATTCTTTGGCCGTTCATCTCCCGATCGTAACGTCAGTTGAAAATAACGGATAAATCGATTGATTTGGATAGGTTGCATGAAAAAGGACTACTACCTTATTCTTCGCGTGACGCCCGAAGCTACGGCGGGCGAGATCCGATCCGCTTATCGGCGTCGTGCCATCGAGCTTCACCCGGATGTTTCTGGGTTCAGCAGCGACCAGTTTCTGGAATTGCACGAAGCGTATTCGGTGCTGAGCGACCCGATGCAGCGGGCAGTTTACGACCAGGAAGCGCAAGAGATTCCGGTCCGCCACATCGACGTGGCGCGGCCCACGGAGACCATGTTCACGCGGAGGCATTCACCTGAGCCTCTCACTCCGGTTCAACCATCTTACCTCCGATCGTGGGAGACGTTTCTGCCGTCATTCAATGAGATGTTTGGTCCGTTGTGGAGCAACTTCGAATCCGCGACTCGGCTAGGACCAGAGCGGCCGGAAAGCCTGATCGTGGATGTGCCTTTGTCCTCCCGAGAGGCATTTATGGGTGGGCAGATGCGCATTCTCGTACCGCTCCGCACGATTTGTCCGGCCTGCCATGGCCGAGGGCATCTCGGGCCTTACCAATGCTCGCACTGTGAAGGGCTCGGAGCATTAAGAAATGAATACCCAGTGACGGTCAGTTACCCGCCGGGATTACAGAAGGAGCATTTAGTGCGATTGCTCATGGACGCTTGCGGCGGCGAGAACTTTTATTTAATCGTTCGGTTCCGGCCTGGCGAACCGATATGGTAAGAGGAGCCCTACTGAGGACGTCACGCCGCGGTAAGAGAGAGAAAAAACGGTCTTCCGAATACAGGTTGGCGGAAACTGAAACCACCACCCTCCCTGGCTTGCCTTGGCGCACAACGCGAAATCAGTCGCAACGACCGGCGAGTCAGATGCTCTTTTCGGTGAGCGGATTAAAGCCTGGGCCAAGTTGGCCAAAGGTGTCCATGTGAAAGGACGCTATTCGGTACGAATGAAGTCGAGAATCGCCTTCACCGCCGAGCAATAAGTTCGTGCTGATCAATCTAGAGTGTTGCAGGCACCGGGGGGATTTACAAGCAATGGGTTTGGCGAACGAAAATCACCTTGCCGACAGCCAAACACCCCACGAAAATCGAATTTAGAGGGGTCCCGGCCCGAATTGAGGAAACAGAGCCGAAATCGTCGGGCGTTGGCCATTATTATTCTGGATTCAATTAAACAGGGGAGTGCCGGTCGCTGATGAATTGTTGTAAGCAGCGTTCAATGCACGGGATGAAAAGCCCTAAACAAAGGGAGACGACATCTCGGATACGACCCATTCCCTCCAACGGAGAACATTGATGAAAATTGCGCAAGTTGCACCTTTATACGAGAGCGTGCCTCCAAAATATTACGGAGGCACCGAACGAGTGGTTTCGTACCTGACCGAGGAACTGGTACAGCAAGGGCATGAAGTTGTTTTGTTTGCGAGCGGTGATTCCGTAACTCGTGCGCAGCTAGTGCCGGTCTCTCAAAGGGCGCTTAGACTAGAGGGTCCGCACGTGGTGGATCGAATCGCGCATCATGTCAGGATGCTGGAGATGGTCCATCGCCGAGTGCTTGATTTTGACCTTGTGCATTTTCACATCGATTATCTGCATTTTCCACTCGCAACCCGATTTCCAACGGCTGCTCTAACAACGCTCCATGGAAGGCTGGACATTCCTGATTTAATTCCGCTTTTCCAGGAATTCCCCAAAGTAAATCTGGTCTCGATTTCCAACACGCAGCGCAAAGCCTTAGGTTGGGCGAATTGGCGAGGGACCGTATACCACGGCTTGCCGATTGGACTTTACAGGTTTCAAGAAAAGCCGGGCTCTTATTTGGCCTTTCTCGGGAGGATCTCACCAGAAAAGCGGGTGGATCGGGCCATCAAAATCGCTCAGCGCACTGGGGTGAAACTCAAGATTGCAGCGAAAGTGGACGCTGTAGATCGCGAATATTTCGAGACCGAAATAAGGCCGCTCCTGGATGATCCGCTTATCGAGTTTGTCGGTGAAATCGGAGAAGCTGAAAAGAACGAATTCTTAGGCAACGCTCTCGCGCTTTTGTTTCCGATCGATTGGCCTGAGCCTTTTGGCCTTGTGATGATCGAGGCCATGGCCTGCGGTACACCGACAATTGCCTATCGGCATGGATCTGTTTCAGAACTGCTGGAAAACAACAAGACAGGTTTCATTGTCGACAATCTCCAGGGTGCCGTGAACGCGGTAAAACAAATTCCGCGTTTGAGCAGGCGCACCTGTCGTGAGGCGTTTGAGCGGCGATTCAGTGCCAGTCGCATGGCTTCCGACTATTTAGCAATTTACAAGTCTCTCCTTTCGGACGCCGCGGATGTTGGTGGGGAGAAGCTAAGCTTCTTCAACGGTTGAACCACGGACTGCAAGTTCGGCCATCATCGGAAAAAAAGGTGAGTATCATTGTCACCTTTTATAGGGGGGCCGTTTTGCCCCCTGCTTTTCCTTTGAGCCTCTCTGAAAATCTTCAGCCTGGATACGTAATCGTGATGCCCTGAACTTTAGCAAAAGGCGTGAGCGTGTGAGCTTGGCGCCGATTTGGGCCCATAATGTCCTCGGTGCGAATTCCCCGAACTACCAACGCATCCGCAATGAGTGAGCGATGACAGCGCCACGGGACCGCTTCCGCACACATCAACGCTATGCGGTCCTGGTTCGTCAGCTGGATTAATTGTTCAAGGTTCTTCTCAAATTCCGGCGTCTGCATGTAATCTGCATAACCTCGAAAAGAGGCGTTTCGCCATCCGGAGTTTATAGAATCTTGTGTCGCATGACGCAAACCGCCGAGCCCAGCCAGGTGAACATATCCCAAGCCAGCCTTCTTCAATGAATCCGGCAATGAAGCCTGGTTAAACTGTGGATTGCGCCGCGAGCGCGGGACGGTGCGCACATCCACCACTCGAGTTACCCCGTGTGCCTGAAGCAATTTGATGAATTTCAGGAGGGGGTGTGTGGAATGGCCAACCGTCAGCACCGTTGGCGAAGATTTCGGCCCTGGTGTTTTCTCTCGGGTTGACACACTTTCGTCCTGCGATGTCGCACCTCTTCGCTTTTTCACAGATAACAATGTGTATCAGTGCCAAATCCTCTCAACCACGGGGCGGATACGTTGTGGCCTCGAAATCATCCACAAAATGTGCTAGCTCAGTTCGTTTTCGATACGCCCGCGAGCTGAACCCGGTTAATCCTGCGTGTTAGTTGCAATGGTGTGGGGGACCAAGAAAATAAATTTTATGAGAAAAGTCGCTCTCTCAGTTCAGATACTCGTGTTCACATCGGCTTTTTGTTTCTCAGCGCTTCTGCCAGCGCAACTCGGTATCTGGTCACCAGATTCTCTCGTTATCAATAGCGCACAGGTCGACCTTTCAGCCAACTTGATTAGCATCTCGGGCAGCAACTTTGGCGAACTCATCCCTGTAGTCAATTTTGCTGCAACCCCGCTTCAGGTCACCTCTTTCAGTCCAACCAAGATAAAGGCAAAACTACCGGAAGATCTATCCCCCGGCTCTTACCATTTGGAGGTTTTCGCTGGCGGCGTATCATCGCACTTTGGTTCTCTGGATGTAACTGTCGGCAATACTGGCCCCCAAGGCTCGTCAGGTCCGGCAGGTCCAGTGGGACCACAAGGTCCCCCAGGTCCGCCGGGGCCGCAGGGTATGCCAGCGCCTGCTGGCCCGGCACGCTTGATGATCAATCCTATGCAGGTGGGCCTGCTTAAATGGGCTCCCTATTCCGGGTTGTCGTTCCAAGTGGGAGGCCTGCCGTCTGGTGTCGCCTTCGATGGAGCCAATATCTGGGTAACAAATGCAGGGGCCGACTTCGTGACCAAGTTGCGTGCCAGCGACGGCGTTAATCTCGGCAACTTCAGCGCGGGGAGTGCTTCCTTCGGCGTCGCCTTTGATGGAGCCAATATCTGGGTGGCAAATCAGGGCAGCAACACCGTAACCAAGCTTCGTACCAGCGACGGTGCCAACCTCGGCAGCTTCGGCGTGGGGAACCAGCCGGCTGGGGTCGCCTTTGACGGAGCTAACATCTGGGTGGCAAATCAGGGCAGCAACACCCTGAGCAAGATACGTGCCGGCGACGGTGCCAGCCTCGGCAATTTCACCGCGGGAGGCAGCCCGTTTGGAGTCGCTTTTGACGGAGTCAATATCTGGGTCGCAAATCAGGGCAGCAACACCGTTTCCAAGCTGCGTGCCAGCGACGGTGCCAACCTGGGCAACTTCAGCGTTGGGGGCCAGCCGCTTGCCATCGCCTTCGACGGAGCCAGTATCTGGGTGACAAATGCAGGGTCCAACTTCGTAACCAAGCTGCGTGCCAGCGACGGAGCTAACCTTGGCAACTTCAGCGTGGGGAGCGCCTCATTCGGCGTCGCCTTTGACGGAGCCAATATCTGGGTGGCAAATCAGGGCAGCAGCACCGTCACCAAGCTCCGTGCCAGCGACGGTGCCAACCTCGGCACCTTCGGCGTGGGGAACCAGCCGGCTGGGGTTGCCTTTGACGGAGCTAACATCTGGGTGGCGAATCAGGGCAGCAACACGGTAAGCAAGCTGTAGCGCGCTACGCGGATGAATGATGATAAAGAACCTTCCCGAAAAAACTGTGTGCTCACACATGTATTTGACCCCGTAAATGTATCAATGAACTCGCCCTTCGCCTGTCTCCGTAATGCATGAACATGGGTGAATCCCGTACGCTTCGCCGCTTAATGGGACGTCAAGCACATAGCTGAAGGATGCCCTGGCAGATATGCAGGCATGCCGCGGGAATTGACGCTTCCCTATGAGTCAGGTTATATGGGAAGGGGAGCTAAAGCCGAATGGATGCTGCATCCGTTCCATTTTCGAAAGATTTGCAGATCGCGCAGGCCGCTTTGTTTGGCGACGAGCAGAAAGCTCGGCTTTTCGTACAGGAATATTTGCCCGATCTTGAGTCGTACCTGGTAAGCCGCTGCGGTCGGCATGATGCCAAATCCGTTGAGAAGGCGAGAGAGATCGCCGCGGATGTCATCTCTGATTGCTTCGGCGCAAAGAATCGCCCACGCGGGGAAGACGTTCTTCTAAGGCTTTATCACGGACGAGCACCGCTAAAAATATGGTTGCGCCAGGTAGCCTACTCCCGACTGAAAAGTTGGTGGAACTCGCCAGACGGAAATTCGCTCCCGTTAGGGCCAGTCCAGGAGTCGCTAGCGAGTGCAGCCGACCCCTTCATTCGGGATCCAGAAATCGTGGAGATTCTCAGGATCGCCTTAGAGAATGCGTTTCGGCAGATTGAGCCCTACCAACTTCTCTTTTTGCGCCTGGTTTATATTCACTCGGTCAGGCGAGCCCATCTGGCAGAAATCTGGGGTTGTCATCCAGCTAAGATCGGGCGTGATATGGCCGCGGCGGAAGAACGAATCCGTACCCTTACGCTTGAGTACATGAATTTAATTCACCCTTGCCTAGAACTTCAGTGGTCTGACTTCCAGGCGATTTCTGAGAAGCACCCCGGTCTATTGCATGGATCGGCTGAGGAAACTCCGCGACTTTGACCAAAAAAACGCCGAGACTGATGTCACCGAAACGTTCGATTTTGGCAGTCGACAGGGAAAACTAGTTTAAAACATCGAAAAATTGCAATCGATGGCTTTGTCATTCGTTTAACAAGTACATGGGAACTTCAAGAAACAGGAGGCGTGAGATTTGGAAACCAGCGACATCCGCGCGGTTCTGAGGTTCTACTTTGAGGAGACCGAAGAAGTTTCCGGGCGTGAGAGTACGGCCTTGGCTGATGAGCTATTGAATGATCTGAAGCGGTTTGCCGCCGGCGGCCTTCCACGCGAGGAACTCGAAAGCATCTCTGCAAAGATCGCTTTCAATACCTCGGCCATTGAAATGTTAGCCAGCGAAATTAAGCGACGGTGGGACTACCATCCCGCATCGAGCTGAACCATGCGGTTTTGATCTGCTTCCGATCCAAAGTTTTTCGCGCAAGTCCGCGTGCTGGAGGAGC
>JAFAQT010000223.1 GCA_019246215.1 Verrucomicrobiota bacterium
ATGAAAAGAAGAGCAATTTGTATATCGAACAGTTCACCTGCAATGCCAAACGAAGCGCACGCGAGAAAATCGGTCTTAACCATCGAGACTGGGGTTTTTCTGAAGGTCTTTATAGCCGTCGGTTGTGTCTGGGCCCTTGTAAAACTAGCGGGAAAGATTCGGAAAATCGGACCCGATGAGATTGATAACCAGATACTTCGGGCATTTCGCCGTCCGGAGAATCCTGCGGTCCCCCTCGGGCCGAAGTGGCTTCCGGACGTGGCCCGTGACATCACTGCACTGGGAAGCGGCACTGGGCTCACGTTGATCTCAGGTATTCTGGTTGGCTTTCTGTGCCTGAACCGGCGTTTTCGCGCTGCTGGTTATTTGATTTCATCGCTTGGCAGCGGATTGGGTTTGTGTCAGTTCATGAAAGACCTCTTTGTGCGTCGGCGCCCCACAGTGGTTCCGCATCTGACTCATTTTGATCCTGAAAGCTTTCCAAGCGGGCATTCCATGGGATCAGCGTTGGTGTACCTGACGCTGGGCGGTATCATTTCGCGCCAGGTAAAAGGGCCCATTGCTAAGCTTTATTTTCTTTCAGTGGCATTCCTGATCGCGATGCTCGTCGGTCTCAGCCGGCTGTATCTTGGGGTTCATTATCCGAGCGATGTACTTGCCGGCTGGGCAGCCGGATCAGTTTGGTCAGGCATGTGCTCACAGATCGCCCGCTGGCTCCAGCGTCAGGGCGCCGTTGAGCCGCCGTCAGGATCGCCCTCTTTGCCGACGGAAACTGACCTGTCGCTGAAATAGCGCTATTTGCCGTTCCATTGACTGTCCGCACCAGTCCAGGTTGTTCACGATCTGATTTGCCATTCGGTAAAACCGGGACGGCTGATACGGCGCTCGTTATCAGCTATCAGAGCGGATAGCTCGGAGTAATCAAAAAATGAAATCCAGGCTGCCGTCCGCATGCGATCTCACGCGCCGCATCCAATGTTGTCGTCACGAATAGTTTCAGAAATGTCGTATTCTCCGCGTCTGGAGACCGCACTGAAATTCATTCTGCAGGATCCATCTATCCCAACTTCAGCCGAGCGGCCCACATCTCCGTTCATCATCGCTGCGAGATTCCTGAAGAATAATGCTCCTCATCTATTTGAGATCCGCGAAATGGGGTTCGAATCGGAGAACCCGATGGATCGCTGGCTGTGGGACCTTTTGGCCTAATGCACTTGGTGCAGTAGTGCATCGTCTCAGCACTGGGAGGCATACCGTGGATTTAAATGCCAGTGTACCGGTCTCACATATAATGAGGACATCGTTGCGTTCAAAATGGACCGCCCGGCGAGGTGCGAGGAGGGCGCATATCTAAATCGATACGTAAGCGACGAGCAACTGGGTTCATCGTCGCTCGTGTCTCAAAAATCATTCAAAATCGGTGACCAGGATATGCCTCCCAGTGACGAGAGAATGCGCTAGTGTCTCATCTAAATAGCATGTATTTTGGTCGTAATAGACCCGTGTTATTCCGGGGATCGGGCACCAGCAACCGCGAATGATAAAGATGGTATGGCCGCTGCACCTTACTTATTTCAGATATTCTTGGCCGACTGGAAAGGCATACCATCGGACCTCCTGAGTCGCTCGATCATTATCGAGGTAGCTCCAAGGGTTGTTCCTGAAGCAAGTGCGGCAGGCGATAAAGATAAAACGGAACGTCAATTTGCGGAAAGACTGGCGCGACGTGTCAGCGCGGAATTCGTTCAGGGTGAGTTTAATTCTGGCGCAGAGCCTGGTAATTCGATTGCGCAAATCGGCTCCCTACCGGACGAAATCCAAGGACAATCTCCTACAGTTTACCGGAACGGCGTGCGTGCATGGCTGCTCTGAAACCGACTCTGTGGCTGCAATCCAGATCCTCCGGAATGCAGGCTGTGCGTAGCAACTCAATCGGTTAAATCCAACTCATTGTTCTGCTGCGATCTGAATTTGTGCGAAAGAATGAATCGGAACCGTCGCCAGAGGAGCAGGAGCCCGATCCATCCGGTGGGCAGTTGCAAATCATTATCAGCTCTTTACAGTTCGAATGGTTAACCAAGCAATGCGAATTTCTTGGTGTAACCAAACAGCAACTCGTGGCGGACGCTATGGAAGAATGGTTCTGCCGAAATCACACGTCGATCCTTCCTCGGGACCCATCCCCAACCGTACAGCGGGCTCTGGATGAATTCATGCGACGACATAGGGATGAGTTCTTGTCGCTTGCGGACCAAAGCTGAGCCAAAGTTTTAGAGATATGAAGAAGGGGAGACATGATCTCTCACCTGCAGCGTCGCCCAAACGTAGTTGCGATGTAGGCGCGATCTGGTGAACTTTCCCTGAACCCCTTGGGCCCCCGCTTTATGAGCGCGCACGCCTTCTACGAATACGTAGCAACTCTAAGTAGCACTGGACACGCGGAAGACGAAGGTGAAGGGGTGCATTGCCTGATCGAAATTGATATGCTCGATGAGCAGGGACGTCATCGACGCAGCGTGGAGCTTGAACAAGAAGCGGGTCAACTGCTCTTGTTCATCATAAATCCGGGTCCCAACCGCAGGATTGCCCATTCGAACATCTGGAAGGTGGATGAACAACGATTGAATGAATTAGGACCGGCCAAGAACGTCGATCTTGTAGGGAATTCTAAGATGTACTTCTACAGTGGCAAGCCGTGAGCCAGAAGGCTCCAACCCAGTTATTTCCCGCGCGATCCGCTGAAGGTGGCTCTTCAGAGATGAAGTCCGATTCAGCATTGAGAAACGAATCCAGCTCTTGGAGATTGTTTAGAAATGAAAACGCAGCGTTTTGACTCTCTCGACGAG
>JAFAQT010000225.1 GCA_019246215.1 Verrucomicrobiota bacterium
ACTCCGTAGTTCTGCGCAATGGCATCTGCTTTATCGAGCCGATTTTTAATATCAAAGAGCTCAGCGATCGAAAGCGCCGGAGTGACCAGGTTTCCGTAGGTCTGATTGATTTCGTTGGCGAGTGATTCTCTGGCTGCGACGTCGTAAGGCGCCTGCGCCACGCTGTCGAGGAGGGTTAATGCGAGCCCGACAGAGATCGAGGGAATTAATGCATTTTGCCTAGAAAGAATGCGGAGCGTCGACATGCAGTATTCTGAATTAACGGAGTTTTCCTCCCTTACTTTAGCACTGCTTTACAATTTCCCAAAATCCCATCACGCAGAATAATAGATCGCAGAGAAGGTTGCCCAAGCCCGCTCAAAAACGCGAAGGACGGGGGAGCTGAGACCTCTGGGACGGAGATGCCCGTCCAAAATTTGGCCTCTTTTCTTTCCGTCGTTCTTCCATCTGTCGGGTGCCCCGCTGTACTTTCGTTCGGGCAATGGGGTTTTGTTGCTTGCTTTGACCAGGACCGACTCTTAAGCTGCCACGGGAAATGAGAGGAACCCGTTCCAAGGGCAGTAGCAAGCTGAAACTGCTTCATTCGTTTTGGAGTTAATCTATGCCCAAATATCTGGCGGTGGCTAGCTACACCTCGGAGGGAATTAAGGGACTGACGAAAGCGGGTGGAGTATCGCGGCGGGTTGTGGTTGAGAAATTGCTGAAAAGCTTAGGGGGACATCTCGAGGCCTTTTATTTTGCCTTTGGGGAAAATGACGCCTATTTAATCCTTGACGTACCGGATAACCTGACTGCTGCGGCTATCTCCCTCGCTGTCGCCGGAGCAGGTGCGACAAAGATGAAAACGATTGAGCTCCTAACCCCTGAAGAGATTGATCGGGCGATGCAAAAGCACGTCGATTATGCGCCCCCTGGCTGAGGCATGCGATTGGACTTTCGAAGACGCCCCGGGCTTTTTTACGCTCAGTATTCGCACGGATCGAGGGCAGGGTGCGGATGCTGCGGCTGTTTGCTGGCGCCCGTATTGATTTTGTTCATTCTCTGGTTGCGCACCATTCAGTGGCTGGCAAGAAGGCTGTTATCTCGCCTTTAATCTGCTGGCCGAGCCTGCATCGGCGACAAATTGGCAAGAAATGTGAGCGGATGAAAGCTCGGGGCGTCGCAAACATGCCGACAGACCTTGTTTCCGTTCCGAAATCTGCTTCGTTTGGCCGATCTTTATGTTCGATTATGCGCGGCCTTTGATGTTATCAGCCCTTGTTGCAAGCACTTCTCTTGGCGTTTCCTCAGATACTAAGCAAACCGCTGAGGCTGGAAGAGAGAAACCCGCAGCCGAGGAAGAAAAAGGAGAAAAGATCGGATATCAACCTCCTGCGCCGGTCGTGACAGAACACACTGTGACGTTGGCCGACGGGAGAACCCTCAGTTACAAAGCCATAACGGGTTACCTCCTCATTCGAGACACCAAGCAGGAGACCCAGCCCGAAAAGGACTCCTCCAGGCAGTCGGCTAAAGAGAGCGCACAAGATCAACTCGATCCGTCGAAGGGGAAACCCAAAGCTGAAGTCTTTTTCGTTGCGTATACACTTGAGGGGGCCGATGCGGCGACTAGACCGGTCACGTTTGCGTTTAACGGCGGACCCGGTTCAGCCTCTGTCTGGCTGCATATGGGAGGGATTGGACCCCGGCGCGTTGTATTGTCCGATCGCGGCGAAGCGTTGCCTCCGCCTGCCCGAATTACAGATAACGAATCGACCTGGCTGGAAGGGACTGACCTGGTCTTCATTGATCCTGTTTCGACCGGTTTCAGCCGACCGGTTCGCGGTGAGGATCCTAAACAGTTTTACGGATACAGACAGGATCTTGCGAGCGTCGGGGATTTCATTCGAATCTGGACGACGCGCTATTCCCGGTGGTCTTCGCCCAAAATCCTCGCCGGCGAAAGCTACGGGACAACCCGCGCAGCGGGGCTAAGCCAATACCTACAGGACAGATATGGAATGTATGTCAACGGGATTGTGCTGATCAGCTCGGTATTGAACTTTCAGACGCTGGATTTCGAGCCGGGGAATGACGTGCCTTATCCGCTCTTCCTGCCGACTTACGCTGCGACGGCCTGGTATCACAAACGGCTTCGACCCGAACTGCAACAGTTATCTTTGCGAGATGTACTCAACCAGGCTGAGGCCTTTTCCTCCGTCGATTATCTCCTCGCTCTTGCGCGCGGCGACGCTGTTTCCCAAAGCGATTCCGATCGTATTGCGAATCAATTTTCCCGCTTTACCGGTCTTGATGCCGATTACATCAAGCAAGAAAATCTACGCGAACCGATCGAGCGTTTCACAAATGACCTCTTGAAGGACCGGAACCGG
>JAFAQT010000104.1 GCA_019246215.1 Verrucomicrobiota bacterium
GAGATGGACAATATGCATTGCTTCATCTAGCACTTAGGCGATTTCTGAGCACGGAAGAGGTCCTGGATGCGTTGGAAAGATACAGCAAGGAGTCGGCAGAAACAGATCGAGAAACGGCAACCAAATTAGGGGTCACTCGGGTCCTGCTGAGTGCCTGGCTCCGTAGATCAGTTCAACCAGAAAAATGCATGCTGGCGCGCTTAGCCGGCTTTCTCAGACGAGCGGGCTACATTTAGGCCTCCATCCAATCTTCTGACGTAAGTCGCTTTTCGGGAAGTAAATCCGGCGGTGGGCGCCATCGCTGTGTCATAGGTAGGCCATTATTATGCCGACGACCACGGCACCGGACGCACCCGCAACTCCTGGACTCGCGAAGCGCATCGTTCAACTAATGTTGCGCAGCGTGTCGCTCGGCGCCTTTGACGTCGAATGTCACCGCCTTTTCTTTTCTGCCTTCAGACAGCTTCATGATCACGGAGAAAAAAACAGGGGTCAAAAAAATACCAAAAAACGTTACCCCGATCATCCCGCTGAAGACGGCCGTTCCGATAGCTTGCCGCATTTCCGAGCCGGCGCCGACCGCGTTAACCAGAGGGAAAACTCCGAGCGTAAACGCAAAGGAGGTCATTAGAATAGGACGCAGGCGCAATCTGGAAGCTTCGATTGCGGCATCATGCCTGTTTTGGCCCGCGTCCATTTGCTGCTTGGCGTATTCGACAATCAAAATGGCGTTCTTGCAGGCGAGACCGATCAATACCACGAATCCGATCTGCGTGAAAATATTGTTATCCGAGCTACGCAGGTAAACACCGGCGATCGCGGCGAAAAGACACATCGGAACGATCAATATAATAGCAAGCGGCAGCGCCCAGCTTTCATATTGGGCAGCCAGGACCAAAAACACGAATAAAGCGCAGAGCGGAAAAATATAGAGTGCGGAATTGCCGGCGAGAATTTCCTGCAGCGAGAGCTCAGTCCATTCATAGCCAAATTGGCTCGGCAACGTCTCGTTCGCGAGAGTCTGCATTGATTCGATGGCTTGTCCGGAGCTCACGCCGGGCAGAGTGCTTCCGCTGATCTCGGCGGAGGGATAGATGTTGTAATGCATCACCTTATCCGGTCCCGCTACTTCTCGGATATCCATCAGGGTGCCGAGTGGCACCATCTGGTTTTTGTTATTTCGGGTGTAGAGCTGTCTGATCGATTCGGGTTGAATTCGGAACCGGGCGTCCGCCTGGACATTTACCTGATTGGTTCGATTGACGAAATTGAAATCGTTGACGTATGTCGAACCGAGATACGCCTGCAGAGTATTAAATACAGAATTGATAGGAACATCCAGTGTCTCGACCTTTTTGCGATCGATATCAAGGTAGAGCTGGGGGACCTGCGATCGGAAACTGGTGAACAATCCGACCAGCCCATGACCAGAGCTTGCCTTCGCGATCAACTGATCGGTAGCCGCCTGCAAGGCGGGAAGTCCCGCGCCACGGCGATCCTGAATCTGGATCTTGAATCCGCCAGCGTTCCCGATCCCGCGAACCGGCGGAGGTGGAAAGACCAGCACACGTGCGTCCTGGATCCCTGCGAACTTCTGGCGTACCGAAGCCATGATGGTGAACCCGTTTAAGCGCGGATCTTTTACGCGCTCCTCAAACGGCGCAAGTGGTAGGAAAGTGGTCACTGCATTATTGCGGTTTGTTCCGTCGAGCGCCGAAAAACCGGCAAACTCGACCGTATGCGCAACTCCTGGGACATTACGGGATATATCCGAAATCTGTTTGCGAACCTCTTCGGATCGCTGAAGCGATGCTCCGTCCGGCAATTGCGCGAACACAATGAGGTAACCCTGGTCCTGCGTCGGAATAAATCCTGAGGGCACCATTTTGAACCCGAAATAGGTCAATACCAGGAAGCCGACGTAGACCAGCAAGGCGATCGCGGCCAATCGCAAGAGCCTCCGAACCGCCCAAATGTAGCCTTTCACCGTCGCCTCGAACCCCTTGTTGAATAGGCGGAAAAACCGGCCAAACAGAAGGTCGAAAAGGCGGGTCAGGAGATCTCGTTTCGTGCCTCGCGGCTTCAGCAGCAATCCAGCGAGCGCCGGACTTAACGTGAGGGAATTGAAGGCGGAAATCAGCGTCGAGACTGCAATGGTTAAAGCGAATTGCCGATAAAACTGTCCAGTGATTCCGGAGATAAAAGCGGTCGGAATAAAGACGGCGCTCAGGACGATCGCGATCGCAACAACGGCACCGCCCACTTGGTCCATGGCCTTTTGTGTAGCTTCTTTGGGCTGCATCCCCAGCTCGATGTTGTGTTCGACGGCCTCAACGACCACAATCGCGTCGTCCACCACGATTCCAATCGCGAGCACAAGGCCGAAAAGCGACAGGTTGTTCAGCGAGAACCCGAATGCCTGCATGACCGCAAATGTCCCGATCAGCGAAACCGGGACAGCCAATAACGGGATGATCGTCGCCCGCCACGTCTGCAGGAACACCAGCACTACGATCAGGACGAGAGCAACAGCTTCGAAAAGCGTGTGGATAACAGCCTCGACAGATTGTTCGATAAACTGCGTCGGGTCGTAAACGATCGTATATTTCAAGCCCGCCGGAAAAGACCGGGACAGGACTTGCATCAAAGCTCGGACTTCGTGGGCGGTCTTTACCGCGTTCGATCCTGGCAATTGGAAAATCGCGAGCGCCACCGCAGGTTTGCCGTCCAGGTAGGAAGAAACATTGTAGTCTTTCGCCCCGAGTTCTACGCGACTAACATCCGCCAAATAAACAATTTCCCCGTTGTCACCGCGTTTGACGATTATTTGGCCGAATTGGTCCGGAGTCACCAGGCGGCCTTCGGTATTAATGGTCAGTTGAAGTTCGGTGCCCGGAGGTGCCGGTTCCGCACCCAAACGACCCGCTGCGACTTGGACGTTCTGCGCTTGGATGGCTGCAACGATGTCGTCCGTGGTCAAATTTCGAGCATACATCTTGTCTGGATCCAGCCAGATCCGCATGCTGTACTCGCGCGCGCCGAAGACGTTGACGTTTCCTATACCATCCAGACGGGACAGCGGATCGCGAATTTGAAGGAAGGCGTAGTTGCTGATGTACGACTGGTTGTAGGTGCCATCAGGCGACAGCAGGTGAACCACCATCATCAGGTCCGGAGATTGCTTCTGCACGGTTACACCCAGATTCCGAACTTCCTGCGGGAGTTGTGGGGTGGCTATCGCTACCCGGTTTTGCACCAGCACCTGTGCAATATCCAAATCAGTTCCGAGCTTGAATGTCACCGTGAGCGTCATCGAGCCATCCGCAGTGGACTGGGATGACATATAGAGCATGTTTTCGACGCCATTGACCTGTTCCTCAATTGGGGTTGCCACAGTCTCAGCCACCACCTTAGGATCGGCGCCTGGATAAGTGGCTGTGACCTGAACGGTTGGGGGTGCAATTTCCGGATATTGCGCGGTCGGCAGCGAAACATAAGCCAGCATCCCGGCGATTACGATCACGATCGAAATCACCATCGCGAAAATCGGGCGCTCGATGAAAAAGTGTGAAAATCTCATGTCCGGCTCCGCGCCTTAACGAGGGCCGCCAGGTCTCGGTTGGTTTGAGTGACCGGCTTGAGAGGGCGATTGCCCTTGCGCGTGCGGCGATTGATCTCCTCTCGCATTCTCTTTTCCGTTGTCGACCGTTTCCGTCTTGGTACTGCTCCGCAACTGAAGTTGATTACTGGCAAATTTGCTCATATCACCTTTCTGCGGACTGACCTTTGAGCCAGGTCGGGCATTGACAATGCCGTTGATAATGACCTCGTCGTCTGCCGTAAGCCCGCTTCGCACTACTCTGAGCCCCTCGACTTCCGGCCCCAATTCAACCGGTTTGACCGCAACGACATTATCCTCGCCAGCGACCAGCACGTACTTTTGTCCTTGGTCTGTTCCCACTGCTCTGTCGCTCACGAGGAGAGCCGAGTGCAGCGGAGTTCCAGCGACGCGAATGCTGACAAATGATCCTGGAATTAGAACTCCATTTGCGTTCGGAAAAAGACCGCGCACCTGGAGAGTCCCGGTGGAGGAATTGAACTGATTGTTGATGAAATCAATGGTCCCTTGGTGTGGGAATCCATTTTCGTTCTCAAGTCGAAGATAAATGGGCACTGCCTCGGATCTAGCGTTTGCCAATCTTCCTTCACGAACCTGTTTCTCATACTTGAGCACCGATCGCTCGTCTACATTGAAGTAGGCGTAGATCGGATCCACACTCACAATATTTGTCAGCAGGGTGGTATCGGCCTGGACCAGGTTGCCGACCGTGACCAGCTCACGGCTTATCAACCCTCTGATCGGGGAGGTGACCTGGGTAAACGTCAAGTTCAATTGCGCCGATTCTACCGACGCCTTTCCCGCAAGGACTCTTGCCACAGCCTGATTCTTGTTCGAGAGCGCCGTATCGAAGTCCTCCTTCGCAATGACTCCGGTCTGCCGAAGCTTGTCCTGACGCGCAAAATTCGCGTCCTGGAGCTGTTGATTCGCCTCGGCCTCACGCAGTTGGGCCTGCGCTTGATCCAGCGTCGCCTGGTAGGGCCGTGGATCGATGACAAAGAGCAAATCCCCTTTGTTCACAGTGTCCCCTGCTTTGAAGGTAATGTTGTCAATGTAACCGCTCACGCGCGGAGTTATGTTGACATTTTCGACCGCCTCCGTCCGTCCCGTATAATAATCCCACTCAACGATCTCTTTCTGAACTGGCCTGGCAATAGTCACCGGTGGGGGTTGAGACTCCGGCGCAGGCGCTGGTTTGTTGCAACTTAAGAGCGCCATGCTCGTCGCGAATAAGAAGAAAAAACGTCCGGATGCCCTTTCACTCTGATGATCCTGAGTCATTGACCTCCTTCAGTTCATGTAAAGGAAAAATAAGCCGCGCTCTGGGTCAGCCCCGGCGATCTCCGGTCACCTCTAAACTTTTGGCATTCTTCAGACAACGCGACATCTCTTCTAATCTGCAGCGCAAGATATCACCAGCGCTTCGGGTTAGGACATTTTCGGTTTAATGACCTAAGGAGAGCTTGTAAATCGTGCCGCTATAGTCATCGGAAATGAGCAGATTTCCTTCCATATCAGGGACAATATCGACCGGCCTACCCCAGATCCGCTGCGTTTCGTCGTCCAGCCAACCTGTGACCAAATCTACTTGAGCGCCCGGTTCGCCGCTAGGCAGCCAAGGAAAAAAGATAATTTTATAGCCGGTCTTGCGGCTTCGATCCCAAGACCCGTGCAATGCCACAACTGCTCCGTTGCGGTACGGAAAGGGAACTCGGGTTGTCTGCAGAAACGAGAAACCAAGCGGAGCGGAGTGGGCGGGGATGCCCTTATCAATCCTGGTAAATGAATTTTCCGGGAATCTGGACCAATTCCGATTTGTATCATAATCGGGATCAAACGGCATATGATCCAATCCTTTGTCCGGATTCGGGTTGGCAAAAGGCCAGCCGTAATTGGCGCCCTCTTTGACATGTATGAACTCGTCCGGCGGATGGTCATCGACATACCATCGCATCACTCGACCGTAATCGCTGGCAGAATGTTCACCTCGTTTGCCGTCGAAAGGATAACGAATATCGTCCCGCTCATTCACGACCGCCCACAACTCATCTGTTCCAGGCAGGAACGCCAGACCTTCCGCGTTCCGAATCCCCGTTGCAAAAAGCTTCCTGTTTTTCCCGTCAAGATCATATTGGTAAATTGCGCAGCGGACTGGATCGCTTCTGGTATCAGCTGGATCCGCGTTAGTGGCAGAGGCAATGTCGACGTAAAGCTTCTCGTCCGGACCTATTGCTATGTTTTTCAACTCGTGGCCATACGCTCCTCCGAGACCAGGACTGCTCCTGTCAGGAAGGTTCGAAACCACAATTTCCTCGTTGGCTCGGCCAATAGAATCGTTCGAATAAATGAATCTGCTGATCCGATTGGATTGACTGATATAAAGATAAATCTTGCTACCGACCCCATGAAAAACCATCCCATGCGGGAGGCGAAGTCCGTTGATGAGCTCATAAACCTTGTGTTCCGAGGGTCCCGACTGCTTAATGAAGAGGACCTTGCCGCTGCTTGGCTGGGAGACGAGAACGTCTCCCTCCGGGCTCACCGCTAAAAACCGCGCCTTCTCGATCCTGGCCAGCACGGAAATTTTTGCGCCCTCCGGCACTTTCAGCTCACGCTCCCGATCAAATGGTTTTCTCTGATATGATTCCGGGACCGCTACCTTCACCGAAACGTGTGCTCCGGGGATCTGGGCGAGAATCGCGGATCCCGAAAAGAATCCTCCAGTCACTAAAATCAGTACGATGCGAAAAAATGCGTTCACCAGTGATTTTCAGACTCTGAAAGGGCAAACTTCGGTCGGATGAGACTCTCGTGCAACGGGCGGCGCGCAATACCGCGATCCCCAAATGAAAATTCGCCAAATACTTCCGAGCCATTCCCATCGATCTCCAGGGTTGCCTCCGACCTTCTCTTTACCGCTTGGTCGGAGGCGCTGCGGCATTCTCGCTTGGCATCAGATTCCTTGAATGGGGATTATGGGCGCGGCTCTCACAGGTCACGGGCGAAATATTTTGTTTTGATCACCTTGTCACTATTTCAGGCACATCATTCCTGGCCGGTTTAATCCTGAGGTATGTCAGCCGGGAGGCTGCCGGCAGCGGCATTCCTCAATTGAAGATCGCATTCCGGCGGGATTTCGGTTACCTGCCGTTCAAAGTTGCGTTCGCTAAGTTTTTTGCCGGAACCATTACGATTGGAGGTGGATGTAGTCTTGGCAAAGAGGGTCCAACTGTTCACATCGCCTGCGCCCTGGCATCGAATATTGCCGGGATGCTCGGGGTCGCCAAACAAGGCCGGCGAGCGGCCCTATTATCGGGTGCGGCGGCTGGATTGGCGGCAGCATTCAATACACCGTTATCGGCGATCACCTTCGTGATCAGAAATCGTGAAAGACTTGAACAATACGGTGTTTCTGGCGCAAACCTTGGTTGCCTCCATGACAGCGACTTTTGTGGCTCATGTGTTTCTCGGAAGAGACCCGGCGTTTGTTTTCCGCCCGTTTACCAGCTTTCTTGGACTCTCGCCTTACTGGTCCTTCCAGCGGCCGCGCTGCGGAAGCAATGTAAGCAATTTCCGTGGACAAATTGGCGCCTCATCAACTAACTAGGGGCTTGCCGCCACTAGCCTGCAATGAGCCAAAAGAAAATCTCCTTAGTCACCGCCACAAATTTGGTGGTGGCCAACATGGTCGGAACTGGTGTTTTCACAAGTCTGGGATTCCAGGTCGCAGGAATCAGTTCCGATTTCGCGCTCATCACTCTCTGGGTCGTCGGCGGAATAGCCGCGCTCTGCGGAGCACTCAGTTACGCGGAGTTAGCGACCGCGCTTCCGAGATCCGGCGGCGAATATCATTATCTCTCCAAAATCTATCACCCTTCAGTTGGCTTCCTCTCCGGATGGATTTCGGCGGTGGTAGGATTCCCTGCGCCTATCGCCCTGGCCGGAATCGCTTTTGGAGAATATGTTAAGGTCTTTACGCCCGGGATTGCACCGGTCTTCATCTCACTGCTCATCGTCTGGATGATTACCGTTGTGCATTTGTTCGGGCTTCGCGTTGAAGAGATCTTCCAGAACGGTTCAACGTTTTTGAAAATCGCTCTCATTCTGGTTCTGATCGTCGCGGGACTATTGGTCCCTAATCCGCAGCATCTCAATCTGAATCCCGGACCCAACTCGTTTGAGACACTTGTGTCTGGTCCCTTTGCCGTCAGCCTCGTCTACGTCATGTACGCCTATTCGGGCTGGAACGCTGCGAGTTATATCACGGAAGAAGTACGAGACCCCGCCAAGAATGTTCCCTGGGCTCTCCTGATCGGAACGGTCGCGGTGACCGGGTTGTATCTGGTTCTGAACTATGTATTTCTCCGCACAACTCCGCGATCGGTTCTTTCGGGTAAACTCGAGGTCGGGCTTTTGGCCGGGCAGGCGATCTTTGGCCCGATCGGCGGAAAGATTGTCAGCGGACTGATCAGTCTGGGACTCATTGCAACCATCAGCGCTATGGCCTGGATCGGTCCCCGAATAACGAAGCGGATGTCCGAAGATTTGCCGAAATTACGTCTTTTGGGTAAAACCTCCAAAAAAGGAACACCCTACGTCGCAACCGTTCTCCAGGTCGTCATCGTGACGTTTCTCGTCGCGACCGGAACATTTCAAACCGTATTGATTTATACGCAGTTCAGTCTGTTGCTCTCCTCCCTTCTGACCGTACTGGGCCTGATTGTTTTGCGGATTCGGGCTCCGAAACTGGAGCGACCGTACAAAGTCTGGGGTTACCCGGTCACCCCAATACTGTTCCTCGCGATCACGTTGCACATGATGCTTTACGTCATACGCGAGAAAACAGCGGAATCGCTCCTTGGACTGATTACCGTCGTTGCCGGGTTAATTATCTATTTTTTCGCGAGAGAACCGGGGCGAAAGATCTATTCTGCGCCCTTTAAATAGATCGATGACCATTAGCATGACGCACCACCATTCTCCCATGAAGACCACCTTGTTCGTGATTTTGCTGGCGGCTTTATCCTTGTACGGAGAAGAGCCCACAGAGGTTCCAACGCCAGAAGCCCACCATCATCAGGAACTGCAACCCGGCACCCGGACCTCGACGCCAGGTCAGACGCCAGCCGTCCCCCAGGGCCAAGCATCGCCAAGTGTGCTTGCCAGTTCTCCTGCAAACGATGCCGCCCGATACCTAGCCGGTTTGCCAGTCCCCCCTGGATCTCCCCTCGCCGCTCTAACGCAAGATCCCAGTTGGCAGGCCCACGCGCGCGAAATGAATCAAGCCTTTTCCCAGCTTGAACAGCGGCAACTGAACAATATCCGGATATTTAGAGCAGAAGACGTCGCGCCGATCACACAGCAGAGCCACACTTGCGTCTACCTGTTCAGCGGCCCTGATTTTTTGTATGCCGACGCCATGTTCTCGGATTGCTCGACTTTCGTCCTGCAGGGCCTCGAACCCGTCAATCCGTTGCCCGATCTGGCAACGGTTCCTCCAGCAGCGTTATCCGGCACGCTCCAGAATATTCAGATCTCTCTCAACACCATTCTGAGTTTCAGCTTCTTCAAAACCAAAAATATGAGAGAAGATTTTCAACGATCCGAATTGAAAGGCGTACTTCCAGCAATATTCGTATTCATGGCGCGGACCGGCAAAGAGATTAAGGGAATCGAGTACCTCTCTCTGGATAAATCTGGCGCCGTTGTGGGAGGTTTCCAAGGAACAACCCGCGGGGCAAAAATCACCTTTACTGATACCGCTACCGGATCAGAAAAATTGCTCTATTATTTCACTGGCGACCTTTCGAATGAAGCGCTGAAGCGAAACCCGGGGCTTCTCCGCTTCTGTGAAGGACTCGGGCCTTCAAACAGCATGCTTAAGGCAGCTTCCTATCTCCTTCATGAAGGAGGGTTCGATACGGTGCGGAACTTCCTGCTTCAGAACAGCACCGCGATTCTCCAGGACGACTCAGGAATTCCGGTCCATTTCTTTACACCCGACCGCTGGACGCTGAGGTTCTTCGGGATCTACACTGGACCGATTACCCTATTCAAAAAATTCGACCAGCCAGACCTGCGGCGGTACTATGAAACAAGCTCTCCAAAGCCGCTGACTTTTGGGTTCGGCTACAGATGGAACAGCCGGACCTCGACTCTGTTTTTGGCAATCCGGAAATAAAGCTGAGCCTGTGCAAAGGAAGCGGCAAACTTACTTTGCTCTGCATGGCAACAAAGCGTAATTGGCGCAGAGACCGTCTGTCTTTTCCGCTGGCTGGTTCCGGAATCTGCGATCTTGTTTCACTACCCCCCGAATATCAGGCGCAAGAAATGAGCGTCGGAAAAGCGGCTGTCGTTCTGTCCCTGACGAACAATCACCAGGTTCATGGATGGAACGATAAACATGCGCTGGTAACCGGAGCCAATCGCCGCAATCATATCACGCGGCGCTTCCCGGCATAGACATCCGTCCCGCCAGTTCTGCCGTTGCCATGGGATATCGAGCATCTTTTCGACATCGATCTCATGAGACTCGGGCCCAACTCGGTTCAACCAGAATCCCATCCCGAACATTGGATTAATGTGTGTCCCTCGAAAGCATTCGGCGAGCAGATCCGAGCGCACGAGCTGGTGTCCATGGTATTTGCCTTTGCCCAGAATCATTTCTCCCAGTCTCGCCCATTGGCGCGCCGTTAGTCGAAATCCGCTCGCAAGGAGCGGGTTTCCTTTTCGGTCCTCGCGAAAGTTGACGCCACTGATCCCAAGCGGTCGCAAAATCCGCTGATAAAGATATTCTTCCGGGGTCAGATGTCGTGGCAGAAGCTTGCGTCGAAGCACTTCGCTATAAATTTGCAGTTGGCTGGGCCCATAGATGAACGATTCGCCTCGGGGTCGGGCTGCAGGCAGCCTCAGACTGTACAGATTTCGATCGCCAATACTTCTTCCGTGCAAAGAAAAGCCAGGCTCGATTCCGGCTGTGAAATTCAGGAGATCTCTGACACGAATATCGGATTTGTTCGGGTCCGATCGCCACTCTGTGATTATGTTGCGCACTGGTTCGTCGAAATCCAGAATTCCGTCTTGCATGGCGGCGGCGGCGGCGACACACCAGAAACCCTTGGTCCCGCTGAAGATCGAAGCAATGCGATCGATGGAGTCGCCGTTTGCGTAGCTCTCGTAGGTTATCCGGCCATCCTGCTCAACAAGGAACGAAAAACCTCTGCGCTCCACTGAATAATCGGCAGCAACCCGGAGAGAAGTTATGCTCAGGTCGCCTGTGCTTGCCTGACAAAGAATCGCCATGTTGAGCAACAACAGAAGATACAAAGTTGGCCGTGGCATTCGAGCGACACATCTCTATAGCGCGCCGGTGGAAAAGCAAGAAATCAGGAGTTCAGAACGCAAATACTTGGTCGGAAGAGCTACCGGCGCTCGAATACACTCCTAGCAAAGTGGCGCTTCGACTACTGCATCGTCTCATCAGTGGGAGGCACAGCGCCGACCCGCAATCCCTCACTCTGGGCAACCGGAAGATCACAATAAAATTCCGTCTTCTTCTCCGGAACACTGATTACGCCGATCCGTCCATCGTGGGCATGAACCACTTGCCGCGCGATTGAGAGACCCAATCCTGCGCCCTCACCCTTGTGATCAGGTCCTCGATAGAATTTGTCGAACACTAGGGCTTGTTCCTGTTCACTCAGCCCCGGGCCCGAGTTGATCACGCTGAAGCGAACAAATTCAGAGTGTAGATTCCGTGCTTTCAAAACAATCTCCGAATCGCGGTAGCTGTATTTGAGTGCGTTAGACAGAAAATTGGAAAAGACGAGCGGTATCCGTTCCGGATCCGCATAAACCGAAGGAAGCCTTTCCGAAACATCCATCCTGAGCGGGTGCGACAACGCTGCCGCCTGATCCTGAAAGTTGTGATAACTCTCTTCGACTACACGCAAAGCAGGAATCGGTCTCAAATCCAGCTGCGATTTTCCGCTTTCCATCCGCGCTAGATCCAGGATGCTGTTGAGTGTCTTCAACAACCTCTCGCAGTCGTTACGGGCGGTCGTAACGATTTCCTCCTGCGCCGCAGTCAATCCTCCGATACTCTTTTCCAGGAGGAGATGCAATACGAGCCTGATCGCGGTGAGCGGCGTACGTATTTCATGGCTGAGAGTCGATAACAGGTCGGACTTCATTTCGTCCAACCAGCGAAATCTCGTGACATCGACGAGCATGAGAGCCCGGCCAAACACGGTGCCGTCCTCTAGAACGATGGGAAAAATTCTTGGAAGAAAGAAAGCCTCTTGTTCGTCAATTCGGAAAAGCAGCGCCTGCTTAAGATCATCCAATCGATAGTCAGGACCTGTCACGGAAGCTGCCGCCAGGTGTTTCCGAATCTGATTGGGCATCGCGCCATTGGTACGCAACGAGTTGGCTAATCGCTCCGCAGCCGGGTTCATCCTGCTGACTTCGTCCTGCTCGCCTAATATGAAGAGAGGGTATGGCAGCGTCGTCATCATCGCCCGGATAACTTGGTTTAATTCAATAAATTTTCGGTCGGTTTCCCGATAAAAATTTCTTAGTTCTTCCGCCATGGCGTTGAACTCCCTGGTTAGTGCCCCGAGTTCATCGTCGGTTTCTACAGGCAAAGATTGCGCAAAAGCCCTGGACCGAAGTTCGCGGATCGACTTGGTCAATTTCTGGATAGGAGTAATGATCGAGTGACCGAGCCTTCCATAGGTCAGCACAAAGACGATCACCGCACTGATCATCGCAATAATTAACAACCGGATCGAATCCTTGGATTTTTGTTCAGCAGCCCGGTTCGCCATGAACATCTGTTGTTCGTTATGTTCGAGAATTTTCCCGCTAAGGTTTGTGATGCTTAACGTCAGACTCGGAATCTGCGGTCTGACTTCGGCAATCCGGCGATCGCTTACCCCTCCCTCTTTGAAGTACTCAAAGATTTCACGGTAAACGTGGATATACTCGGCGCAGGCAGCCCCGAGTTGCCCCACGAGATTTCGTTCCTCCTGGGTCTTAGCGTTCGTTTCCAACGTCGGTAACCGCGCCCTGAATTGCTTCTCGACTTCATCCAGCGTCCCCGGTTGATCAAAGGGCGGGGAAGGATGTTCGCCTCGAGAATAGAACGTGTTGACGCGCGCGGTCGCCGTCCGCATATAGTGGCAGACCTTGATGCTGTCGTAGTTGTCACGCAACACCTTGTCCACCGCGCGCCCAAGATCGTTGAAGAGCCAAAACCCGTAGATCCCGACCAAAAAGAGGATAATCAGAGTAGCCAGAAGGCCTAGCGTGAGCTTTAGACGTAGCATCGCTCAGAGCTTCAATCGTTTTCTCTTTCGATAAAGCGTAGCTGGGTCGATCCCCAAGATTTTTGCTGCCGCATCCAGGCTGGGCGCCTTTTGCAGGATGCTGCGAATATGCACTTCTTCAAGCTGGTCCAAGGTAATCTCCGATCCGATAGTCGCTTCAGTCACTTGCCCCTCCGGCGACTCTTCTGGTAGATATTCCTCCCCGATCTCGTCCGTTTGCGCGAGAATCGCCGCGCGCTCAATCGTGTTCCTGAGCTCGCGAATGTTCCCTCGCCAGGAATGCGTCCGGAGCTTTCGGAGCGCGGATTCAGAAAACTTCAGTCCCGTCCGTCCGAATTGACTGGCGAAGAATTGCAAGAACTCCCTCGCCAAGTTCTCGAGGTCGCGCAGCCTTTCGCGCAAGGGCGGGATTGTCACCGAGATAACATCAAGCCGATAGTACAGGTCCTCCCGAAAAGTACCTTTGCGGACGCATTCCTTGAGGTCCTTGTTCGTAGCTGCGATGATCCTAGTATTAGCGTTTCGAATCTTATTTTCCCCCACCCGCTCGTACTGACGATCCTGCAGCAGTCGAAGGAGCTTCGGCTGAATCTCCAGGGGCAACTCGCCAATCTCATCCAGAAACAGTGTTCCAGACTCCGCCGCAGCCACTTTGCCCCAGGTATCGCGCACCGCACCAGTAAAGGCTCCTTTCATATGCCCGAACAATTCACTCTCCAGAAGCTCACGCGACAAACTTGGACAACTTACGGTCACAAACGGACCTTCCTTGCAATTGCTTCGCCGGTGAACCTCGCGGGCCAGAACGCTTTTGCCGGTGCCATTCTCCCCCAGCAATAAAATTGCAGCTTGGGTCGGCGCCGCCCGGTAAAGCATATCCAACGCGGCGGCCATACGGGCATCAGATGATTGCAGCTTAATCGTTGGGTTTTGTAAGTTGATCTGCTCTTGCAGGTCATCGATTTTCGATTCCAGCTTTCGCTGTTTTTCAACCCGGCCGATAATCTGCCGCAGATGTTCGGGTGTGAACGGCTTTTCCAAATAGTCGAAAGCGCCGCGCTGCATCGCCGCCACTGCGGAAGCGACAGAGGCATAGGCCGTAAACACGACAACAGGGAGTTTGGAATGTTGGCGTTTGATTTGCTCCAGAATCTCGAGCCCGTCCTCGTCCCCCAGCCGCAAATCGAGAAACGCCAGATCATAGGCGTCATCCTGAAGCTTCAGGATCGCAATCTGTCCGCTATCGGCAGTGTCCGCATGGTGACCGGCAGCCTGGATCGCCACGGCAGTCGAGGTGCGAATTGATCGTTCGTCGTCAATGATTAATACGCGCATGCCCCTCCGTTCATAACTGGCAAGGAAAGAGAATACCGATGAGCAACCTTCGAGCCTTTGCTTTGAAAAACGTTGATCTCTCCCGAGTAGAAAGCTTTTCCACGAAAAAGCATAAACGAAACATGGTCATTCAACATGCAAAATGCAATGGAGCGACACGCATAGTGCATTTCTGACCTAATCTCCACCCTCTGCTCCTTTCAAGTCTTCCTCCATTTCGTCCAAGCAGCCGTATTCCGTTTTCTACACTGATGGATGGCGCGGGCCCGGTCCCACTCTGTCACTGCTTCCGAAATGCTCCTCGCCTTTTGGCTCGCGTCGATCATCATTGAGCGGTCCGAGTAAAGGTAAGCCTGGAGAGCGCCGACATTGCAACGATCCTAAGCGCCAGTTGGATCGCGCTGTGCGAGTTGGATGGTTGGGCAGCAGTTCCGCTCAACACCACCCTTGTGCAGCGGTTGGTTTTCAACGTAGGTAAACTGAGATGCGTATTCTTTACCTGGACTGCTTTTCGGGAATCAGCGGCGACATGACTGTAGGTGCTTTGGCCGACCTGGGAATCACCCCCTCCACACTCGAATGGGAATTGTCTAAGTTGGACCTGGGTGAGTGCCACCTGCATTTCGAGCGCCAAATTCGCGGAGGAATCTCCGGCGTAAAGTTCGACGTTCACTCTGGAGCATTTCACGATCCCCCCCAGAACGTCGGTCACCATCCTCCCGAGGCGGATCACGCAACGGCTGGCAGCACGGGCAGCGGCCACGGGCATGGACACCAGCATCAAGACGATGAGCTTCATCCTGTTGAGGATCAAATCAGCCATCACCCTCGACTCAGGCATCCGTTGTCTCGAAGTTTTTCTGCCATTCGCGAGTTGCTCGAGCGCAGCGAACTGTCGGATTTTGTCAAAAAGCATGCGTCGTCGATCTTCTGCAGAATCGGCAACGCAGAATCAAAAATTCATGGGGCCTCTATCGAGGAAGTGCAGTTTCATGAGGTTGGCGCACTCGACTCGATCGTCGATATCGTCCTCACTTGCGTCGGCCTCGAGGCGCTCCAGGTCGAGAGGATTTATTTTTCAAGCCTAGTCGATGGTCAAGGCACTTTCCGATCTTCCCATGGTGAATACCCGTTGCCTGGACCTGCGACTCTTGAAATTCTGCAAGGTATCCCGATTCGTCAAGCGGATATCCCCTTTGAGCTGATCACCCCTACAGGAGCCGCGATCGTGGCTGAGTTCAATTACGCAGTGGGAGTTTTTCCCGAGATGCGCCCGGGGACGATCGGATATGGATTGGGAACCCGAGATTTGGCCGGTCGGCCAAATGTCTTACGCGCGGTCGTCGGTACCCTGGAACAATCGCCATCCAGCCAACAGATAGTAGAACTGCAAACCAATATTGATGATCTTTCACCTGAAATCCTGGCTGCCGCACAAGACCGCCTCTTCCAGGCTGGAGCTCTCGACGTCTTCTTTACGCCAATCCAAATGAAAAAAGGGCGGCCGGCCACGATGCTTTCAGTGCTTTGCTTACCTACGGCAATCGAGAAAATACAGGGAATAATCTTCGCCGAAACCTCAACCTTTGGAATCCGTTTCCGGGATTTGCATCGGGAAACTCTGGACCGCGAAATTGTCGAGGTCCGGACACCAGCAGGCGAGATCCAGGTCAAGATCGGTCGGTACCGCGGCAAAATTCTCCAGGTTGCACCCGAGTTCGAGTCTTGCCGAGCGGCCGCCCAACGTGCTCAACAAACTTTGAAGCGAGTTTATGAGCTCGCGATCGAAGCCTTCTGGAGTTCCTCATTTACGTCTGAACGGAATACTTCGTCCGAGCCAGAAAAAGTAGTTGAACTGCCGCGATAAAAGGCGTTGGCTTCTAAGTATATGAGCACAGCTACTCTCGAAAAGGTTTCTCAGCTCGACCAGCTCAAAAAATTCACCAAAGTTGTCGCCGATACTGGCGATTTTGAAAGCATGCGGGCCTATCAGCCCCAGGACGCGACCACCAATCCGAGCCTGATTTTTGCCGCGACTCAAAAACCGGAATACGGCCATCTTTTAGACAAGGCGATCGCCGATTTGAAGGATTCGCCGCTAAAGGCCGCCGCGAAGATCGAGTCAATCATCGATCATTTATTGGTCCTGTTCGGCACGGAGATTCTCAAGATCGTACCTGGCCGTGTATCGACTGAGACGGACGCCCGCCTCTCCTTCGACCGGGAGGGTTCGGTTAACAAAGGGCGTCAACTGATTGCGCTGTACGAGAAGAACGGTGTCCCGCGAGAACGCGTCTTGATCAAAGTTGCTTCCACTTGGGAAGGCATTAAGGCAGCGGAGCAACTCCGCAAGGAATCGATTAACTGCAATCTGACCTTGCTCTTCTCTTTCCCTCAAGCCGTCGCATGTGCGGAAGCCGGTGTGAGACTAATCTCACCCTTTGTCGGCCGCATCTACGACTGGTACAAAGCCAATTCTGGAAAGGATTACAAGGGTCCTGATGATCCAGGCGTTCAGTCTGTCACACGCATTTACAATTATTATAAAAAATTCGGCTACGAAACCGAAGTGATGGGGGCAAGCTTCCGAAACACCGGTCAGATAATTTATCTCGCGGGCTGTGACCTGCTCACGATCAGTCCGAATTTGCTGGAGGACCTTAGCAAATCCTTTGATCCTATTACCCGCAAACTGTCTCCGGACACCGCGAAGGGGTTCGATGCCGAGAAAATCGCTCTCGACGAAAAGACTTTCCGCTTGGAATTCAATGAGGATCCGATGGCGGTCGACAAGACGGCTGAAGGAATTCGCAAGTTCTCGGCCGATATCGTGAAGCTGGAGAAACTGATCGCCGGTCGGGTTTAATCCCCGCCCAGAGCTCGGTCACAGCTGGTTCTGCTGAGTTTCCACGCTCGGCAGGACGACAGCTGTCCGTTTTCACCTTCCTTTTTGTGGCTCTCTGGTCCTCGCTGGAGAGTTCTGCAGCAGGACCCTAGCCCGCCACTGGGACAGGCGCTGAAGTGCAAAGGGCTGGTGAGCGGGATCGAAACCAGAACCTGTTCGCACTGCAAAGCGGCCTATACTATTTGAGAAATCCCCCCGCCGCCTGCACCGGTTTGATCGATCCAGCCTCCGTCACCCATATCCCGACAGCCTTAGCCGCCGTGTAGTCAAACGGAAGTTCAGCCGTGAACTCTCCATTTTTGTCAGTCAGTTTCCGGGAAACGAGATCCAGAGCGATGAAACTATGCATCAGTTTCCGCCCGCGATTTTCACCTGCATGAACATCAGAGTTCACATCCATTGCCATCGGCACGAGATGCGCTTCGAGCTCTTTCGCCCCAGAATCTCCCGAGTATTTTATTTTAGCCACTCGATTGTCGACCTTCACTTCCAGCTTTCCCACCGAACGATCACCCGGAACCGGCAATGCGCTACCACTAAACCATCCTTTCCACTCCTGTCCGTCGAGAACAAATCCGGGCGTGTAAACCGAAGAGCTCCCCCAGATCGTTGAGTACGCTCGCTGCCGAGAAGTGTACTGTTGCTTCGCGAACCGATCCTTCCACCCGAGGTCATCCCAGTAATCTACGTGAAAAGCGACCGGCACAATTTCCTTCCATAGCCGGCCATCCGTTTTTAAGCCGCCCAGCCACGACTCGGCTGGAGGACAGCTGCTGCATCCTTCCGAAGTATAAAGTTCGAGCAATGAAACTCGTTGCGGTCCGCTTCGGAGTGTCGTCTCCGCATGCGCAGAAACCAGCGCTAACAGGATGATGCCCCAGAAGTATCTCATACGATTGCGATCCATACGGATCTCTACTTATTCCGCGAAAATGTTGTTGGGTTGGATCAGTCCTCGTTTTCGGCCTACCTTTGAACGATGATCATCCCGCCCGATCAGCCGCACGATCGAACGATCACGATCAGCCAAACGTCGCACTCCTGGATCTCGGGCCAGCTGGCACGAGTTTGGGGCAATGAATTGTTCGGAGAGTTCGAACCTATTGAGCCCATCTGCTACGCCGCAGAACAACATGATATCGGATTCCTGGACTGGGAGAACCAGCCAACGCTGAACATGGAAACCGGCTTGCCGTACGCTTTTGACGAGCTCCCTGAATCACTGCATCTGGACATCTGGCGCACAGGGATCTACCAGCTCAGGCCAGTTTGTTCTTACGCCTCGTTAATCGTCTCGCTTCATTTCTATGGACTTTGCGAGCGGTTCCATCGACAGCCAAACGATTCTCATCGATCTAAGGCCTCTCAGTTCCTAAAAGAGCAGAGAGCTTACCAGCAAAAAGCTCGTGAAACACTGAGCCATGATCCGTTATTTGCACGGGCAATCGCACCGGAGGTCCTAGCTTACCACCGTGACCTGATCGCTGTCTGGGATCTGTTTTCGCTGGAGCTTTGCCGGGGGCGGTCCAGAGAATTCAAGCTCCCTGAGGTCCGGCTTCCCAATGGCAAACAGGTCGACCTGCGACTGCGTCAGCGAAGCGAGAGCGAGAAACTCTGGGAGGTCGGTCCATGGCCATTCGCCGTCGAATCAATCACGACGTTATGTGAGGGCCGAGTGCTGCAACGGAGATTCACAGACCAAAAACAGATGCGAGAAGCTCTTCGCAATGCGCATCGTACCACGATACAGTTTCGTCTGGTACCGGCGGCTTCGCCGACATAACAGGACATACTCTCGTCCTTGGATCCCAGAAACTTAGCTGTCACCGGCCTCGAGGAAGGGAACAACCTCGGCGAG
>JAFAQT010000107.1 GCA_019246215.1 Verrucomicrobiota bacterium
GTGTAGAATCGGACCCCCTCTGCTCCATGCATGTAATGATCCCCAAAAATTGATCGTTTCCATCCGCCAAACGAGTAAAACGCCATCGGAACGGGAATTGGTACATTTATCCCGACCATCCCCACCTTGACCTGTTCGACGAAAGCCCTCGCTGCTGCACCGTCTCGGGTGTAAATGGCTGCGCCATTTCCGTACTCGTGTTCATTGACGAGTTTGAGAGCCGCTCCCGCATCATTGACACGAACGACGCAAAGGACCGGACCAAAGATTTCCTCCCGATAGATCCGCATTGGCGGCCGAACATTGTCAAATAAGCAGCCCCCGAGAAAAAAGCCATTCCCAGAATTTGGTAAAACCAAATGTCGCCCATCGACGACCAGGGTAGCGCCCTCTTGGATTCCAAGGTCGATATAGGAAGAGACCCGATCGAAATGCGCCTTGGTGATGAGGGGGCCCATCTCGTTTCCTTCCTGCGCCCCAGACCCGATCTTAAGCGACTTCACGCGGGGAACTAATTCTTGAACCAAGCGATCACCTAACCGATCGCCCACTGCGACCACCACCGAGACGGCCATGCATCGCTCTCCCGCGGAGCCATACGCGGCGCCCACCAATGCGTCCGCCGCTTGCGCAACGTTTGCATCCGGTAACACAACCATGTGATTTTTCGCTCCGCCAAGCGCCTGCACCCGTTTCCCGGCTGCAGTGCCGCAGCGATACACATATTCCGCCACCGGAGTTGATCCGACGAAGCTTACGGCTTGGATTCCCGGGTGATTCAGAAGCGCATCGACTGTTTCTTTATCCCCCTGAAGAACATTGAAAACTCCGTCCGGCAATCCTGATTCGCTCAGCAATTGCGCGAGCTCAAGGCTAAGACTCGGATCTTTCTCGCTTGGCTTCAAAATGAACGTATTGCCACAAGCGAGCGCGATCGGGAACATCCACATCGGCACCATAGCCGGAAAATTGAAAGGGGTAACTCCTGCGACCACTCCCAGGGGTTGACGGAAGCAGGAACTGTCAAGGTCGGTGCTGACTTGCTCGGAAAATTCGCCCTTCAACAACTGAGGAATTCCACAGGCAAACTCGACAACTTCAAGGCCTCGCATCAACTCTCCTTTTGCGTCCTCCAGAACTTTCCCGTGCTCTGCGCTGATCAGCAAAGCCAGCCGTTTTTTTTCTTTTTCAACCGATTCTCTGAAACGGAATAATATTTGAGCGCGCCGGACTGCAGGAAGAGCTGACCAGGCGGGCGACGCTTTGCTCGCGGCCGCAACCGCCTGGTCCACTTCCTCGTGCGTCGCGAAGGCGACCCGGCCGGAAACCTGCCCGCTTGCTGGATTATAGACATCCGCAAAACGTTGCGAGATCCCCGCGTAAAGGTGTCCGTTGATATAGTGGTGAATGTTCGCGGAGCCGTCGGCGGGCGCCACACGTGTAAACGGGTTGATGTTCGTCGTCATAATGCTAGGTGTCACGCAATTGTAACCCGAATGCTGAAACCTCCAAATCTTCGGAGATGCCTGAAACTGGACGCGTGTCTATCTACGCGTAAGTCTGTCGGAGTGAGCTCTGTGTTGCTGCTATTTCCAGATTTCGCGGTAAAGCCGTTCGACTTCGCTTTCAGACGGCACTCGTGGATTATTTGCGGGCGAACCGGATGCCAATGCTTGTTGGGCCATCGACGGAATACTCTGTTCCCAGGCGCGGCGCTCAATTCCGAACTCGGCAGGAGTGGGTACTTTCAATTTCCTATTCAGCTCGTGGAGATTTCGGACGAGTTCGCCAACCGCTTCGTCATCCTTGCTTTCGGCCGGGAGCATGCCCATCACTCTGGCGCATTCGGCATATCGTGCAACGGCTCCCGGAATCGAGAACTCTGTCACCGTCGGCAACAGCATCGCGTTGGACGTCCCATGCGGAACGTGAAATTTTGCACCAATCGGACGGCTCATTCCATGGACGAGCGCAACGCTCGAGTTTGAAAACGCGATGCCGGCCTGGGTGGCTGCGAGCATCATCGCTTCACGGGCTGCGCGGTTCTGGGTGTCAAAACATGCACTCGGTAAATGCAACCAGATGGCGCGCATTGCAGATAGGGCAAAACTGTCAGAAAAGGCATTGGCTCGCCGGCTAACGTAAGATTCAATGGCATGCGTCAGAGAGTCCACGCCAGTGTCCGCAGTTAACCGCATCGGCTTTGTGAGGGTCAGTTCAAAATCAACCAGTGCTGCGATTGGCAAGTAGGCCAGCCCTATGCAAAGCATCTTTTCCTGAGTTTCATTGTCTGTGATGATCGTATACCTGGTTGCCTCGGAACCTGTGCCGGCGGTTGTCGGAATAGCGATGATTGGCAAACCTGGTTCATGTTGTTCGTGTGGTGCCTTATAATCACGCATCTTGCCCCCATGTACCGATAATACGGCAATCGCTTTTGCAGTATCGATCGAACTGCCCCCTCCGAGGCCGATGACACAGTCATGCTCTCCATTTCTCAGAAATTCAACTCCCGTTTCCACGGCAGCGACCGTCGGATCGGGAACCGTTCCAGAGAAAGTCCGCGGACGGCCCAATGCGGCTAATGATTCGGACAGCATTCGCGCCAAGCCGCGTTTCCTCAAGTATGGATCAGTAACGATCAACGGATTTCCCAATCCCAAAATTTTGAGCACATCCCGAGTCTCAGCAAAGGCTCCGCTGCCGATTCTCAGGATTCGCGGAACAGCGATTTTAGCAACCATGTTCTTGTCAGTGAGATCTGGCTTGTGTTACTCGCGTCCTGTCCCCCCAATCTAATCGGATCTGCGAGGATGTCGCCACCGAAAGAGACTCACTCCGCGAACGATGTTTCTGACCTGAATCCTCACCGCCGCCCGTTCACGGGAAGTGAGTGCATGTCCTTCCAGGAAGTGCCGCGCAAGATCGAGATTC
>JAFAQT010000125.1 GCA_019246215.1 Verrucomicrobiota bacterium
TCCAGATTTGGCAGGCGTGTTAACCAAGCAGGAATTGGAGCTATGGTACCAGGCGCAGAGGGCGTACGCGGAGAAGGACGTGCTTGCTTTGGAGACGATCCTGGCCCGGTGCGATCGAGTGGGGACGAATAGTCTGACTATCTCGGAGCTTCGTGCATTCGTGCGACGAGCAAACTCGAGATTGGCGACGTTGAGGCAATCGATTGCCATTTTGGCGGAAGCATCGAGCTGGCGCTTTCTTTTGTTGAGTTCGGCCGAGCTAGAGATTCGGTTGCGGAATGTCCGACGTGAGCTCGAGGGGATTAATCGCGGGTTAAGGCGCGAAATGACGATAATGGAGAATGAACTCGCGAGGATCGAGGCGTTGGCAGAGCGATGGCTGCGTCGGAGAAACGGAGAGGCAAAACAGTTGGCTCTGGGGCTTTGAAATGGTCGGGCGCCCGTTGCAAAGATGAATGAAAACAAAGCGTCTGGATGCGGCCGCTGACTAGAATGCCCATCGATGACGCGAAGTGACCTGAAGCGTGTCGTCGGTCATCGCGCCGCTGCCGATGAACCCGCACGGCATTCCAGCTTCCAGCGAGTGGATGAACTTCAAGTTGTTGGACGTAATCCGAATCCTCTCTCGAATTGAGGATTCGACAATGAACTTTGATCAACGACTGACGAGTGATCCCTCGACGAGTTGCTGCCTGATCCCGCTGCTCGCGCAACGTAAGCTGTTGTGGCACGAGACCAGCAGGGATGAGTTGGATCAATCGCGAAGGAATAGATGGATTTGACATATCCTTCTCTTCCGAAGGGCTGACCACTCAGTGGCCTGAGGATTGTGGCTACGGCTGCGCCGCGTTATGAAATCGGGAAGTTCAACTCAGGTGCGAGGAAATTTTGGAGGTCGGAGGGCAGGGGCGCTTGGAAGGAGAAAGAGTCCCCCTCGAGTTCGAACGAGAGGCTGGACGAGTGGAGGGCCTGACGCGAAAGGAAAAGCTTGGCCTCAAGCGATGGAGTCCAATCGGATTCGATAAATTCGAGGTAACAATTTTCGTCGGGGCCGTAAATTTTATCGCCGACGATAGGGTGTCCGAGATGGGCGAGATGGACCCGAATCTGGTGGGTTCGGCCTGTTTCCGGTTGGGCCTCGACGAGAGCGAACGGACGCTCGTGGAGGGTGAAACGGTTCAGAACACGAAACGAGGTGAGGGCGGGGTAACCGTCAGCATGAACCGCTTGCTTCAGCCAGATCTTCGAAGGGCGAACGATTCCCTGGCGCAACAGTGGCTGGTTCACCAGGAACGTTTCATTGCAGGGCCAGCCGGATACGATGGCTAGGTACGTTTTACGAATCCGGTGACGCGCGATCATGGCACCCAATTGCCGGGCGGCGTCAGTTGTTTTCGCGACCAGAATCAGACCGCTGGTTTCGCGGTCTAGTCGATTGATGAAGGAGATCCGGGCGCCATTGACAATTTCGAAGGCCAGGAAACGGTTTAATTCGTTCCAGAGAGTATCAGGTCGGCCAGGACCGGTTGGGTGAACCAAAAGATTTGCGGGTTTGTCAATCACCAGAAACCGGTGATCTTCGTATACGATGGATGAGCCGATCCCGCAGCCTGCGAAGAAAGATGGAACCGCAGAACTCACAAACTCGAGTGATTCTCTGTTGTTGTCATGATTGAGCTAAAGAACGTTACCCGCCGATATCAACAAGGCGAGAACGCAGTTTTGGCGCTGGACGACGTTAGTTTACGAATCGAGGCCGAAGAGTTTGTGGCGGTGACGGGGGAGTCCGGGTCGGGTAAGAGCACGTTTCTGCACTTGATCGGTGGTTTGGATAAGCCGGATGCGGGCGAGGTTGTGGTGAATGGGTTAGCACTTCAGACTGCTTCCGACAAACAACTCACCGAGTATCGGGCACACCACCTGGGGATTGTGTTCCAGTTCTTTAACCTCCTACCAACCCTGAACGTGCTGGAGAACGTTTGTCTTCCGCTCGAATTCCAAGGGGTTGGATTGCGTGAAGCAACCGTGCGCGCCCGCCAGATGCTTCATTTGGTCGGAATGGAAAAACGGGAGCGTCATTTTGTGCATCAGTTGAGCGGAGGCGAGATGCAGCGCACCGCGATCGCACGCGCTCTGGTGCACCGTCCAAAAGTGTTGCTTGCCGATGAACCGACAGGCAACCTCGACGCCGCCAACGCGGAAAAAGTGCTGGAAATCTTCCGACGGATTGCCGATGAACGGCTGACTACCCTGGTCGTGGTGACCCATAGTATCGAAGTGGCCGAGACAGCGGAACGACGGATTCATTTGCGAAACGGGGCGGTAGCGGAGCTTGTCGGTGGGTCGACGTGTCCGCGGAACGGCGAATAACGAGAGCTGAACGCGCGGGCGAATCGTCCATTGTTGCTCGGCTCGAAAGGGGTAACCCGAGACACTTACGGCTACGCCGTTAACCGTTGGACGTTGAACGTTGAACGCCCGTGTGTTAACACCAACCCCTTCATCTATGGCTTTTTTTTACCAGCAAACATTGGCTAAGAGCGCGAGTCTCACCGGGACATCTTTGCACACGGCGTCCAAGGTAAGCTTACGGTTGAGCCCGGCACCGACTGATCACGGGATCAAATTTAAGCGGATCGATTTGCCGGATGAACCGACGATCGATGCGAAAGTCAATTACGTGAAGTTTGTCGAACGGGCGACCACCATTGCTGAAGGCAATGTCAAAGTGCACACAGTAGAGCATGTGCTCTCGGCTCTTTGCGGCATGGGAGTCGATAACGCCCTTGTGGAAATGGACTCGAACGAACCGCCGATCGGGGACGGAAGCGCTTATCCCTTCGTGGAGCTGATCAACAAATGCGGGATCGAACAGCAAAAGGCTATACGTCAAACGATGGAACTTCGCGAGCCGATTCATATCGAGACCAAGACCGGTTCCTTACTGACGATTGTGCCGGATCGCACATATCGGATTTCGTGTACTCAGGTGGGTCCGGAAGGGCGTTTTACCCAGTTTTATTCCACGGAAATCACGCCCGAAATTTACGAGAAAGAGATTGCGCGAGCGCGTACGTTTGTTTTCTACGAGGACGTGATGCCGCTTCTCGACAAAGGACTGATTCGTGGAGGCAGCCTGGAGAACGCCATCGTGGTACGGGGCGAATCGGTTATGGGGAAAGAGCCGTTGCGGTATCGGGACGAATTCGTTCGGCACAAGATTCTCGATATCATTGGTGACCTTTTCTTGGCCGGGTGCAGGTTTCTGGGTCACGTGATTGCGGTGAAGCCGGGACACGCGGCGAACGCGGAAATGACCAAGGCATTGGCCAAACGTTTTGCGCAGCTGCTATCGATGGGGCCGGTGCAGGTGATCCCGATCGGCACCGGGATCATGGATACAAAGGATATCATGCAGATCCTTCCGCATCGTTATCCGTTTTTGATGGTGGACCGGATCCTTTCTTT
>JAFAQT010000162.1 GCA_019246215.1 Verrucomicrobiota bacterium
ACCAGGTCGTTCAAGGCAACCACGTCGATCTCTTTAGCGAGCAAGCCTTGTTCGACAAGTGCGCGAAAGACCAGACGCCCAATCCGCCCAAAGCCGTTAATTCCTATTTTCGTCATGGTGAGTACCCTCAGAGATTTAAGTTTTGGAAGACAGAGCCAATAAATCTCGGATGGCTATTCACCGTCAACCACAAGATTCGCAAAGATCGATCAGCTAACCGGCGCGCGTTGCAACTTGGCGACGCGGCAGAGATGGCTCTCCCGCTACACAGGAAATAGCGCTGACTTTTTGGCCGAAGAGCTCAAACGGCTTCTTTCGACCGACCTGATCCCCGGCGCTTCCAACGCTGACGCGCAACACCAGCCTGAGACCTTCGAGCCGTAATGGACTAGTCGACTACCGTTTCGACTTCTGCCTAGATTTCGCCCCTAGGCCGGAGCCTCAGTCAGACCGCCTACCCCTTCGGGCTGGGGCCGAGTTGTCTCTGGAGGGCGATCGTCTCGATTTGCAGGCGAGATCGGTGGAGGCGGGCTAATAAGCCTGCCGTTGTTCAGGATTTCGCGGATCTGACTGCCGTCGAGTGTTTCGTACTCCAGAAGTGCCTTCGCAATTGCCACCAGCGTCTCTTTACGCAGGGTCAAAACCTTCAGCGCACGCTGATAGGAATCGTCGCAAAGCCTCTTTACTTCCCGGTCGATCTCCTGCGCGGTCGCTTCGCTGTAAGCCCGCGACCGTGAAATGTCGCGCCCGAGAAACACGTAATCTTCGTGTTCCCCGTATTCCACCATGCCTAGCCTCTCGCTCATCCCCCATTCGCATACCATTTTCCGAGCGATGCCGGTCGCCATCCGGATGTCACCGGTAGCTCCGTTTGTTACGTCTCCAAAAACGATTTCTTCCGCCACACGGCCTCCCATAATGACCACCAGCCGATCCAAGAGCTCGTTCTTACGATTGGTGTATTTATCCTCTGTCGGCAGATACATCGTCGAGCCGAGAGACGGGCCGCGAGGAATGATTGTTACCTTATGAAGCGGATCCGTGTGCTCGAGCACCTCGCACAACAACGCGTGACCTGCTTCGTGGTAAGCGGTGTTTTCCTTTTCTTTTTCGCTGATCGCCAGGCTCCGGCGCTCTTTGCCCCAGCGCACCTTATCACGGGCCTCTTCCATTTCGGCCATTGTGATAGCCTTCAGGCCTCGCCGCGCAGCTAAAAGAGCTGCTTCGTTTATCACGTTCGCAAGTTCAGCTCCTGAATAACCGGGAGTTCCCCTGGCCACTACTCCCAAATCAACGCCCTCCGCTAGCTTCACCCTTTTTGCGTGGACCCGTAAAATCTCTTCGCGTCCTTTCACGTCCGGAAGATTGACTGTAATCTGGCGATCAAACCGACCGGGCCGCAAAAGAGCTGGATCCAACACGTCCGGACGGTTCGTCGCGGCGATGATAATAACACCCTCCTGTGTGTCGAACCCATCCATCTCTACCAGCAGCGCGTTCAAGGTCTGCTCACGCTCGTCATGTCCGCCCCCGAGACCATGGCCACGGTGCCGCCCAACCGCATCAATTTCGTCGATGAAGATAATGCAGGGCGCGGATTTCTTTCCCTGCTCAAACATGTCCCGCACACGCGAGGCTCCCACCCCAACAAACATCTCGACAAAATCAGATCCGCTAATGCTAAAGAACGGCACGTCTGCCTCTCCGGCTATCGCACGGGCTAAAAGTGTTTTGCCAGTTCCTGGAGGCCCCACCATCAGCACCCCTTTTGGAATACGGCCCCCCAGTTTTTGGAATTTTTTCGGGTCCTTCAGAAAATCGACGATCTCCTGAACTTCCTCTTTAGCCTCTTCGACGCCGGCGACGTCTTTGAACGTCACTCGGTTCCGATCGCGAGCCAGCATCCGGGCTTTGCTCTTGCCGAAGTTGAGTGCGCCTTTGCCAGCATTCCGAATCTGTTGTCGGAAAAAGAAATAAAGAATCAGGAAAAACAGCGCAATTGGCAAAAACTGGAGAAGCGCCGATAACATGACGTCGGAATCCGCCTTGATGTCTACCTTGTAACCGCGATTCTCCAGCTCGGTTTTCAAGTCCTTATTGTACTCAATAAAAATCGTGGTTTTAAAATGGTCGGGCGCACCGGCCAGCGATGACGGTTTCTTGCCCTTTTCGTAAGCTCCTCGCAACGTTTGCGTCGACCGGCCCTCAGTCACGATCAGCTGCAACGGCTCCTCTTTGCTGATCCGACCTTCATCAATGTATTTCTCGAAATCGGTGAAACTAATCTCTTCGACGTTCCCGTAATTGCCATTTCGGGACAACAAAAAGCCGCCTAACAGAGCTATGGCACACGCAAATAGAAGGATGCCGCGCCAATTGAAATTGTTATCGTTTCCGAAATTTCGAGAGTTCTTGTCCTTAGAGGACCTGGGATCTAGTTGTGCCATACGCTAAAAAAACAACCGGTCACGGTAGCACATAGAGCGACGCATGCAAAGGGCGAGAGCGCTCCGCTGTTATATGTCAAGAAATTAAGCGCGAAGACGCGCCACTGAAATTCTGCCCTATCTTGAAGCGTATTTCACGCTGCAACCGTAGGGTTGGGTCGCGGTCGCAGGAGCCGTTTTCCCAGCCATCACTGCGTCCAGGGTGCCTTTTACATAATTAGTGGCAGTTTTGACATCAGCAAGGTCGGTGCTCCGCTTATTGTCGATTGCGCCTTTGTACACGAGAATTCCCTTCGGATCGATGATGAACATATCTGGCGTGGTCTTTGCCCCATACGACCGTCCTACATCGCCTGAGGGGTCCAGCAACAGAGCTGTCCGCGCTGCACCATCCTGCTTAGCAATTTCGTTCAACTTCTCGGACGGATAGTTTCCTTCCTCTCCCGGGGCAGAAGAATCTATCGACAACCAGGTTACTCCCTTAGCCGTATACTCCTTTTGAAGGCGCTGCATATTACCAGACCTGTAATGCTTCCTGACGAACGGGCAATCCGGCTGGTACCATTCCAATACGATATATTTGCCTTTGAAATCGGCGAGAGTGAGCGTCTTGCCGTTCGTGTCCGGCAAAGAAAAATTCGGAGCGGTTTTTCCGACTTCGGCCTCTGCCAAGCTCAATCCAGCTGTTACTGCAAGTAATCCACAAGTAAGGAGAAGCGTTTTGATCATTTGGTTTTCCTGGGTTTAATTTGATATGAGACTACGAGTAGTTAGGTTTTGTTTAACGCATCCAAGACCGTTTCAGAGGTAATCAACTCCGGCAAAAGCAACGGTTGCGTCTCTTTGTTTCCGCTCGGATAGATGAGGTACATCGGGACTCCGGCCCTGCCGAATTGCTTCAATATCTGGGTAATTTCCGGGTCGCCTTTCGTCCAATCCGCCTTAAACGCAACCACATCTCGCTTTAGAAATTCCTGCCTGACCTTAGGGGTATCAATAGCGAATCGCTCGTTGGTTTTGCACGTGATACACCAATCGGCCGTGAAATCAACAAAGACGGGCCTGCCGGACGCAAGCGCCTGATCAAGCGCCGATTTGCTGAAGGGTCGCCACACTAATTGGCTCGGTTCAGTGACGAATCCGTAAGAAGCAGCCGCCAAACACAGCACTAATCCCATCCCGACGACCGCAAGCACACGCGAACGCCTGGAAGAAATCGGAGTCCAGAATGCCCCCTTGATCCATGCCAAGATGGCGATCACCAGGAGTATGGCCCCTAGTTGCACCACCGCGTCAACGCCCCGCATCTGGCCCAGTACCCACACTAACCAGAGCAGCGTGCCCACCAAAAGAAAACCCATACACTGCTTCAGACGCAGCATCCAATCGCCTGGTTTCGGTAGATAACGCAACCATTTCGGATTGATCGCCAGCAGCAGATAAGGCAGCGCCATCCCCAGCCCGATAAACAAGAACACAAGGAAGGTCACCCAGCCAGGCTGAGCAAAGGCAAACGCCGAGGCGGTTCCAAGAAAAGGTGCGGTACAGGGTGTGGCTAGCACAGTGGCAAAAACCCCTTGAAAAAATGCTCCACCATAACCCTGTCCCCTCGCCAGATTCGCTAGACCGTGCGTCGCCTGTGCGGAAACCGACAGCTCGTAAACGCCGAATAAGTTCAGCGCAAAAGCAAAAACCAGGCAGGAAATTAAGATAACGAACCGGTAATCCTGGAACTGAAATCCCCACCCGATCTGGGCGCCTGCCGTTCGCAACAGAACGACAATTGCGGCCAATACGGCAAAGCAGCCAATGATCCCGAGTGAGAATGCCATCGAGAGCCGAAACGCTTTTTTAGGGTGAATTCCCGCTTCGGAGACAAACCCGAAAATCTTGAGCGAAATAACCGGCAGAACACACGGCATGACGTTTAAGATCAATCCGCCGATCATTGCAAATCCAAGCATCTGCAAAAGTCCAAGAAACCCGACCAAAAGGAAATCTTTCTGGGAGTGGATCGCACCCACAACGGTCCTTTCGTTGATCTCGTATCCCTGCCGCCTGTCATCCGAGCCTGCGACTAAGACCCCGTTCATTCGATTGATTGGCTTGACCTCCGTCTCGATCGGAATTGTCAATCTGTTCCCGTCTCGTCCGACATGCCCAATCACAGCGTCTTCGGGTGGAATCGGGAAAAAATCGAGCGACATATCCTTTCCAATCCCATCCACCATTGCTACAAGGCTTTTGCCCGTTCGGCTAAAGCCAACTTTGACCGGACTTCTCAATTCTTGGGGGACCAGGGACGCATATCTCTGAAAAATGGGAGCGGAATCCGATGCTGTGTTGCCGCCGCCCGCCAAATTCAGCGACAGCTGCGCCCGCCCTGGGACACATAGACTCTGACACACCAGCCAATCGCTTTTAGCCTGAATTGTAATTGGCTGCGGAGGCAAAGCTGCCGGCGCTTCGATTTCGGCGAATAACAACACCTCCGAAGTGTAAACAAATACATTTAGATCGCCCGGCTCCTTATCCCGCATGGGCAGCGGCCACTGCAAATCGCCGGCCTTGAACCCTTGGGGCAATTGCCATTCGATCTTGGTCGGTATCCCGGAATCTCCCGAATATTTCCAGTAGATGTGCCAGCCAGGCTCAATCCGGTACAGGACACCAACTCTGAACTTCTGACCGGGTGCGATTGAATTGACGTCCGAAATTAGAGACGACCTCACAAGTTCTTTCCCGTTATAGAGCTGCGCTTGCGCCGGTCGGGGGTATCCTAAAACAAAACCGCCCAAAAGAGCAATCCACTGCAAGGTCCTTATCAACATTTGCGTGCGGAGCGGTTTTTTCGAAGCTGTAGGCATCAAATAACAGATGATTAGAGCACGAAACTCGCCCTGATCTTCCAAAAAGTATCACAATCTTACGACTTCGCTCGGAACGCAGCGGCGCAATTAGCGAGACAGGGTTAGAGCGCGGCGATTGCCGTATTGCGCTACCCCTATAGGTCCGCGAACACCTCCGACCATGCACGACGCTCGCGGGGGCTTGCACAGTGCATGTTCAAGGAGGCGGTGCACCGGGAATATCGGCGCACCAAGGCAGCGAAACTGAGGCGTTTACGCCGCCGCAGCTTCCCTGGCATGCTTTAAGCATTAACTTTCTGCTCTATGTTATCCTGGGCTGTGACGATACTCATCCTTGCCGTGGTCGGTATCTTGCTTTTGGCCTGGGGGTTTGCCGGAATGCCGGGATGGTTGGCCAAAGGATTGTGTGCGCTCTTGGTCCTTCTTTGTATCGTGGCAGCCTTGCTCGCATGAAACGCAGGGTGCTGCTTCAATTCTTTTGTAACCCTCGCTACTGGACGCGCCGTCCGTACAAACAGTCCTTTGAAAATACCCTGCAACGAATTCCACTCAAACCCGAATGTCAGAACCAAGCTCAATGCTTAAACCGGCACCATGATCGAAGATGTCGCGCGACGAACTTCTTCAACTGATTACAGGCGCTCGCAACTCCGACGAAGCGGCTGCCAAAGAGCTGGTTGAGCGACTTTATCCAGTAGTGATCAGAATCGTCCGCAACCATCTTCCAAGACGAGAGTCCGAAGAAGATCTCACTCAGGAGATTTTCTTAAAACTATTTGCCAAGCTTCACCAATATCGTGCGGACATGCCGTTCGAACATTGGGTTTCCCGAATTTCTGTAAACACCTGCATCGATCACCTTCGAAAGCAACGCAACAGGCCCGAGTACCGCTGGTCAGACTTCAGCCACCACCAACAAGCCATCCTGGACAACCTCAAAAATAACGCGACTGAACCGCCACAGCAGTCGCCGGAGGAAAGCCGGGAATTGTTGGACAGGCTGCTGCTGACTTTGAAGCCGCACGAACGCCTGATCGTTCAGTGGCTTTATCTTCAGGAAAAATCTGTTGCGGAAATTTGTGACTTGACCGGTTGGAAGGCGTCTAAAGTCAAGGTGACTGCGTTTCGGGCGCGACAAAAGCTCATGGCGACAGTAAAACGCTTAGACAAATGAAAGAGGAAGAGAACGTTGAAAGGCTTTTTGCATCTGCTCGCCAAGCGAGAGCTGAAACGTCACCTTCTATGCCAGCGGGTTTCGCTGAGAACATCCTGCAACAACATCGTAATCGCGTTCGGGAGAACAAGGCTTTCCTCCGGACATCCATATTGTCCATTGCAGCTTCGCTGATTATCCTGGGAAGCGTTCTAGGAATTAACATTGAGGCGACTTCGGGAACGGATGACCAGGAATCGACGGTGGAACTGGCCTATTCCCTATGGGATCCAGCTGGAAACTAGCGTTGGTGTTCGCTGTCCTATTTCTGACCGGCGGTCTCAGTGGATCTGTGATTACTTATTCGGTCTTGCGGAAACAGGCTATACCGAATCCGACGCGAAACTTCCGCACATGGAGCGATAATCTGATGCGGAAATTGCAACGGATCGGCCAGCTCACGCCGGAACAAAGCGCAAGAATCCGGCCCCGCGTGGAAGCGGCAGTTAAGCAGATGCAGTCGATTCAGATTCAAGCCATGCAACAGGGCAGCGACGCTCTGGACGCGGCTCTGGCCGAAATCGAGAGCGGATTGAATCCAGACCAGCAGAAGCGCGTCGAACGCTTTCGCGAACGCCGCCGCGAGTTTCTCCAGGAAGCGATCTCAAGAAGAGAGGCGCAGAGGTAGGCGATATAGCGCAGTGAGAGAAACCGCAGATTTGCGCAGAGCAAATCTGATCCGCGGACGACGAAAGCCAAAGCTGTGGCCGAACAGTGCGCCTGTTCTCTTGCTGACACTGACTACTTCCTCTCGGTTCAAGCGACCCCGGCAAATTCTTCGGCCTGCGCGTTAAACTGTAGGTCGTACAGCTTTCGGTAAATGGTTGAGCTGCCCAGAAGTTCGCGATGCGTACCAATCTCCCGAATTCCGCCTCGATCCATGACTACAATCTGATCTGCCTTCAGAACGGTGGACAATCGGTGAGCAATCGCGATCACGGTGCGTCCCTCCGAGAGGCGATCCAATGCGGCTTGAATTTCGCGCTCGGCTTCCGAATCCAGTGCGGACATCGCTTCATCCAAGAGTAAGACCGGCGCGTTCTTAAGGAGGGCACGCGCAATCGAGACGCGCTGTTGCTGGCCACCGGATAAAAGACATCCTTTGTCGCCGATGACGGTCTCGTAGCCGTGCGGCTGATGCATTATAAATTCGTGCGCATAAGCCTTTTTCGCCGCGTCAATGACTTCTTCTTTCGACGCATTCAAACGGCCATATCGGATGTTACTGAGAATGGAATCGTGAAAGAGAAAGGTTTCTTGGGAGACCATTCCGATCCGTTCACGCAGTGAAGTCTGTTTAATCGTGCGGATATCGCGTCCATCCAGACGGATGTAACCCGATTCTGGCTCGTAAAAACGAAGCAGAAGCGAGAGGATCGTGCTTTTTCCCGCGCCGCTGGAGCCGACGAGCGCAAAATATCTTCCAGGCTCAACGTGCAAGCTCAGGTCGTGAACAGCCGCTGGCAAACCTGGCCGATAGCGAAAGGTTACATTTTCTATTCGGATGTCGCCCTCGCTTCGGTCGATTTCCGCCGCGCCGGGCTCATCCTGAATGACCGGTTGGCGATTTAGAATCTCAAAAATATTATTGGTGGCATTGTAGCATTGCTGCATCACCAGATGAATTCGGCTCAGCTTCTTTATCGGATCGTAAAGCATGAAAATCCCAGCCAGCAGTGCCAGGAATTTCGCGGCACTCAGGTGCGTATACCAGACGTAAAAGAGCGCCAGGCCGACTCCGACCGCCGAAACGGCTTCCACCATTGGACCGACAATCTCGATCGCCTTTCGAACACGGATTCCGTTTTTGAATTGTTCATTACTGATCGATTCGAAGTTCTCGGCTTCGCGCTTTTCCCGTGCGAACGCTTTGATGACACGAATCCCGGCAAAGCTTTCCTGCAGAATCGACATCATCGAGCCGACCCTTTCCTCCTCAAGTTTTCCCTGGCGCCGAACTTTTTTGCCGTAATAGACAATCGGCACCATGCAAACTGGAAAGAGGAAAAGGCTGACAATAGTGAATTTCCAATCCAGGTGAATCAGTACCACAAACGCGCTGATGATGGTCAAAGGCTGTTTGATCAGATCGCTGGTAACGCTCGTCAGCGCTGTTTGCGCCATCCGCGTATCGTTTGCGACCCGCGAGATCAGGTTTCCGGATCGTTCGCGGTTAAAGAACTCAAGCGATTGATTCAGGATATGGGTGTAGAGCTTGCAACGGAGCTCAGCAAGAAGCCGCAAAGCCACCCACGCCATATAGTAGCCGTTGAGGTAATCACACAGGCTGCGCAGGACAAAAATAAACGGGATCAGCGAACAGACTAGAACCACCGAGTTAATCCCAGCACCGGTTCCGCTCACCGCGTCATGCAACATGTCGGCCTTGTTCTTGCCCTGAGGAAAAACCTGCGAATTCACATAGTTCAGTACCAGTGGCAAAAGGCCGGAAATCAGCCCGAACAAAGCCCCAAAAACGAGTGCGAGGATGAATCGCGCGAGATGAGGTCTCAGAAACGGAAACAGCTCCCGATACGGGCCTACCAGCATGCGCGCTAATTCGCGTAGTGAAGGTCTTTTTCTTGCCATCCGGCTGTTGCTATTTCACGTATTTAAGGACTGTGTCCATACCACAGATTACGGTTTCGGTCGATAATTCGCTCATCGGAAAGCCCTTCTGCCGCGGTTCGAAACGTTCGAGCGGGCTCCCGAATCCGGCGCGAACTACGACAGCAGAGAGGTGCATCGGATGCCAGTGAAAAGGATTGGTGGGTCCATAAAGCACCAGCTCCGGCCGCAGAAACGCTGAAGCCACATGGGCCGCGGCACTGTCAACACCGGCAAATAAGGTTGCTTCCCGGATCATCGCGGCGCTCAGAAGAAAATCGGCTTTGTCGGCAAAATTAAAGATGCTCGCGGGGTCCACCGAGCGTGCCAGAATATCCGCAATATGGCGCAATTCCGCCGGATCGCGTCCCCCCGTAATTACGCAGGGAAGCCCAAGACGCGTTTGTGCATGTTGGATGACGGATGCCCACCGGTCGGCTAACCAATATTTCTCCGGCCGCGCGGCTCCCGGATGAAAAACGAGATAAGCGCCCGATACGCCGATCTTGCGCCGTAGAGCTTCGGCGGATCGTTGAACGCTTTCGGTTAAACGCAACGAAACGCCGCCTCCCGCCACAGAGGCGCCCAGAGATCGAACCAGGTCAAGATAGTGTTCCGCCGTATGCCTTTCTCGTACGGAAGACTGCACCAGGTGCGTGTAACCCCAGGAACGCGCGGCACGTTTAGCTACGAAACTGAACCCGACCCGTTGCGCAGCCTTCGAAAGAAAAGAAACAAACGCCGAGCGGTCGTTGCCGGTGAAATCAAGGCACAGATCAAATCCACGACGGACAAGATCAAACCAGAGGTTCAACGACCCGTCACGATGATAAATCCAGACTTCATGCACGTCAGCAATTGCTGGCGCCACAGCGGCGGAATGGTCGTCCAGCAAAAGTGTGATCACCGCCTGCGGATACAGCTTGCGCAATTCGCAAAGTGCCGGTGTCGTTAAGATAACATCCCCTAACCGCTTGAGTTGGATCACCAGAATTTTTTGCATTAGACGAGTTGCGGCTGGCGGATCGCCATTGCAGCCCGATACGCTTCTGCTACCCTGCGACGGAAATGATCCCACGTGAACTGCTCTACTGCTCTTTTTCTTCCGGCGGCCCCCATCTCCAATGCGAGGTCCGGGTTTCCGTATAGTCGCAGAATGGCTTCGCAGAGCGCTTCACAATTGTTCGGCGGAATCAAAATCCCATTCACGCCATCGACCACTACATCTCCAGATTCCCGCGTCGTGATCTGTGCCAGACCAGAAGCCGCCGCCTCGTAGGTGGCTTTAGCACTCCCCTCGCATTCCGAGGGAAATACAAAGATGCTGCACCGACGGAACAATTCCTCAATCCGACCGCTAAATCCGAAAATTTTCACCGAATCCGGCAAACCATCCAGGTCCGACGCTAGTTCACGGTGAGGATGGCCCGCTAGCCAGAGTTCCGCACCCGGAAGCGCAAGCTTTTTCCAGGCCTCCAAGAGCAGGTGAACGCCTTTCCGCTTGATCAGGGACCCCACGAATAACGCCCGAAATGCCAGCGGGGCAGGTCCGGGTCTAAACCGCTCCACATCCACCCCGCGCGCCATCCGAAAAAGCTTACTCTTCGGGAATCCTGCGAACACAAAGGTTTCTTCCGCCTTTTCCGAGAGAACGAGAAGAAGATCGGCAAGGTCGTATTCCTCGAGAGATTGTTGGCGGCTGACCAGCAACTGATTCAACCAACGCTGCGGGATCGGGGCGTTCTCCATCAGGATTTCCCCCTCGGTTTTGGGCGGCACCACGTTCCCTTTATGTCGGTGCCAAGTCGGTATTTCCAGAACGGATGGAATACCCAGTTCCTTTGCGGCCCTGAGCGAGAGCAACGCTTCTCCAGACCATCCATGGAATAGGTCAAATGACCCTTTTCGTAAAAAGCGGCTGGCCACGCGATCCAACGCCTTTTTCTTCGCCCCGTAATAATATTTGCGTTCGAGGCTCGAGAACAACCGCACTGGATGCCAGCGTAACGTCGTGATTCTATGCGGTTCAAGATCGCTCACCCGATTTTCGTAAGCGATGGCCATCCCTAAGCGGTCCTTAAGACCGCGAAGTGTCTCGTGCGCTACCGCATCGAGACCGATGCCGCCGATCCTGGCAGAAGTGGCGTAGAGCACCTGGCGCGGTCCTTTCTCCATGAATGGCAGCAAGATTACGCCAGAAGCCGGTCGACGCAAACCCGACCCTTCCTGGAAGCGCCATCCTCGTGCGCGATCTCTTTGCGGTGGAACAGAATCCAAGTAGCTTTAGCTCGCGGTCTCCTTGCGCGGCAAAGGGGACTTGGCTCACTTCATGAAGATTGGTCTTGTCCGACGCGGATTCTCTCCTACGGGCGGCGCAGAGAGCTATTTGAAGCGCCTCGGTCGCGCCCTGACGGATGCCGGCCACCAGGCAATTCTCTATTCGACCCGAGATTGGCCTCGGGCCGAATGGCCTTTCGGGCCGCTGATCCCTTCCGATGCGTCGAGTCCGCTGCGGTTCGCAAAACAAATTCAAGACTCGCGGCAACCGGACCAGATACTCTTGAGTCTCGACCGCATTCTGAGATGCGATTGTTATCGAGCGGGCGACGGTCTCCACAAACTCTGGCTGGAACACCGGGTTGCGCACGAACCGGGTTGGCGCGCTTTCTTTCGGTTCGCGAACCGCAAGCACACTGAACTGCTAGAACTGGAGCGCAATTTGCTGCAGAGGGGCGGCGCACGACATGTCATCGCGAATTCCCGGATGGTGCAAAAAGAAATCATCCACGAGTTCGCCTATCCCAAGGACAACATTACGGTGGTCTACAACGGCCTGCCGGATATTGGTTTTGAAAGAAAACCGCAAAGTCGCGCCGACGTGCGGCGTGCGCTGGACCTCCGAGAGCAAGACGTCGCCCTGTTATTCGCCGGTTCAGGCTGGAACCGCAAAGGACTTAAGTACGCGATCCAGGCCCTCGGACGCATTGCGAACCCAAACGTGCGCCTCCTTGTAGTAGGAACAGGCCACAAGCAGAGGCAGAACTCGAATAAGGTCCGATTCCTCGGACCAGTCACTAATATGCAATCGCTATACGTCGCGGCGGACATCTTTGTTTTACCGACGGTTTACGATCCATTCTCGAACGCCTGTCTTGAAGCTCTGTCCCAGGGCCTGCCGGTAATTACCACTGCAACCAACGGCTTTTCAGAAATAATTGCCTCGGGCGTGCATGGCGCAGTGATCGAGCGAGCAGATGATGTTGATGCGCTCCATCAGGCCATCGAGAAATGGATCGACCCCGAGCGCCGCGAGTCCGCCAGGGAACAATGCGCCGAGATTGCTCGCGGTTACACAATTCAGCGGAACGTCCAAGAAACGTTGGCGGTCCTGGAAAAGCTAAAATAAAAAACAGAAGTCAGGCGGCGCAGAATGAGACCACCAGGTCACGCTTGTGCGCGGCCAATCAAGCGAACAGTTCATTATCCGCCTATACTGGCGGGCGTTCTCCTCCTCACTTTTCAACTCCTGACTCTAAACTCCTGGGTTAACGCGTCCAGCCGGAGTAAGCGCTGACATTATCGCGCGTGATCAGTTTGACTGGAATTAAAATGGACGTTTCCTCAGGTTTTTTTCCTTGCAGAATGTTGTACCCCACTTCGACTGCTTTCTGGGCCATCAAATAAGGATCCTGAGCCGATGTCGCCTCAAATAGACTTTCCTTCTGTTTCATAGCCCCCACAGCCTCGGGAGACCCATCTACCCCAACGATAAAGAATTCTGTTCGCTTGGCTTTTCGTCCGGCAAGATCACAGCCGATCGCGGTTGGATCGTTGACAGCGAAGACTGCATCCAGGTGCCGATAGGACGTCAGGAGATCGCTCATCACCCGCTCGCCACCCTCGGTGGTACCTCCCGCATCCTGGTTCTGAGACAAAACCTTGATCTCTGGATTTTTTTTGAAAACCGAAAGAACGCCGGCGACACGATCCCGCACCGAGGTGACGGGCTGTCCATTTACGATCACGACCTGCCCTTTTCCATGCAGCTTATCGACAATGTATTGGCCCGCCTGTTCTCCGGCTTGCTTATTATCGGACATCACCGTGGCATCGACGCCGCCTTCGGCACCAACGTCCACCGCCACAACGATCACGCCTCGAGACTTCGCGTGTTTGACGGATGAAGCCACCGCTTTGCTGTTGGCCGCACCCAGAATAATCAGGTCAACGCCTGAGGAAACAAAATCCTTCATCTGCCTCGCCTGCTCTTTTATGTCGTAATTGCTGGAAAGCGAAGTGATCTTAACCGCGGGATTATATTCTTTAGACTTCGCCGCAACCCCATGGGCAATCTGGACGAAAAACGGATTACCCAAGTCGCCCACCGTCAGACCCACTGACTTTAGTTCCTTATCCGCAGCGAGCGCATGCGCTGCTATACCCATCGCTACGATGAGAAACAGTGGTGTTTTAAACGATTGAATGATTCTCATTGGATTGTCCAGATATTCGCGCTGAGTCCAGCCAGCATGAATCCGGCTCCTCGCGCGGCAGGACTCCGGTGCTCATCGTTTATCTCCGCTCCTCGATATTGATTCCGTCAGCCAATAAATCAAGCTTGCTTCACCCTCGAATGTGACTGAAGCGTCGTTCTGCGCCGCTGGACGACCGCGCAAAGCGCACCTCTTCGCTTACATCGGCTTCGCAACGGCGTTACGCGAGACCGCTTTTCGGTGTGCCCCGAGTTCCGGAGCCTCCGGATTGGCCTCCGGACCAAAATATCGCAAAACCACGAGGTCCTCCGTTTCACTCGTATTTTCAAAGACCACCCCGGCTTTGGCCGCCGATTCCACGCAAAAGACTTCGTCCTCGGTCAGCTCTGTGAACCGGATGAGCTTCGGACAATCGAGCCTGAGATTGTTGATTTTTCCGCTGCCCTGGACAACTATCAACCCGTACGCTCCGTTGTCGTGCACAGTGCATTTCGTACCCGGCTCCAAGGTTAATTCCTTTGCCGTGAAGAGTTGTTCCCCATTGATCTTTCCATACACGATCCAGCGATCGATATAACCCTCAGAACCGGCATCAGCCACCGGCACTGGTTCTAGATAATGGTGCTCCTTGAAATAAGGATCTACATTTGCTTCCCAGTCCAATTCGCTCAGGATAAAATCCAGATCGAAATGTTTTTCAGGCGGAATATTTTTCACCAGAAGAGCCCTCGGAACTTCCCTCCCCTCAACCAAAGACTGAAACATCGAGAAAACATCCGAGCCCCATTGTGGTTCGTAGGTGCAGAGAGAGCCAGGCGCATGGAGAAGTCCGGGGCCGATCAACCACCCGCTCCCCGGCTTCAGACGATAAGCTTTCGATAAATCCAGGATTCCGTTGTCACCTTTGTTCCAGTTTTCCAGGCAACGTCTGACTTCTTCCTTCGTCGTCCCAGGCTCGAATCCCATAAATGTGTATGGAAAATTATTGCCCACCGTATTGTGCTGCGGAGGGAAATAATAACTCTCCGGTTTTCCTTCCAGACCGACCAGCTTGGCATGCTCCTGAGACTGATGCATATGGTGTGGGATCGGCCCCATGTTATCGAAAAACTTTGAGTAAACCGGCCAGCGGCCAAATTTGTTCCACAACGATTCACCGATAAGTTGTGCTCCGCATTCTTGAACCGCATTGGCGAGCGTGAAACGGACATCGTTAAAGACGCAGTAGCTTAACCCCTCGTCCGGCGTTCGATTATCGTTGGCTGCGATCGTCGTCGACGCGAACCAGCGTTCGTCAATACCTCCGCGATCCAATCCATAGGCGTAAAGGTCGTCTGGATGCAATTTGAGCCTGCGGCCTGGCTGCAGGAATGATCTGGGCACCCAGCAGGGAGCTAACCGCAGCAGTCCACC
>JAFAQT010000194.1 GCA_019246215.1 Verrucomicrobiota bacterium
AACAACTGGCAATAAGCGAAGCGCGAAAGATTGAGCAGATGTTGGGATACATCACCCGTTTCCGAGATGCTTACCCCAATGTGGCCGGACAGTTCATCGATGTGATGTATTCCGAACTGGTGTCCGACCCGTTGGCGATTGTGCGGCGGATCTACGAGCGACTCGGCATTCGACTGACGGAGCTAGCGGACGGACGGATGCGACGTTTGGCTTCGGCTCGTTCTCGGTATAAAGAAGGCCGTGGTGACAGCCCAGCTTTGGCAGATCTCGGACTTTATGAAACGGTTGACCTGCAATTCTTCGAGGACTATTGCGCAAGATTTGGGGTTTCCCGTTAACGGTCACTTCAGATCAGCCAGCAAGAGTCGAAGTGACCGGAAAGGTCATCCAATCAAATGGCTTTTTTTATGCGCAATCGTCTGGTTTGCAGACAACTTCCCGCTTGCCTTAACACCTTCAGCAGGACTAGTGTACCGTCTCCTAAATCCCTTGAGTTTCGTTGCGTTCAAAATGGGCCGCCGACAAGGCGCAAGGAGGGCGCATATCTGAATGGATACGTAACCGACGAGCAACGCAGCCGCCGGCCCATTTTCAACCCAACCCTCTGGGCCGTGTCCAGTTGGCTGTTTTTCCGCGTTTCTCGCTCCTTACATATCGATCAAGATATGCTCGTCGCTCGGGCCTTGAAAAACAGCCAACTGGCCTACGGCGAAACTTAAGGGATTTAGGAGACGGTACACTAGGAGCCACCAGTCTCGTGTTTCATCGCGCTCTTGGGGCTCGTGGCAGAACCTGGATGAGAGCCGCGTTGCTGGTCCTGATTGCCATTTGATGTTCCAGTGGTGCAACCGGTCAGAAACGCGAATGCCGCGAATATTACAGAAAATATGGCTTTAGATCTTGTCCAGTTCCACATATTGCTCTCTCTTTGATATTGGTTGTTCAGAAGGACTGAATACCAGGGCGAGACTACTGTGTCAGCTCTAAGCTGTCACGCCAGAAGCGCAATACGCGTTTTCTAACCTCGAATCCTTGTGATATTTTCAGGCCAGCGGCTCAGAGTCGAACGGAAAGGAGAGAGGTCAGCCCTTCCAGAGGATGGTGTACAATGCAGGCTCGGACAATACGAGCGATATTCATTATCAGTTTAATGCTGTTTTTCGCTCGAACGAGCTGGGCTGACGGCGGCGCGATTCAGTTCCAGGGCGATGCGGGAAGGCTTCACATCACAGTTTTCACTTTGCCGCCGATCCTGAGTGCCGGACCGGTTGACGTGACGGTGCTCATCCAGGAGCGTTCGGAACTCGCTCCGCTGCTCGATGCACGCGTGACGCTGGATCTCACTGCAGAGGCGGGCAGCAGCCTGAACAAACAACAGTGGTCACCGCCCGCCTGCGCATTGAACGCACCTCGATCGCTAACCGGTATTCCGGCCAGATTGAATCACGGAGAAAATCGACTTCTTTATGGCGCACTTATACAGGTTCCGTACAGCGGAATCTGGCAACTGAAAATCAACGTGGCGCGCAATTCTGAAGAAGAGAGTGTGTCGACTATGCTGAAAGTCAATCCACCTGCCCCGCCTCTATTGGCATATTGGCGGTTGTTTATCCTTCCGCCCCTCGGAGTGCTGGGTTTTATCCTGAATAGGGCTGCGCGGCGCAGCGAACGGAAATAGCTGGTGCGACCAGGGCTTGTCACAACTCCGCTTGCGAGCGAGGTTAGAACACCGAATAGTCTGGGAATCATCCGCCGGCCAGGAGAATCACTATACCCCGCAATCACTTTACCTCGTTCGCGTGAAAAGCTTTCGCCTTCTGATTCTCGTCTCAGCCTTGCTCGTGTTGGTCTTCTTTTCGGGGTGGTTCGCTCTCTATTCCTTTATCCGAAGCGATTCGTTCCGGGAATGGCTCAGTAAGAAAGTTAGCCACACGCTTCGCGTCGACGGCTTCTTTGAACCGCTGAACTGGGAGGGTTCAACGTTCAGATCTGCGGGCTTTACGGCGACCGGAACCCCGAAAAGCAAACTTCGATCAATCCATATTACGAACATTTCTGCACACTTCGACTGGCGCCAACTGCTGAAAGGCACATGGGCCGTTGACCACGTCAGCGCAGAGGAAATCGAAGCGCTCGTGGGAAAGAATCCGGCGGAAACACCGGCTCCTGCCAATGGCCCAACCACGCAGCCGAGCGCCCTCAAGCTGCCTGATTTTCTGCCGTCTGCGTTCAGGATAGAGCAGCTGTACGTGGGGTCGGCGAATCTCCATTGGGAAACGAATCACGGTGACCTTGGCCAATTCGTCGGAACGAAGGTCACCGCCACTCGCAGGGGACCCGATGAATGGGACGTCGCGGCCGTCGGAGGGAACGCCAGGCACTCAGCGTATCCTCCGCTGCAAATAGACTACATCCACGCCGCTCTCAGCGAGAATTCTATCGCGATTCGCGAAGCGAAAGCCCTGGTCCCAGGAGGGGGCGAAATCCAATTGGCCGGGAAAGTCTTTACCGGACGACAATTGAATGCTGAGTTCGCCGCCGATTTTTCGAATCTGGACGCCAATCAAGCTCTGCCCCCGGAATGGCATATCGGAGGAAAATCTTCAGGGCATCTCGTCTATGCCGGAGACCTCGATCGATTTGAACATGGGCAAGTCACCGGATCCATTAAAATTGCTGGCGCGGCAATTGATATGACAAACCTTTTTGTGACACTTCATGAGCTCGCGAAATTTGGCGGGCTGAAAGATGTGCGGATCGATTCGATCGAGACACATCTCAAGTACCACGAACACGAATTGGAGCTCTCGGATTTTCGAGCGAGTTACCAGGACCAGATCCGTGTAGAAGGAGCGGGAGTCATTAGACCGAACCGTCTTGACGGCAGTCTGCTAATTGGCCTTTCGCCTAAGATCTTAGGATGGATTCCAGGTGCACAGGAAAGGGTTTTTATAGACGAAAGAGATGGTCTGCGTTGGGCGAAAGTGAACATCAGCGGGACTCCGGATCAGCCAAAAGAAGATTTAACGAGACGATTAATCAGCGCCTTTCGCGACAAGATGACGCAGGAATTCAGAGGGCAAGCTAAGGATGCTGTCAAATCGCTGCTTGACATGTTTCACCAATGATGAGCGCTTCTCAGTTTCGCTCAAACGTGGGAGCCATAATCAAAAGGGCCGATGGAAAGATCCTGATTGGGGAACGTTCTAACGTGGCCGGCGCCTGGCAATTCCCGCAGGGAGGTGTCAAAAAATCTGAGACTGCCCGAGAAGCGCTTGGTCGCGAATTACAGGAAGAAGTTTCTCTCGCCCCTGCGCAATACCGAGTTGTCGAATCCAAGGGGCCGTACCGTTACATTTTCCCACCTGGCCGGACGAAGGAAGGTTTCGACGGACAGGAACAGACCTATTTTCTCATCGAATTGACCGGCCCGGATTTAAACATCGTTGTTTCAACTGAACAACCCGAGTTCGCGCAGTTTCGCTGGATTGAACCGAGTGAGTTTAAAATTGACTGGTTGCCAAATTTTAAACGGGAAGTATACCGCCAGGTCTTCCTAGATTTCTTTGGCATTGCCCTTGCCTAATGCAGACAAAAGCTCTTTTTGTTTCGCAAGTATAATTTCGTTTTGACTCTCACCGGGTATTCCGGCATCACCAGAGGCGTATGTTGACTTTGGGAATGTTTTTGTTTCTCGGCGGCGCGTTATTAGGATGTGTTTGGTGGGCGTGCAAGACGGATGATGCGAATCGCTCACGATGATTTTTCTCTAGATTAGATTAAGACCTATTTTCCTCATCACAGAGGAATACTCGATTCGAAGAGCGATCAAAGAAGAGAAAACACAGGCTTGGCACGTCATCGGCAGCTTTCCCTGCTCGATACCTGTTGGAGCAATGTGCTGAATGGTTTGTGGCGGCGAATCCGGCAGCTTTTTGCCGCCTGATTTTTCCTTTCCAACTTTGATGTTGAAATAGAAAAGGGGAAGTATAGTGTTCACAAGAACACTATGCCTGTTTCGCCTAAAATCCTCCAGTTACGCACGATTTTAGCGGAACGTTATCCGCAGCAAATAGGGGTGCGTTCCTGGTGTATTCCCACAGGTTGGACTCCGCTTGACACCCTTTTAGGAGGCGGTTTACCAAAAGGCGCTATTACCCAGTTGCTGATTCCGAA
>JAFAQT010000215.1 GCA_019246215.1 Verrucomicrobiota bacterium
CCGGGCGAAAAAAATGGAGAAGGTGCAGCGCCCAAACCTGATCAGGCCCAGACCAAAGCGGAAGATCGCGAGGCGCTGCTCGCGCAATTGCGTGAGCTGGAAAAACAACTGGCGGCGATACAGGGCGAAAATCCCTTGATCCTGCCAAGCGTGGACGAACAGGCCGTGGCTTCGGTCCTGGCGGATTGGACCGGTATCCCGGTCGGTCGAATGGTCAAGAATGAAATCCAGGCGGTATTGAGTTTGGCGGACAGTCTCGAAAAACGCGTGATCGGCCAACGCCACGGCGTTGAAGCGATCGCCAAACGAATTCAAACCTCGCGTGCCGGTTTGGATAACCCCAGCAAACCCATTGGCGTGTTTCTCTTGACTGGACCCAGCGGCGTAGGGAAGACCGAAACGGCACTGGCTCTTTCAGAAACGCTCTACGGCGGCGAGAGCAATATCATTACGATCAACATGAGCGAATTTCAGGAGGCGCACACCGTCTCCACGCTGAAAGGAGCCCCTCCTGGTTATGTCGGTTATGGAGAAGGCGGAATCCTGACAGAAGCCGTTCGCCGGCGTCCATACAGCGTTGTGTTGCTGGATGAAGTCGAAAAGGCGCATCCGGATGTGCACGAGATTTTCTTCCAGGTCTTTGACAAGGGGATGATGGAAGACGGTGAGGGAAGACTGATCGATTTCAAAAATACGATCATTCTGCTCACGACCAATGTTGGAAGTGACCTGATCATGAACATGTGCAAAGATCCGGAGATGATGCCGTCGTCGGACGGCGTCGCCAAGGCGCTCCGGCAACCGTTGCTCAAAGTATTTCCCGCGGCTCTCCTTGGCCGCCTTGTGGTGATTCCCTACTACCCTTTGAGCGACGCTATGTTGCGCTCGATTATCCGGCTCCAGCTCAGGCGCATCCAAAGGCGGGTGAGCGAAAATCGCGAAATCACTTTGGACTACGACGACGCCGTAGTCGACCTGATTACAAGCCGTTGCACAGAAGTCGAGAGTGGCGGTCGGATGGTAGATGCCATTCTCACGCAAACACTTCTCCCGGAAATCAGCCGCGAGCTATTAACCCGGCTGATGGAAGGGACACCTCCGCAAAAAGTAGAGGTAAAAGTTAAAGATGGAGCCTTTGTCTATCATTATGAATAGAAGGGCTTTTTATCGATCTCGTCCTCGATCAGCGGAGCAAGGTTGTCTAACCGCGAGGGATGTTGGGTCACTTGTGTTTACAGTCGATCTTTTGGCTGGAGCTGCAGTGCCTCCTGAGATTCTCGTGGTCGTTGAGGGTTTGTTCTCTGCATTAATCTTCAAAGATCGAGAACGAGGACGGGGATTGCGGACGAGCATTGCCTGAAGCAAGATGCCGACGTTTACACAAGCGAATCGTGCGTTGCAGGTGACGACATCGCTTGGAGCCGACAAGCTCCTAGTCACCGGCTTCCGTGGTAGCGAAGCACTCAGCAGTCTGTTCTTGTTCGAGATGGATTTGATCGCCGAGAATTCGACTCAAATTGATTTCAGCCAACTGGTGGGCAAAGAAATCACCCTGAAAGTCGCCACGCCCGGCAAAGGCAACGACCCGGAATGGCGGTACATCGACGGAATTTGTGCCGCTTTTTCCCAAGGTGATCGCAACGAACGATTCACGAGATTCTCCGCTGAAGTCGTTCCGAAAGTCTGGCTTCTCACCCAGCAGTCACAGAGCCGCATATTTCAACAAAAGTCAGTACCAGACATTCTTAAAACGGTGCTGAAAGGCCTCGACTGCGACTGGAAGCTCCAAGGTCACTACGAACCCAGAGAATATTGCGTTCAATATCGCGAAACGGATTTCGATTTTGCCAGCCGCCTCATGGAAGAGGAGGGGATCTATTATTTCTTCAATCATACCGAGAGTGGGCACAAAATGGTGGTGGCCGACACTCCGCAGTCACATGCGGAGGTCCCGGGCCTGACCACTGTCCGGTACGGCATGATTGAGGGGGGACCCAGAAAAGCTGATCATGTTTTCGGATGGCGCAAAATACAATCTTTGCGTACCGCCAAGTACACTCTGTGGGACCACAACTTTCAACAACCGACCCAGAATCTCGAAGCCAAAACCGATATCACCGATTCGATTCAGTCCGGGACGATTTCGCACAAGCTGAAGGATCAGAGCAACTCGTCGCTCGAAAGATATGATTTCCCGGGCGCGTACGCAGTTCGCTTTGACGGTGTGAGCCCCAGCGGCGGAGCTCAGTCTGACCGGTTACAAAAAATTCTCGACGACAAGGATCGGACCGTAAAACTGCGGATGCAGGCAGCTGCGGTCGAGACGCTCAAGATTGACGGCAGCTCGTCGTGCGCAAATTTTGTTGCCGGCCACAAGTTCACCTTGGACCGCCATTTCGACGCAGATGGTGACTATGTACTGGTTTCAGTGCTGCATGAGGGGTCGATTATCGATAGCTACACCTCCGGTCCGGAGGGACACGATTCTTCTTACTCGAACAGTTTCACCTGCATCCCCTTCCAGCTTCCTTACCGTCCGCCTCACAAAACCGCCAGGCCGTTTGTTCATGGGGTTCAGAATGCGCTCGTGACCGGTCCGTCAGGGGAGGAAATCTTTACTGACAAATATGGCCGGGTGAAAGTGCAGTTCTACTGGGATCGGCAAGGGAAAAAAGACGCGAACAGCTCGTGTTGGCTTCGGGTGAGCACCAGCTGGGCTGGCAAGCAGTGGGGATTCATCCAGATCCCGCGAATCGGACAGGAAGTCCTCGTCGCTTTCGTCGAAGGCAACCCGGACGAACCGGTCATTGTCGGCAGTGTCTGGAACCCTGAGACCATGCCGACCTACGGTTTGCCCGGCAACAAAACGCGAAGCGGCCTTCAGACTCGGTCGAGCATGGGCGGAGCCGCAGCCAACTACAGCGAGATCCGTTTCGAGGATAAGAAGGGGAGCGAGGAACTCTATGTTCATGCCGAAAAAGATCAGAACAACGTGGTGGAACACGACGAAACCACCGAGGTTGGCCATGACCGAACGGAGCACGTCCGTCACGATGAAAAAATAATCATCGACAATAACCGGACCGAAAAAGTCGGCGTCAACGAAGACATCACCATCGGCAGCAATCGTAGTGAAAAAGTCGGCGTCAACGAGACGATTGCGATCGGTAGTAATCGCACGGAAAATGTCGGTGCCAACGAAAGCATTACGATAGGCGCAAACCGCACACGCACAGTCGCGCAGAATGAGGTGATTATTGTTGGGCTGACTCGCACCCACACGGTCGGTGTTAACGAAGCAATCACCGTTGGCGCTGCGCAGGAAATTACGGTGGGCGCGGCACAGGCAATTACGGTTGGGGCGGATCAGACTACGAATGTAGCTAATAATCGAACAGAGAGCGTTGGCAGCGATGAGGAGGTGGGAATTCAAGGAAGTCGTTCCCATAACATCCAGAATAATGACACGCTTCAAGTCGGCAAGGAATTGTCCATCACCGCCGGCGAGTCAATTACCATTACGACGGGAAAAGCTAGCATTACTATG
>JAFAQT010000203.1 GCA_019246215.1 Verrucomicrobiota bacterium
TGGATGGTGATTCCCATGCGAGGATGAATCCAACTCGGCTAGTAATCGATTCGGCGCCGATGTTTTTCTTCTCCACCAATAAGTATTCGCCTCCTCGAGTTCCAGCAACTCCTGTCTTCTGACCCCTTCGTTCACTAAAACAATGGAGAGACGTAAAGCGATAGCACACTCACCAAGCCGCCACGGTAATACCACGTCTTGTCGAAATAAAAGCTCCGGTCGGATGCCCGATAGATCAGGTGCACCAGCTTGCCTGGCTGGTTAGCGTCGTAAACGTCAAAAATGATGTCGCCATTCTGCCCAGGAGTGTAGTGATAGGCCACCAGGCAATGATTGATCGGCTTGAACCGGGTGATATAGACGTCCCGGATCCGCTTATGGTCGAGTTGACTTCGCAACCATTTTGCCATGCGTTGCTGCCCCGAACGTGGCACCGGCATAACAATCCGCCAGTTACCCACTCTCCAGTAAGCCGGCCACCAAAGGCCAAGGTTCTTTTGCAACACCATGGTTTCGCCAAGAGAAAAACTGTGCAAATCTTTGTACCCTGGGACCACGATTTTCGTTTTCGGGCCGGAGCTCCAAGCGGGTATTCGGCTAACTTGGCGAACGATTTGCTGGTACTCCGATTCCGAAACCTTGGGGAGATCGGAACGGAAATCCGCGAACTGGAAAAACTGAAGCACCGCACGGCACATCTGAAAACAGTGGCGCGAAAAATCTGGTACGTGCCCGTGCCTGCGGCTAATTTGAACTTGGCTGTCGGACAGTTGCTTGTAGTCAAAGTAGGTCTGGTTGGCAAATCCAAAGGTGTCCTTTTGAAAATCAAACGTTTTGGACCGGGCCGTCGTGCTTAAGACACCTAACGCACAGGCTAGTGCACCAAGTCCGAGGCTGGTATAGCGACGCTGTCGCAGAGTTGGCGATTTTGGAAGACGCCAGCGAAGGCCCCTATCTAGACTGATACGGGTCGAGCGAGCAACGCCCCAAAATCGCCAATGCTGCACGGCCCAAGGGGTTAAGCTGATAATGGGGCGAAGGGGGCGTTGCTCGTCGGTTGCGTATCGATTCAGATATGCGCCCTCCTACCGACAGTCGGGCTCGAACCGCCTTGGCGGCGGCCCATTTTAAACGCAACGCTATCACCATTGTTGTATGTGAAACGGTGCACTAGGAGAAGTACGCCGGAAGAACTTACTAATATTGCTTTCGAAGATTGCTCGGCAGGATATTCAGCTCTGCCCGGTACTTTGCAACCGTTCGTCTGGCTATTGGTATACCGCGGTCGGAAAGAATTTCGACAATTTCTTTGTCGCTCAAAGGATTGCGTGTTGCTTCGTTGCGAACAAGTTCGGAAATCGCTTCTTTGACGCTCGTATTGCTGAGTGAAGCCCCGCCAGCCGTCTGATAGCCCGGGGTAAAGAAGTATTTCATTTCAAACACCCCTTGGGGCGTCGCGATATACTTGCCCGAAATCGCGCGGCTGACCGTCGTTTCATGGACGCCGACCGTTTCCGCAATCTGGGCCATTGTCAATGGTTTGAGAAACGCAGTTCCGTTTTCCAGAAATTCATGCTGTCGCTTCACAATCTCGTTCGCAATATTCAAGATTGTCTGCTGGCGTTGGTGAATACTCTTGATCAGAAATTTTCCGCTTCGAATCTTTTCTCTGATATAATCCCGGACGTCTGTCCCGTTGGTTCCCTGGGTCATCAAATCTTTGTAGGTCTTGCTGATCCGCAAATGTGGAACCTGCTCACCATTGAGGGAGACCGCATAATCGTTACCCACTTTGTCGACGCTGACGTCAGGCAGCACATAGCTGTTTGGATCCGGAGTGAAAATTTGGCCGGGTTTAGGGTCCAAAGTGGAAATGAAATTTGCGGCTTTTTGCACCTGTTCGACGCCAACCCCAAGCCGGCGAGCCACTTCCGGCAGCCGCTTGTGCCCAAGCTCTTCAAGGTGGTGCTCCACGATCTGGTATTCGAGGGTTCCTTCCTTTCCCAGGCGGCGCAGCTGGATCAAAAGACACTCTCGCAGGTCGCGCGCTCCAACACCGACGGGATGAAACGTTTGAATGAGGTTGAGCATCTGCTGCAGCTCTTCGATGGGGTGGCCCGTGTTATCCGAGATATCTTGCAGTGTGGTCTGGAGAAAACCGAGATCATCGATATTGCCAATGATCAGTTCCGCTGCTTGCCGTTGCAATTCGGAGGCGTCTGAGGTGTTCAGTTGTTCCCAGAGATGCTGTTGCAAGGTTTCCTGGCTGGCAATCGAGTCAAAGAAAAATTGTCGCCGTTCTTCGTCCTCGAGGTTTCTCGCCGAGTAGCTGACGTTCTGAGCCATGTAATCCCGCCATTCCTCATCCAGTTTCGCCAACCGTTCGAATTCTTCTTGAAAGTCGTTGTCATCCTTGGGTCGCTCATCGGCTTCTAACGTGCCACTCTCTTCTTCGAGGACAGGATTTGTTTGCAGCTCCTGCTGAACGATGTTCCTAAGTTCCAGGGCTGGGGCTTGCAATATCTGCAGGCTCTGCTGCAGCTGCGGCGCGAGCACCTGCTGCATTGTTAGATTTTGGAACTGATGGATCCCGGGGCCGGCCATACGGAGAATCGTTTCTATTGGCGACCAGTGAGTCTAGAAGAGCAGAGGCCGAACTTCAAGAAGTCAGAATAAAGGACCCAAAACTCGGGCGTCCATGCCCGAGCAATTACTCCCGCCTAAGCGCACACGCCGAGGCTTGGATCCTTTATTCTCGGCGATGCTTCAAATCCAGTTTTCGGTAGAGTGTCGCAATACTGATCCCGAGCATGGTGGCCGTCTTTTCTCGCGAACCTTGGTTGAATTTGAGCGTCATCTCGACATATCTCCGCTCCTGGTGACGGACGAAGTCGTCGAGCTGCTTCCCAACCCTCCATTCGGGTTCCGCCTCCTTTTCAAGGGTTCCGGGTACTTGGAGCACCTGAGGAGGCAGATCGGAAGCTCGAATCACTGCGCCATCACTCAGCGCGCAGGCCCTTTCAATCGCGTTCTCCAGTTCGCGAACGTTTCCGGGCCATGTGTATCCAAGAAGGCGTTCCATAGCCTCTTCATCGATCGTTTTCTGCTCGGTTCCCGTTTGATCGGCGTGCTTCTGCAAAAAACACCGGACTAGCAAAGGAACATCCTCTATTCGTTCTCGGAGCGGTGGGATCTCAATCGGGATAACGGCAAGCCGGAAATAAAGATCTTCACGGAAGCCACCGTTGCGGGTTTTCGCTTGGAGGGATTCATTTGAAGCGGCAATCGATCTGACGTTGACCGGAATTTTTTTCGTATCGCCTACTTGCCTGATGTGACGTTCCTGCAGTACCCGCAGAAGCCTGGTTTGCAGCTGCTGAGACATCGAATCGATCTCATCCAGAAAAAGTGTGCCGTTGTGGCCTTCTTCGAACAGGCCAACCTTGTCCGTTACCGCTCCTGTAAAGGACCCTTTCTTGTGACCGAACAACTCCGACTCCAGCTCGTTGTCTGGAAGGGCGCTGCAATTGATCGTGACGAACGGATGATTCTGCCTTGAGCTTGAGAAATGAAGCGCGCGAGCCACCAATTCTTTTCCAGTTCCGGGTTCGCCCTGGATCAAAATCGTGCTTTCCGTGTCGGCCACTTTGCCGATCAGCCGATAGATCGATTGCATTTTCGCACTTGTGCCGATGAGATCTTCAAATCTGTACCGGTCGCGAATCTCGGGTCTGCGATCATCGCCGCGGTCGAGCGAGGCCTGACGATTTAAGGCCCGCTGGATGCAGGACTGCAGCTCATCGCCTTTGAAGGGTTTTGTGATGTAATCAAAGGCTCCAGATTCCGCTGCTTTCAGCTCCATTTCGACAGAGGTGAACGCTCCGATGATCACGACGAGGGTATCGGGATGGTTCTCTCTGCACTCCCGTAGCAGTTCAGTTCCATCGGTTTTTTCGGTGTGGAGGTCAGCGATGACCAGTTGAGGAGCGACACTGGACAAGGCCTGCAGAGCGGCCTCGGAAGAATTAAACTGAAAAGGCTGATGTCCGCAGCCACGGCAAAGTTGGGAGACCCTCTCGGCCATCGCGGGTTCATCATCGACAATAAGGATACGAGCCATAGGAAGGTATGATAATTTTGTAAGTTATAATACCCTCAACTAATTGCCAGAGATTTTCGCGGTTTTCTCAGCACTTCCGGCAAATTCTCGCGAATGCGAGACGTTCAGCGTCAAGGCGCCGCCGTACGCGAAGCGTTTCGCCTCTCTTCTTCATAGTCGCCGAGCAAACCCCAGACGGGCTCGCCGATCGCAGGCCAACGTTGAGCGCCCGGAGGTAGAACCTTAACGCCTTAATGCGTTTCGTCGCCTTCGCCGGAAACTGGGTCCTTGTCGGAGCCGCGTTCGGAACCACTCGCAAACGCTCCGGGAGTGCAGCCGACCTTGAGAAGGCCATAGGTCAGCAACAGTTTGCTGTCTTCCCATATCCCTGGCTTGTCTGTGTGCAACACGACCGAGATCACCTCATGCCCTTCTCGAAGCGCGGAACTCACCAATACCTGCTGGGCCGCGCGAGTGTAGCCTGTCTTGAGGCCGTTACATCCCGCAAAATGCCTCAATAGACGATTATGATTTCGCAATTGGCAAATACTCCCTTTGGGCGACTTCCAAGAGTAATAAATCGTCCCGACCACCTGGCGAAAGAAGGGTTGCTGCATCGCAGCTCGCGCAATCAGCGCCATGTCACGAGCTGTGGTGTAGTGGCTCGGATCGTGAAGCCCATTTGGATTGGCAAAATGGCTATTCGTGGCCCCTAGTTCTGCCGCCCGACGATTCATCTTTTCAGCGAAAGCTTCAATGGAGCCTGCGTTGTCCCTAGCCAGGGCCATCGCAACATCATTGGCGCTCTTGAGCATCAGGCCATAAATGAGTTGGCGACGGGCGTACTGTTCTCCCGGTTGCAGATCCAGCTTGGTCGGCTCTGCCTTGGTATCGGATAGATCGACCGTGACTGGCTTGTCGAGATTCCCCGCCTCAATCACCAACAAGGCGGTTAAGATTTTGGTCGAGCTTGCCGGGTATTGAATTGCGTCTTCGTTCTTGAGGAAAAGAAAATCCCCTGTCAACGAGTCGATCACGGCGGCGCTTTCGGCGACCACATTCGGTTCCTTTGCTTCGGGAGACGTAACGGCGGGTGGCGCTTCTGCTTCTTTTGACGCAGCGCCGGCAGCCGGTAAGACCACCATGAACAAGCAGATCAGATTGGTGAGTAAGCGCGTCATCTCACAATTTGTCCATTTACCATCATCCATTTGATCGGGCGTCTGTTTTGAACAATCGCCTCGAATACATGGTGGGCGGCTTCCTGATAGGGAATCGCGATGCAGTCGGCAAGGTAGCCCGGGGCGATTCTGCCCAATTCGCGTTGGAGTTTCAAGGCGCGAGCCGGCCGGGTGGTTATCATTTCAAGCAGGTCTCTGGCGCCGAGCGTCGGATAGTTTTTCTGGGCCATACGCATTTCCGAAAACAGGTTGAGGGAGTCATTGCTCGCCAAGCTGTCTGTACCGAGACAGACATTCAATCCGCGTTCTGTCAGCGCTTCGAGCGGAAAGCGTTTTTGGTGCAGGAACCGGTGGCTTTTCGGGCAATGCACGATGGACAGATTTCGCCATTCGGTTTGGCTCAGAACTTCAAAATCACGATCATCCAGCTCATTGAGATGCGCCAGGATACAATCGGGATTAATCAATTTGTTTCCGATCAGATGCCGCAAGGGTGAAGTGGACCCACAATCGGTCATTGGTCGGCCCAGTTGCTTCAGGAAATCGTGTAGCTCTCCCGATCCGTTGGCAAACATGGCATATTCTTCATCCGATTCAGCCGCATGAGTCGTAATTAGCAGATGCATGGAGCGTGAACATTCAAGCGCCAGCTCATACATTTTGGCAGAGGCGGTATAGGGGGCGTGCGGGCTCAATCCAAATCCGCCGAGCCGATCACCGTTTTCGGAGAAGAACATCCATGATCCAAAAACATGCTCTTCGATCCAGGGTCTGGGCCGCACGTCGATGAGTTCCAGAAAGAACCAGGTCCGGATCGGAGGCAGGGGAAGCAGAGGAAAGATCTGAGGGGTGGAAACAATATTTAGAACGGTGGTGGTCCCGTTCCTTTGGAGTTCTTGAAACCCGAGCTGCGTTGCGCGCAAGTAGTCTCTATCGGTCAGAGACCGTTTCAACGCATTGATCCGTTTGACCCAGCGGGAAAAACTCTGTCCTGGTAGAATCGCTCCACGCATCAACGTGTAGTCAAGATGGCAGTGCGCGTTGATCAGACCGGGCATCACCGCGACCTCGCCCAGGTCCACGACTTCCCCGGCATGGTCTGCCAACACTTCGGGAGCTCTGCCGGCGTTCACAAAGCGAGGACCCACGACCACAAACGCACCATTATCAATCGGTTTGCCGTCCATCGTGACAAGCGTGCGGGATCGATAGGCAATCATGAAGAAGATTCCTTCATTCTGGTTCTCGCTGCAGCTACTAGGAGATTACACGCCTCGAGGCAGAGAAACGGCAGAGCGGCGCGGTTCTGACCTGTCTGGTCAACGCTGGGATCACACTTTGAGCTAGGGAGAAAATCTGGCGGTTGGCTATCCTCGATTCCCCACAAGATGGTCCTCAGGCATCGGCCGTCTGAACGGCAAGCATCCTTCACAAGATTTCGCGCCTGCTCATCAGTGAGCCTGCGGGTCACTCGATACATTCCGGTTTGCCGATTCAAAGTTTGCCGCAAGCAGACCGGTTGCACTGTTCCTGCGTGGTACCCCAGCCATGTGCCAATGGCTCCAGGATAAAAGAAATCAAGCGCTTTTTTTAGTTCGTCGATAGTTGCTACTTCGATCACCCAACCGTTGGGCAGATTGGGCGCCCCTTTCAAGGGCCGGTATGCACCGCGGGAGTCATATCTGGCAATTTGTCGGGCGTCCTCAACCGAGCGATAGATCCGCGTTTCGGCCAAAGAATTCCTGTTCGACCAATGGTAGAGAAGGTATCCGCTGGTAGATTCCGCAAACTCGAGTTCCCCGAGGGCGTTGTAACCCTCCTTGATCAAACGTGCTAATTCGTCCTTGATCATGCGGCTGAGTCGTACAGATGTTTCCGGTCAAATCGGTCGATCGTGTCGAGAATAACGTCTGCCATTAACGGTTCAGTGCCGATGGCGCTTGCATAATAGAGAGCACGACCGCCGAGGTGATATGGGTTGCGGCGGAAAACCTCCTGCTGACTAGCAGCGACCGTGGGCGCCGACTCCATGCCAAGCAGGACAGGGATATCCTGGTAGCTATGCAAGCCGTCGGCGATGAAAAATGGCACCACGATCACATTAGGCTGAGACGTGTTTTTGGCCCAATCAGCAATGAATGGCGGCTCTTCCATGTAGGCTTCGGAAACTTCTGCATATACTCCTTTTTTCCTGATTGCCCGCGCTTGGGATTGGGCAGCTTCAGCAGACTTTTCATTGAGGTTGGTGCCGTGACCAACGATTAAAAGACTTGTTTTATCCGGGGGAACGTTGGGCGCAACTTCTCGCGCTCGATGAAACAACAGGTCGACCATGCGCGGATCGTTCCCCACTGGTTCGCAATATTTGATAACTTTCCCTGCTCGATGAGTAAGTGGCCCCTCCAGTTCAAGTTCTCTCGGAATAACTATCTGGGTGAAATAACCTTCGCTGATAAAGTTCGGAACAATATAAACATCATTGCTCTCGACCATTCGCAGGACCTCTCGAAGACTTGGTTCCTCTTTCCAAAAGCTGCAATAGACTTCCCCGAATATTCCGCGCCGAACAATCTCATCTGCATGCTGGAATGTTGGCGCGCTCGAATCGGGATTCAGGGTGGATCCATGACCAACTAAAACCAGGGAGCTCCTCCATCTCTGAGGCATGTTTGTAAGTTGGATGCCCCCTCCAAGTTCCTCAAATGGAATTCGCAGGCGAGCGAGATTCCAACACGCCAGGGGTCGAGCCGTACGGGGAGCTCTTATCCTATCCCCTTTTTTATTGCGATCTATTAAAATAGCCCCGTGGACGCTGGATCTGGTAACCCCCAGATCTTCCATCGATTCAGGTACTCGAGCCGTGGAAGGCAGACATAGGCAGGGTTCGCGCTTGCGCGGAGCCAGCGGATTAATTCCACCAAATCTTTTTCAGCCATCGTGGTGCATCCAGTCGAGGGGCGCTTCGGTCCTCGCCGTATATGAAAAAAGATTGCGCTCCCATGTCCTGGCACTGGTGGATCGGCATTATGCCGAATTTCGATCAGCCAGCGGTAGGCAAAGTCACCCCGGCGCATTTTTTGTTTTTCGAACCAGGGCGGCGGATTTTTTGCGTCCACGGTTACGTGCTCGTTGTAATGAGGGCTTCGAACATCGTCCACCCAGGCATCGCCTTCTTCGACGGTGTGGAATGGGTAGTTTGCACCGGGCGGCAAGGATCGATCATAGGTGTAGATCATGCCGATCCGGAAAACGCCGGCGGGAGCCCGATGATCATGTTCCATCTTTACAGGAGCTTGATCTTGTTCGTTAATCAAACCTCTCCCCCAGGCTAATCCGGATTTTCCGAAAAGTACCGGAACGGGTGGACCAGCCGGGCGCCAACCCTGCACGGTCTTATCGAACCGCTGAAGTTTTCCATTCGCACTATCCCAGGTAGGCGCAAGTCCGATGATGAGCTGGCTGACCGAAGGACTCATCCGATCATCTGCCCGGGAATGAAATGTGAAGAGTAGCAGGAGTGCCCAGAGCGGGATGAAAGGCCGGAAGCGCTGCGCTCGGTACATGCGATCGGAAATGGTGACGCAGAGCTCTGCTGCTAGTGCACCGTCTCGCATATAAGGTTGATGTCGCCCTAGGTCATTTTTGCTGTTTTTCAAGCGCGGGAGCAAAGTGCCCATATCTGGA
>JAFAQT010000204.1 GCA_019246215.1 Verrucomicrobiota bacterium
GAGCGGAACGGCCTGCTCTTTGACCCGCGCGAGAGCGCTTCAAAAATCGCTGCAGCGATTGTGAACCTGTACCAGAATCCGGAGCTCTGGACCCGGATGAGTCACGAAGCCCGTCAGCAAGTTGAAGTGAAATATTCATGGGACCGAGTGGCTGAAATGTATGAGAACAGTTTTTAAAAAGTAATTCTCGGTTGCCCGACAACCACATCAGCGCGGACCCCCGGTGAATAGATCAGGAACCGAGGGCGCTCCAGGCGCAGAATTCTGCCGCTCCTGTACTCCTGTAAGTCCGGGCTTCTTTATTGCGGGCCAGTGTACATTGTCTCGATTTGCAGAATCAATGCACTGTGGTCCAGCTCCTCTTTCCCAGTTTGGGCAAGAGCGACGAACAGATCGCAGACTTGACTGGTCAAAGGCAGCTTTAGCCCGACGTTTCCGGCTACTTCGAGCGCGGCCTTCAGATCTTTGATCTGATTCTTTATAAAGCCGCCTGGAACAAAATTCCTGTCGATCATCCGTTGACCATGAAGCTCCAGGATCCGGCTTTCGCAGAACCCTCCCATGATCGCCTTACGAACCTGGGCAGGATCCGCACCCCCGGCTTTGGCGAGGGTAAGTCCTTCCGCAACTGCGCCAATCGTGACTGCGACAATGCATTGATTGACCAGCTTGCAGAGTTGCCCTCTCCCGTGCGGCCCGACGTGTGTCACTTTTCCCATCGACGCGAAAATGGCACCCGCATCCGCGACATCCGCTTCGTCGCCTCCAGCCATGATCGCAAGTGTAGCCTGCTCCGCGCCAACTGTTCCGCCGGAAACCGGAGCGTCAATGTACCGGCGCCCGGATCTCACCAGGACCCGGGCGTGATCTTCTGCGATCGCGGGCGCGATGGAACTCATGTCAATCAACAGAGCTCCTGTGCGACAGGCCTCCGCGACGCCTTGATTGAAGAGTATATCTGTGACGACTGCTCCATTCTCGAGCATAAGCACCACAGCTTCTGCTTGGCGAACAGCGTCGGCAGGTGACTTGGCTAACTTCGCGCCGGCGCTCATAAGTTCACGAGCCTTGCTTGCAGTTCGATTCCAGACCGTGACTTGGTAACCGCTCTTGACAAGATTCATCGCCATCGGATTACCCATCAGCCCGATGCCGAGAAAACTGATTGGGACGGGGGGATAAAGCATAACTGACGAACGCTGCACGCCTTTCGTTTGCAGGTCCAGGGAGAACGTGCCGCCGGCACCTTATTCGGAAATACTCTAGATAATTTTGGGGTTTACGGTTTATTACTCATAATGCGGATTTCCAGGAGAGCGGAATATGCCCTCAGAGCGCTGTTGCTCATCGCCAGAGATCAGGAAGAAAAGATTCACCAGATCCAGGAACTGTCTGAGCGCGGAAATATCCCGGTTAAATTTCTCGAGCAGATCCTGTTGCACCTCCGAAACGAAGGCCTCTTGAGCAGCAAACGAGGAGTAGGAGGCGGCTATTCGCTCCGTAAACGGCCCTCCGACATTGCCGTTCTGGATATCGTCGAGCTGCTGGACGGCCCCATCGCTCCTCTCCCGTGCGCCCTGGAGCGTTCAGCCGACCCTTGCGGATGCCCAGACCCTCTCCACTGCCCGCTGCGCCCTTTGATGCAACAAACACGCGAAATGATTCGCGATTTGTTCAGCTCGAAGACCCTGCAAGATCTCCTCGACGAAAGCCGCGGCGAGCACGCCCTCGCATTTGAAATCTGAGGAGGTTGGCATTGCCAGTTGACAGTGCCAGTGTCAGGTCAGTGTCAGTTGCCACTGCCCGTAAGAGCTTTCGCCCGAGGCGCGCCTTTCCCCCGCCGCTTCTCGGACAGAGATACGACTTGTTTTCTTGCCAATTTCTCGTCGGGTCCGGATTCATAACTGGCGCTCGCAACCGACACTGACACTGGAACGGACCACTACCTCATTTGCCTTCGCGGCAGCGACGGGGTATTATGGGGGGCCCATTTGATTGGGGGCGTACTGGTTTCGACTTAGGGTTTGAGATCCAGGTGGCATGCCGAGGAAGACTCGTTGGCCTCGTAAAAAATCGAGTCAAAAAAATAACTGCTGAGACTAACGATCTCGCTCTCGCGGCCTAATTAAACCGTGACGTGTCCAGCCGGATGCCTGCTAAGGCTGGATGCGACGACAGCAGGCTGGTCCGAGGGCGGTGTGACCGCGCCGGAGGACGAGAGTTATTTCGTGGACACAAGAGTGGGCGAAGCGCGCCGATCCGCTAAACTCACTCTCTATTAAGATCGGCTACGCATGTAGAGGCTTGGAACGATGGCTTTAAGGACAGGGGTTCGACTCCCCTCGCCTCCAAGTCTTCGATAATCAGTAACTTGCTGTGTTGGGCTCGGTAATAACAAACCCAATAACACATCCATTCCGTTCCGCGCGATTCCAGGGTTGTCCGAAACGGCGTGACGTTTCCGCTTCTTGTAATGGGGCTAATGTGAGCGGTCGAATTTGTTGCACAAGCGCGACAAGAAAATTTGGCGAAGCCTCCGAAGCAGGTTAAGAGGAGTTCCAATTTTTTGCATGCCGAGAGCAAATTTCCGTTTGACATCCTCTTTCGGTGATTTTCGGCTAAATCGTCGACTCACAAAAGTGCACAAATAAGCATAGCGGGTCGCAGAGGGTGGGAAAACC
>JAFAQT010000078.1 GCA_019246215.1 Verrucomicrobiota bacterium
TGGTGAGTTTCATGGAAAGCGAATTCCGGTTTGTGACGCTTTTGCAGCCGATTGTGGATATCGAGCACGCGATTTGGGAAAGTCCTGCCTCCACAAGAATTCGAAAAACTCTGTTGGCTGCCGGGATTGAGCGGGGCGTTTCCAGGCGGCACGCGCATCTAACTTCTCCTTTGCACGGTCGACCGACGTGCGCGGGGGAACGTGTCCTTATTATCGGCGGGACTTATGACACGATTGTCCCGGCCTCTGTGCTCAGGAGATTGGCGCAGCTCTGGCCGCAGTCTCGATTCGTTCTGGTCGAACAAGGCCACTTCGGTTACGCAGCCATGCGCGAAGCGCTGCGGGGCATCGCCGATTTGCTTTGACCTGAAAACGAGGAAAAGAGATAAACCTGCAGAAAACCCGACTCCACAGAGGGGATGACCGCCAAGTTCCCGTAAAATGAATGGTGTGGCGGTTTTTGCTGTTGGAAATGGGAGCACCCTTGGCGTACGCGAGATAATTGGGATATCACAAACTGGAAAGCTTCATGGCAGACATAGCACTTCGCGCTTTCATGAAAGTCATAGCCGCTGGTACAGTAGGGTCACTCGTGGGTGCAAAAGCGTTCGCCGAGGAAGGAAAATCGACCGCGGAGCCAGAATCCTTCCTGCTACTTGCGAACGATTGGGTCCCAAACAACCCGGTCCTTCCTGTTCTCTTGTATCGGGGCGTGATTACAGGGCGAGGTGGGGATGAAACAGCTTCGACCTTCGAAGTGCACTTCGAGAGTAATGGATGGCCGGCGAAATGGCGAAATAGCGTTTATCCCTACCATCACTATCATTCTACCGCGCATGAGGTCCTTGGGTTTGCGGCCGGCGAGGCAAGGCTGATGCTCGGCGGCCCCGGAGGTCGTGAGATCAACGTCCGAGGCGGCGATGTTGCAGTCCTCCCTGTGGGCACGGGCCATTGCCGCCTCCACGCCACATCAGACTTTCTAGTCGTCGGAGCTTATCCGCCCGCGCAGGCTTGGGACATCTGCCGAGAGGCGCCCACGGCAGCGATGGTTGAGCGGATGGCCAAACTGGCCTTTCCTGATTCCGATCCGGTCCGTGGCCGAAACGGCCCCTTGCCTGGACTCTGGAGTCGGATTGCCTGAAGCGCGCAGCGCGAAAATATCACGAGCGCTTTGCCCCGGATATTTTCCGGGCTGGCTACGGAACGATCAGGGCTGAGATCGCTGCAGCCACCAGTAAGGCCGCGGCGATCACGGCTGCGATATTCAGTCCGGAAATAATTTGTTCCGCCGCGACTCCGCTTACCAGCGCGCCGAACGCGGCGACGCCAATCGCGCCCCCAACCTGCCGAGCCGCATTCAGCACGGCCGAAGCCGTGCCGGACCATGCACGATCGACACTTGATAGGATGGCGGTGGTCATTGCCGGTACGCCGAGTCCGATCCCGGCCGGGATGAGAACGAAAGGGAGTAACATATCAAAAAACGTTGTCCGGCTTCCCAACCGACAGAGCAAACCGAATCCTGCAGCGCCAATGAGTCCACCGAAGAGCATTGGCGCACGCGGACCGGTTCGTCCGATCAGCCAGCCACTCGCGATGTTCGACACAATGAACGTGCCGGTAAGCGGAAGGAAAGCGAAGCCGGCTTGGAGTGATGAAAAATCCAGGGCCTTCTGAAGATAGAGGCTCAGAACGAAAATTATTCCGTAATAAGAACAATTGACCAATACGCCAAAAACGACTGCTGGCGTAAATCCCGGCTGCCCGAAAAAGTGTAACGGTAGCATCGGCGATGCGGTTCGCGCCTCGACTGCGACAAAGGCCACGCTTGCGCCGAATGCCAGAAGGCATCCTATCCAGACGATCGGATGACTGAGCCCGAATGGACGAGCCTCAATCACCGCGCCGAGGAACGCGCTAAGCCCGAGAATTGCCAGCGCCTGTCCGCCGAGATCGAAGGAACGATGGCTGTTTTCGTTTCTTTGCGATGGCGGTACACATCGCAACGTCAATCCAAGACCAATCGCGCAGACCGGTAGATTGACAAAAAAAATGCTGCGCCATCCCAGCCCAGCCAGGAGGAAACCGCCGATCACGGGCCCGGCGGCGATGGCCGCACCTCCAGCCGCAGTCCAGATACCGATCGCCCGGGCGCGCAGGCGCGAGTCGTGATCGCAGGCGTTATTTAGGATGGTGAGTGAACTTGGCACCATCAAGGCCGCTCCAACTCCTTGAAGGGCTCTGGCGGCATTGAGAAAGCCGGGCCCGTGCGCCAGACCACAGGCTAGCGAGGCGGCGCCGAACCCTGCAAACCCGCCGATGAAGACTCGTTTTGCACCTAGCCGATCAACGACGACTCCGGCCGAAAGAAGCAGTGCCGCAAAACCGAGCGTGTACGCATCGACCACCCACTGCAGTTCGGCCACCGTGGCCCTCAAATCAGCACCGATTCTCGGGAGGGCTACATTGACGATCGTGACGTCGAGCTGGATTACCGCAAAAGCAAAGCTGCTAGCCGCTATAATCCACGCTGTGGAGCGTGCCGGTCGCTCCGGAGCAGCTGGATCGTTCGCGTTTGTCTTGCTGCGATGCGGGCTTTCCATCGAATTTGCGGGTGTCATTGGGCTCATAACCTATTTTCTCTCGCGATACGTCCCGAACAATTCGTTGCATATCGAAGTGTGGAGTAGCGCGCTTGATGTTATCGATCGGTATGGAACCGGATATCTCCTCTCTGGCTGCCCTTATCAGCGAGCCTGCACGAGGTCGGATTCTGATTGCACTTCTCGACGGGCGGAGCCTGCCTGCCACTGAATTGGCGCAGAGAGCGGGAATTACGCGCCAGACCGCAAGTTCGCATCTCGCCAAACTCACCGAGGGTCAACTGCTCCGGGTAATCCCGCAGGGGCGCCATCGTTACTATCGGATCGCAAACGCTCGGGTTGCTGAACTGCTCGAATCAATGGCCAGGTTCACTCCGCTCAAAATCGGCCGCCCTGAACCGAAAAGCCCAATTCAAATTGCTCGCACCTGTTACAATCACCTCGCGGGGACCATGGGTGTGAGGATCGCAGAAGCGATCGTCGGTCGGGGATTATTGCGGGAGGTAGGTCGAGATTACCAACTCACTAAGAAGGGGGCGCAATGGTTTTCCGAGCTAGGAATAGACATCGAGGACCTGCGAAAGTCCGGCCGCGTCTTCGCCCGACAATGCCTCGATTGGAGCGAACGGCGCAATCATATCGCCGGCGCACTCGGATCGGCGCTAACTGAGTATCTTTTTGAGCAGGGCTGGATCGAACATGTGCGAGAAAGCCGAGCAGTTCAAATCACCTCATTAGGGCGCAGCGAATTGAAACTCCGGCTCGGCTTGGACGACCGCTGAGGCGGGGTCGTGAGTGGTTCAGTGTCATTGGTGATGGAAGCAAAGCGGGTAGCGTTCTGGAGAGATCTCGAGGGATCGGCTGGTGCATGCGTTCGTGCCGCCAGTCACCCGGCCCGGTAATGAAGGCTGACAGATCGATAAACGTCGTTGTTGCGTTCAGCAGAGAAGAAAAAAAGTTGGATACTTCCGGACGGTTGCTGCCACTGGTATCCGACAATCGTCTGCATAATGTCTCCTTCCGGCTTTTTGTCCTTGGCTAACACCGTGGCTGGTCCATACCTGGCTTCCAACCGCTGGCGCGCGCCGTTGAGGAATTCCTCATATGCGACGAGGTCCCAGTCGGGATGCTGGTACTGGAGTTCGACTTCTACAAGGCTCTTATCGGTGCCGAAGTAAAGAATAGTGCGCTGAAGAGCAGGTTGGATCAGTCCTTCGATGGTCCAGGCCTCACGCCCTAGCACAACTCCCTTGTCGACGACCCGAGCGCCGGCATGATCGATGACCTTCGCAATTTGCTTTTGTCCTTCGGCCCAATGAAGACCGAATGGCGGGTTGATCTGCTGGGAATAAACCGCGGGAGTTTCCGCAAGGCCGAGCAACCCGGCCCCAATCCATAGAACCCAAGCGGGCAGAGGCCTCATAGGATGTCTGGTGCACGGATAGATTAGCTCTGCCGCCGCAGGGGGTCAATTTTAACCGGCCCAAGTCGTGAAAGGATGTTAGTCATTCCGGCGGCACCGGCCTCGGTCTTCGATTCTCGTCCGTGGCGACGAAGGTGAACGTCGCCTCGGTGACCTTGTTCTTTGCGTCATCAGTTCGACTTCGACGCCAGGCCTCCACTCGGATGGTGATCGAAGTTCTGCCGACCTTCACAATGCTGCCGTAAAGACTCACTTCATCACCGATGAAGACCGGTCGATGAAAAATCATTCCGTCCACGGCCACAGTCGCGCAACGGCCGCGACACCGCCGGCTCGCCGCGTTTGCTGCTGCGAGGTCCATTTGCGACATCAGCCAACCACCGAAGATGTCTCCGGAAGGATTGGCATCCGCGGGCATGGCGATCGCGCGGATCAGTGGTTCAGCTTCAGGTGAGCGAGTTGAATCAAACATTACAGAAGGATAGAAGAGGATTTGAACAGAGGGAAGCAAAGCTAACAGACGGCTGCACTTGCAATCAGAGATCGACTCGAGGCCCAATTGAACGCCGCAGCCCTGTGCACAGCGTCCGACCTCCCAGCCTTGAACCTGGATCCGCGAGAGGCAATCCGAGCTTTCCAAAAATGCGGCTATCTGCTGATCTTTCGTTAACAAAGATTAACCGGAGAAGAGTGATGGCACACGACGCAATTGAGGATCCAATCTTACTCACTGATGCGACAAGGAATGTTTCTGTCAAAGAATGGAAAATCAGCTCAGAAGAGGCTGGAATTGCTCCAGATGGAGCTAAATGGAGCGTTAGCAAACGAGTCTTGGCAGGAGGCAGACAAGAAGGTGTTGAAATCATCGATGTGGATAACGGTGTCATGAAATTCACGGTGGCGCCGACTCGCGGTTTTCAGGTCTGGAAGGCCAATGTCGGAGATCTCCGACTTGGATGGGACTCGCCGGTGACGGAAATTGTCCATCCGCAATTTGTAAATCTGGCAGAGCGCGGCGGTCTCGGCTGGTTGAACGGTTTTGGTGAATGGGTCTCGCGCTGCGGCCTGGAGTCGATTGGTCCACCGTGCCAGGATGGCAACCGGACGCACACGCTGCATGGTCGGATCAATTACCTTCCAGCGAGTTACGTCGAGGTCCGGATCGAGCTTGCGCCGGTGCCGCGGATCGTTCTTCGGGGAGTGGTGGACGAGTCGCTCATGTTCGGGCCACAACTCCGTTTGACAACGGAAATCTCGACCGAAATTGGCAAACCCGCCCTCAGTTTCGATGACACGGTCACAAATCTCTCCGACGCTCCCCAAGAGATGGAAAGCCTTTATCATGCGAATTTCGGTCCTCCGTTGCTCGGACCCGGCGCACAATTCATTGCACCGGTTAAGAAAGTGGCACCGCGTGATTCGCGCGCCGCTGAAGGACAGATGAAAGCCTGGAACGTCTACACCGGCCCTCATCCACCCGGCTACACCGAGGAGGTTTATTTGATGGAACTCCACGCTGACGATGCCGGCATGACAGACGCATTGCTGAAATCCGCGGACGGCACAAAGGGAGCGCTAGTTTCCTTCAACATTCGCGAGTTGCCATTCATGACGCTTTGGAAGAACGAAGCGACGGCGAAAAGCGGATATGTGACAGGATTGGAACCCGCCACGAGTTTCCCTTTGCCGAAACCGGTGGAGCGCGATGCCGGACGGGTTCCGAAACTCAACGGCGGAGAGAGCTACAGCTCGAAGGTCAAATTCAGCGCTTTAATTTCAGGGGCAGAAGTTGAAAACGCTATCGCTTCGATCGGAAGATTGCAACGAACAGCTCCGAAGGTGGAGATTTCGCCGGTGTTGTGACTAAGTTGTCAATGTTCGTAGATGAGCGGAGCCAAGTTCCCTGGCTTCAATCGTCTGCTCAGTCCCGCCCTGAAATCTGGTGGTTTATTTTAAATCTTCTTATAGATCACGCAGGAGTTGATTCCGCCGAAACCGAAGGCGTTGCTCAATATGTATCGCAGATCACCTTCCCGGGGTTCGTTCGCCACAACATCCAGGTTGCAGGCTGGATCGGGGGTTCGATAATTCAGAGTCGGTGGGATCAGTCGATCGCGAATTGCCAGGGCGCAGAGCACCCCTTCGATGGCTGCGCTCGCGCCCAAGGGATGTCCGTAGTAGGCCTTGGTTCCGCTGACAGGGATGGCTTTGGTGCGTTCACCGAACACTTTCCTGATGCAGAACGCTTCGTTCGCATCGTTGAGTTGCGTCGAGCTGGCGTGAGCATTGATGTAATCGACCTCGTCCGCGTTGATCCGCGCATAATGCAATGCGTCACGAATCGCTCTCACACAAGAGTCGCCTGTCGGCAGAGGGGTCGTCATGTGGAAGGCGTCGTTATTTAGACTGTACCCGATCACTTCGGCGTAGATTCTTGCGTTGCGCGCCTTTGCGTGTTCGTACTCTTCCAGGATCAAGCTGGCGGCGCCTTCGCCCATCACGAATCCGTCGCGATTCTGGTCGAATGGACGACAGGCAACCGATGAATGCGCCCGGCTCATTGTGCGGATAAAGGCAAACGCCCCGAAGGTCAGCGGGCTGAGCGGGGCTTCGGCCGCGCCGGCTACCATCACATCCGCCCAATCTTCGCGGATATATCGGACTGCCTCTCCAATTGCGACGTTACCGCTGGCGCAGCTATTGGAGTTGGTGGTCCCGACGCCCCGAAATCCGAACTCGATCGCCGTGTTACAATGTGCGGAGCCGCCAAAAACCTGTAAGGCAAGCGTTTGTCGGACCAACTTCGGTCCACCATGCACGAAGGCTTCGTGCTGATTCTCTGCGTTTGCGACGCCTCCAAGCGCGGTTCCAAAGCTGACACCCACGCGGTTCTGAGGAACATTGGGGGAATAGTCCAGTCCGCTGTCATCGAGTGCGAGTTTGACCGATGCCACCGAGAACTGCGCGTAACGGTCCAGCCGTTTCAATCGATGAGGAGGAAAAATAGTTTCCGGAGA
>JAFAQT010000081.1 GCA_019246215.1 Verrucomicrobiota bacterium
CGGTCACCAGCCTGCAACTGGTGGGACCCAGGATGAGTGAAGCAGCACTCCTTAATGTGGGCCGCCTGATCGAGTCCGAACTTCCACAGCTTGAACGACTGATCAGGCCGCCGAAATCCGTGCGCAAGCAATGAAGGGGCCGCAGGCAACCGGGAAAAGTTCGAAGCTTCGCATCATTAAGCGTGCTGCCGACAAAGCGATCAAACTGAATCCGAGCAGTGACTTGGCTTGACACGTGTTGGGTCGCTGGCACGTGGCCCTAGCCGATGTGAATGCGTTCGAACGAGGCCATGGCCCAGATTGGTAAGCTGCCGGACTCTACCTGCCAAGAGGCCGGCCGATGCTTCGAGAAAGCGCTTGAACTTAATCCTGACCGACTCATGCACTACATAGAGCTGGGACGGGTTTACGCGCACATGGGACGGACCGACGAAGCACGAAATCTCATCAGCAAGGGCTTGGCGGTGCGGGAAACGGAAAAAGACGACCCCAGGACCAAGCGTCTAGGTGAAGAGTCGCTGGCCAAGCTGCCGTAGAGATTCCTCCAGAGTTGGCGAAAATTTCAATAGCCAAAGTGTCTCGCACTGAGCGATAGAGGTTAGAACCACAGATTACGCAGTGGTCTGCTTTCTTTGCTACTCCTTGCGTCGGAGCAAGTCGGAGATTGCTCGAATGAGTTCTGCCGGTTCGATCGGTTTTGAAATGTGCAGCTGAAAGCCAGCTTGGTCAATTCGATCTCTTTCGTTACCGCGGCCAAATGCCGTCAGGGCAATCACGGGAATCTCTCCTCCCTCTGCAGGTCCGAGAGCACGTAATTCACGCATAAAGGCGTATCCATCCATCTCCGGCATCAGAATATCTGAAATCACAACATCTGGACGAAACGTTCTGATTGCCTCAAGCGCATGCTTGCCAGACTCACACGCTGTGACACTTGCTCCCACCCGCTTCAAGATAGTTTCCAACAAAAGGCGAGCGTCGGCATTATCGTCCAGCAAAAGGATTTTTACTCCTTTGAATCGATTGTCCGGCACCAAATTTTTTGTGGGTGAAGAGAAGACGGGTGACTCAGGCAGCGCGCTGCTCGTCCTAACACTCGTCTCGAATAACGGGAATTTCACGGTGAAGGTTGCACCTTTGCCCAAACCGTCACTGGCGGCAGAGATTTCTCCGCCCTGCAAATTTACCAGATGTTTGCAAATCGCTAGACCTAACCCCAAACCCCGCTGCCAGCGCGCATTGTGATCGGCTTGACTATAGCTTTCAAAAAGGCGAGGAAGAAAATCCGGAGCGATCCCCTGGCCAGTATCCGCCACGATCACTTTAACATAGGGGGAGTCTTTTCTGACGCGAACATCGATTCGACCTCCGGCGGGCGTAAACTTAATCGCGTTATTCGTCAAATTCGAAAAAACTTGCGCCAGGCGGGCCTTGTCTCCCATGATTCTTATTTCGGTCTCGTCGTCACTGATCACGGTCCGCAATTCGAGTTGCCGCTCTACCGCTGTAGGCCGAAGATTCTGAACAACCTCGTTTAAAACCAGCGGTAAATCGACCGGCGCCATTTCGACTCGCACATTCCCTGAAGCGATCCTGGAAAGGTCAAGCAAGTCCGCGATCAATTCAGTCTGCAGTCGAGCATTTCGTTCGATGATCTCAAGTCCTTGATCGACCAGCTCACGCTGCGCGAGCGACTGGCGAACGAGGTTTGTCCATCCGACGATCGCATTGAGCGGCGTTCGCAGCTCGTGGCTGAGAGTAGCAATGAATTGATCTTTCGATCTGCTGAACGCTTCGGCTTGCATGCGTGCCTGTTGCTCCAGAAACAAAAGACGGTCTCTGTCAGCTTCCGCCTTTTCGCGCGCGGTCACATCCAAGGCGGAAAACATAATCGTCGGCTTATGCATGTGATGCAAGTTGACCGCGTAAAGCAGCCACGAGCGGAGCTCGCCGTTCTTGGTCCGCGTTGGCAGCTTGAGCGGAAAGTTGGTGCCCACTCCTTCCCGCAGTCTCCTGATTTCCGTCTCGAGGAGCGCTGCGTCTTTTTCGTTCCATGCGAGAGAAGACCAAGCAGCCATCGTCACAACTTCGCCCGGGCTGTAATGCGTGATCTCCTGCCAGGCTCGGTTGAGCTCCACAACTTCCCCTTTGTCCCCGGTGACCATGATCGGAATTGGAGCCTGATGAATCGCTTGATGAAATCTCTGTTCGTTTTCAGCAATGGTCCGTTCTTGAACTCGATGCTGAGTCACATCCCTGACAATCCCGATAAAGCGAACGGCTCGCCGTTGCTGTTCCCCTCCGGAGCCTGCGCCGTCGCTGAAATACATTTTCCCGTTGGCGGTAGCCCAACGTACCGATCCATCTGGATGACGAACGCGAAGCTCTATCTCATAGATGCCGTCTCCGGTGGGATCCTGTGCCGCCGTCGCCGCTTCGTGTGCTCGAGTGCGATCTTCTGGATGAATCGCTTCAAGCCATTCTGCATAAGTGATCTCACCCGGTTCGACCGCATGAGGTAACCCAAAAATTTCGCCGCACGCTTTTGTGAAAGAACCTTTCAGATTGACCAGATCGAAATCCCAGAAACCGAAGTCAGTTGCTTCAAGAGCAAGTGCCAGCCTTTCGGCATCGCGATCAAACGGCTCTTTTGTTTCATCAGGAGGTTCCATAAGTCTTTCGTCCACACTTGTAGATCCGTTCGCGAGGAAGTGCAGGTTTGGTCGTGTGGAGGAATCTTATCGTCTCTTTCGCCGTAGTAATCGCCGAGCGAAGATCCCCCGAAATTGAGCCGCATTTTCGCGGGTCAGATTCCCCTCAGTATTGCAGGGTGTTTCACGCGATCAGAGTTTGCGTACCGCAATATTTGCCGTTTGCAGATAACGTGCGAGGATTTGCCCTTAAGTGAAACAGTCAGTGATTGGTCAGGAGACCCGCATGGACGAAATTAGATCTGCTGAGGAACCGGTTGTTCGAGACGAATCCCCTGAGGGCAACAAAGCTGAAAAAGAGGCGAAGGCTGCCGCCGATGCCAAGGCGGAGGAGCTTCGCATTGCACTCGAAACCAAAACCGAGCAGGGAAAGAGTACCCTCGGAGATTTGCCTAAGTCTGGCGCTTGATATTGAGACTGCAAAATTCGCGCCCGTCCGGTCGCCGGACTTAAAAGCGGCGGGTGGGAAAGGTCTGACGAATTTTCCGGGATGGCTGAGCAACGCTGACTAGCTGACTTTAGTCTCAACAGCGGCACGTTGATCCTGAGAGTTTTTGTACCAGGCAGGAGTGCGGTAGCGGAAAAAAAAGAGGACTAACTTTGTGATCTCATCGGCGCCTTTAGCTAAAAAGACGCCAAAAAGACCGAAGTTCGTGAACAATCCGAGGAAGATCGCCAGTGGCAGCCCGATCCCGTAGGTGCCCACAAGGTTGACCCCTAAAACGTACTTAGTGTCGCCGCCTGTTGCCAGGAGGCCGTTGCCAAAGATGCCGTTCAATACTTTGGGCGGCTGAAAACATGCCAGAATCAGTATTCCCCAAACGGCGAAGCGCACCACCTCAGCACCGACGTTGGGGTAGAGCAGTGAAACGAAAAGGCTCACTCCGGCGAAGAGGACCCCTACAAAGATCGAAGAGAGGAGGCCGAGTCTCAGAACCACGCTTGCGTGTTGCTTCGCCGCCTGCACGGATCCGGTTCCAAGCTTCTGCCCGACGGCTGCAACCGCGGCTGGTCCCAAACCGGCAACTGCGACGATAAAGATATTTTCGATCGTCATGACGATTTGACTCGCCGCCAGCGCGCTGGTTCCCAGCCGGATGAACACCAATGCGTAAATGAAACTGCTGGCTCCCCAAAGCACCTCGGAGACTGCGATAGGAAAGGTCAACTTGATGAGCTTGCCTGAAGTCGAGTTGACTTCTCCACTTGGAACCGGCCAAAGCCATTTCACGCCCTCTTTGGAACGATAAAATGTGCCCACCAGCGCAACGCAACGACAGAATTGGGAGATGAACGTAGCCAACCCGGCTCCCGTGACGCCGAGTTTCGGGATCGGCCCACAGCCGAGCACCAACGCAAATCCCAACCCGGTGTTCAGCACAACCGAGGCAATCGTGATAACCATCGGTGTCTTTGAATCGTTAAGCGAACGGAAGGCGGCGCTGGTGACGGTATTCAAAACCATGAGCGGCAGAGAGGCTGCGAAAAATCTGAAGTACCCATTCGCAACTTCCGCCACTTCCTCGTGAGCGCCGAGCGCAATTAGCAGAGGCTTGGAGAACAGAATCAAGGGCATGGCTATCAGCGTGCCGAAACTGCTTGCCATGGTTTGGCCAATCGCCGCGGTCCTTGAAACATCCTCCATGTCCTTGCGGCCATAGGCCTGCGCAATCAACACGCCGCTGCCGGTCCCGATTGCGGCGCACAAGAGGATAGCAATTGCCGCTACGCTATTGGACAGACCAACCGCCGCAACTGCGGTGGCGCCAAGAATACCGACAATGATCTGGTCGACGACATTGAAAGCCATCTGAAAGATGGACTCCAGACTCACTGGGAGTGCCACGTCCAGGATCCTCCTCAATATCCCGCGTTTCTGTTTCTCGCTCACCGAACGTTCGCTCCTGACGCGCAAACGGGGATATTATCAGATCCGAAGAGATCCTGTAGGGCGAAGTATTTCATTGCACTTACGGATTCGCACCGCCGCAGTGAACGGATGCATTGAGACAGGCGCAGTCAGAATATTCAGTTTTCCACGGCCTACTCAATTGAATAATGAGACCACTGCCGAGGGGAGGCGCGAAAGGAAAAAGGATCAATTCCCGCGCGCCCCTTCCAAAATCGCCAACTCTGGGCGCCACTCAACCAGTCTCGGACCTGGGCTAGACTTGCGAGCACCCTATCTGAGCGATTGCTGCGGCAAAGAACGTAGCATCAAGCGCCCATTTCCTGGGGTACCCCCGTCGAAGAGGCCCCGGTCTGATAATGCTCCCGATCGAGTTCGATGAGCGCAAGTGATCCCCTGGTGACGCGGTCGCCGCAAAAGACTTCGTCCATTACTGTCCTTGCGTCGCTAGACACTACAGCACCTACGCCGCAAGGGCCGGGAACGTTCTTCTTACAGTGCCTGGTCTGCGGAGCAGAAAACGCAGTGAGCCAAGTCCGAGGCTGGTTCAGCGCCATGGAACTCAAAAATGAGCCGCGGCGAGGCGGTCCGCGCTGGATCGGAGGTAAATCGGCTATCCGGGTAGATACCGACTGAAAAGGTCAAACGAAGGGGGTAGTTTTTAAAGTAGCCATTGCTAATAGGATTGCCGCAATAGCTAGCTCCAGTATAGCTTCTGCAAGGTGAAAGTACGCTTTTCCGCGCCGTTTTTTCAGATCTCGATTTTGTCATTGGCACGTCGCGATTAAGGTGAATCCAATAGTTGTTGCATACAGCCCTAAATGGATAGAAGTGAAGTCGTCACTGGCAGAAAGCTCATGATCACCGGGTCTTTATTCCTGTTGTTATTCATCACGGCGGTACCCGTTTTCGCTGATACATTAGCAGCCGGTGCAGTATACTTTGATTCGGTTCAGACATTTAACGAAGTAGTTAAATTGTCGGTACAACACGACAACGAAGGTATCGCTAAACTAATTGATAATGGGCATATCAAAAACCAAATAGGGGACGAGAAAAATATCGTAGTATTAACAACTGGATCAACTCCCGAAAGCCCGGCCGAGTTTCGTTTTGTGGACGGACCCACAACATATTGGACTGTGACAAAAAATATCACGAGCATTGCCAAACCCTTACCGGCCGCAACCCCGGCGCCCACACCAGAGTCTGCATCTCCACCTTCTCCAACGCCCGCTGAATCGCCAACACCAATCAATAAAAATGGTCGCCTCCAAAATGAAAGCGACGCTCCTTTAGACGACGACAACGGTCGGCGCATTTGGCATCGGGTCGACGGTAAATGGAAATGGTATCCTGCTAGGAGGCAACACGCACCGCTGAAGCAAGCGGCGCCTCCGAGCGAGCCACCGATTGTCAAACCTTGACCCGTTTGAAATTGAGCCACCTGCGTCCACGCCCCTCTCGGAGCGGACTCGCTGCCCGCATACCCGGAAACGGCGCCAGAATCTGCGAATCCCTGCTCGGACGAGTCTCGGCGCCTCGATCTTTCACGATTAGCTCTGAGAGAAACTGCCACTTGATCGACCCAAAAGACACTTTTCCGGAATGACACGCGCCGATCGGTTCGCTATTTTGCCGGCTTACGACTATGCCAGAGCGGGCGAACGATTTGCAGGACCACCCGATCATCGCTGAGCTGCGCGGCGTCAGCAAATCGTTCGGCGGGACAGTTGCCGTAGAAGATGTGTCATGCGAGCTGAGGTCGGGCGAGGTGCTGGCGTTACTTGGCGAGAACGGAGCAGGCAAGAGCACGTGCGTTAAGTTGTTCGCAGGTGTCTATCGACCGGACCGCGGCCATATACTCATGGAGGGATCTCCTTTGGATCTCCATTCTCCATTGGAGGCACATCGGCAAGGGATTGTCGTTATGCACCAGCATCCCGGCCTATTCGATCATCTATCAATTACCGAAAACATTTTTGTCTCTGACGCGCGTAAAAATCGGTGGGGATTGCTAGATCACTCAGGCATGAGGCGCGAAGCTAGCAGGTTGCTGGCCGTGGTCGGTTTGTCCATTGACCCAAATGAGTCGCTCGGCCGATTGCGTACCTCCGATCGACAACTCGTCGAAATTGCCAAGGCGCTTGCGGTCGCTGCTCGCGTTCTGATTATGGACGAACCAACGGCGGCACTCTCTCAACGTGAGGTGGATCGGCTTTTCGAGGTCGTTTGTGCGCTAAGGAAGCGGCAAGTGGCCATGATGTTTGTCAGCCACCGGATGGACGAAATTTATCGTATCGCTGATCGGATTGCAGTGCTGCGCGACGGACGGTTATTGGCCGTCACTAAGGCTGATCAGATGCCTCGAAATCGAGCTGTCCAGTTAATGGTTGGGCGTTCGCTTTCAAACATGTATCCGACTCTGGATTCTGTACTCGGCAAAACGGTCCTGACTGTGGAAAGACTGACGCGGCTGGGAGCTTTCAGGGAAGTCTCATTTACACTTAGAACAGGGGAAATCTTGGGGTTTGGAGGGTTGGTAGGAAGCGGTCGAACCGAAATTGCGCGTGTATTGTTTGGAGTTGATCAACCGACGAGCGGAACTGTCCGCATCACAGGAACGCCGACTTCGTTCCGTTCACCGGCTGAAGCGATGAAAGCTGGGATCGCGTATGTCTCAGAAGATCGGATGGGACAGAGTTTGATCATGGATTTTAGCATTCTGACAAATGCCTCCCTGCCGGTAATTAAACAGGCGACTCGGATGGGTCTCGTGCAAAACCAACGGGAACTTGATCTGGTGAAGCCGCACCTTGACCGGCTCCGTTTGCGGTTTCAACGGTACGACCAGCCGGTTAGTACGCTCTCCGGCGGCAACCAGCAAAAGGTAGTGTTGGCCAAATGGCTTGCCGTGACTCCTGAGGTGATAATTTTCGACGAGCCGACTCAGGGCGTGGATGTGCAGACCAAGGCGGAAGTACACGCAGTGATAGCCGATCTTGCGCGCTATGGCATCGCAATCATTCTCATATCCTCTGAGTTACCCGAACTACTCAGCATGTGTCATCGTATTCTTGTGCTCAAAGAAGGTCGGGTGACCGGCGAGTTCGGGCGCAACGAGGCTTCACAAGAGCAAATTATGCATGCTGCGACCGAGGCGAATGCGGGTCAAAGAATTTTTGAAGAAACGCCTGGAGACGAAACCAGAGGGCTTGGCATTCCTGGTGCGATGGTGCTTCCGGGCGACAAACGCAAAGGCTTGAGCTTTGGCTTCGATTCGTTTTGTCGCAAGATCTTTGCCCGGCGCGAATTAGGTCTCCTCATCGCGATGAGCGCTGTAGTGATACCGGTTTTCGCGATCAACCCGCGGATGCTTAGCGGCTCAAATCTCGTTGCGCTTTCGATGGATGCCGCACTCCTTAGCATTGTGGCAGCGGCGCAAATGCTCGTCATCATTACGCGAAATATTGATCTATCGGTAGCTTCGATCATAGGTCTCTCCGCCTATATCTCCGCAGACGCGCTGCGCGCTCATCCGAGCCTGAACATTCTTATCGCGGTTGTACTGGCTTGCGCGGTTGGATTGGTGTGTGGAGTCATCAATGGACTGGTGGTGACTTTGGGAGGGGTGCCCGCAATCGTCGTCACGCTGGGTACACTGGCGTTGTATCGTGGTCTTGACAGTTTGGTAGCCCATGGCAGGCAAATCAGCGCCGACCAGGTTCCGGCTGCATGGCTAGATCTCACGACTGGATCACTTGCTGGGATTCCTTGCCTGGCGATCATCGCGGTCACAGTACTGCTAATCCTCGCAGTAGTGCTTCGGTATCTGTCCGTTGGACGTGACTTGTTTGCGATCGGTTCGAACCCGGAAGGTGCGCGACTGATTGGGATACAGGTGCAACGGCGCGTCCTTGCGGCCTTTGCCTGTGCCGGCTTGCTCGCCGGATTTGACGGTGCGCTGTGGGCGTCTCGTTATGCCACCATCGACGCACGAGTCGCCTCTGGATTCGAACTGACCGTCATCGCTGCGGTCGTGGTCGGTGGTGTCGGTATTCGAGGCGGTTCGGGGACAGTCCTGGGAATAGCGCTCGGCGGTCTCACCCTGCTTGTTATTCGGAACGGGCTGATACTGGTCAGGGTAGATCCGCTCTGGCTGCAGGGGGTTTACGGGTTGGTAATCCTGTGTGCTATAACAATCGACGCTTTTGTTGGGCGGCAGTCTGTTCGAAAGGCGGAAAACATTGGAAAAATATGATCAGGATCATTCTTCAGCGATCGGTGAGCTGGAATGCCTTCCTCGCGCTTTTATTTGCATGCTTGTCCGCTTATGCGACCATCTCGGTCCCTCACTTTGCCAGCGCTTTTAATCTATCCCAGGCGGCAGCCGGAGTTTCCGAGAAGGCGATTCTGCTCCTCCCGATGACGCTGCTAATTATTGCTCGGGAAATCGACTTGTCGGTCGCGAGTATTCTCGCGCTCACCAGCGTCGTTCTCGGGGTCCTCCTCCAGGCGCGCGTGCCACTCGCCGCGACGATTCTCGTCGTGTTCGGCGCGGGCGCCATCGCAGGCGCGTTGAATGGCTTGCTGGTCACCGGTCTTAATCTGCCTTCGCTCCTTGTGACCCTGGGAACCATGGCCTTGTTTCGAGGAATCGGCTATATTTTGTTGGGAACTCACTCTGTAAACGAACTTCCAGAGGAATTAACCGGTTTCGGCATCAATACGGTTGGCCCTACTGCCGTTCCTTGGACCATTGTTCCCTTTGCAGTACTGGCGCCTGCCTTTGCAACGATTCTGCACTGTACGGCTCTCGGCCGCCGAATCTACGCAATCGGGGGAAACCCGGCCGTAGCTCTTTACACCGGGATCAGAGTTCGGCGATTACGCTTCGGGCTATTCGTTCTCTCCGGACTCATGTGCGCGCTGGCGGGTATTGTATTCACTGCTCGCCTCTCAAATGCCCGGGCAGATAACGCTCTTGGGTTTGAATTGGATGTCATCACAATTACGCTTCTGGGCGGAATTAGCGTCTTTGGAGGCCGCGGCAACCTGATCGGGGTTGTTTGGGCGCTGGGGTTGGTGGCAATCGTTCGCAACGTCCTTGGACTCAATCGCATCGGGGGCGACGGCCAAGGTGTCGCCATTGGGCTGTTGCTTATCTTGTCACTGCTGCTGAGCAATAGCCTGCAGAAAGTGCTCGACAATATCCGAACACGGCGCCTAATCAGATCCATGGCTCGGCGGCAATCAGAGACAGATGTTGGCTCTGATCCGCCAGGCGCCCGCGAAGAATAAAATTTCACCCTTGGAACGAAACATGAACAAATTGCTTAGCAGCATAATTCTGCTCGGCGCTTTTTGCGTGACAATCACGTGTGGCGCTGATGCACCTGCCAAAGCGGCTACTGTCGGCTTCATCCCCAAGCTGGATACCGATCCCTACTTTGGAGTGGCAAAATCGGGTGCGGAAGAGGCGCAAAAGGAAATAGGCGGAACGGTCATCCAGGAAGCTCCCTCCAGCGCCACAGGTGATGCCCAAATCGAGTTCATCAACGATCTCGTCTCTCAAAGAGTCGACGTCATCGCAATTGCTGGCAATGATCCTAACGCAGTCGCTCCGGCTCTGAAGCGAGCACAGGCGCAGGGTGTGCGCGTAGTGTCCTATGACTCGGATGTTGCGAAGAGCGCTCGCGGTATTTTTGTGAACCAGGTTGACTTCGACACTGTGGCCAAACAAATGCTTGAAAGCATGGGCGCTCTGATCGGTTATCACGGTGACTTCGCGATCCTGTCTTCGACTGCGACCGCCACTAACCAGAATGCGTGGATCGACTCGATGAAAAAAGAACTCGAGAGCAATCCAAAGTTTGCCCAAATGAAGCTTCTGCAGGTTGCCTATGGGGAGGAGAGCGAACAAGTAAATCAACAACAAGCTCTGGCGCTGGTCCAAGCATTCCCGAATCTTAAAGGCATCATCATTCCTGCAGGGATTGGTCTGCCGGCAGCTGCTCGCGCACTCGATCAAGCCGGTCTGCTAAAAAAGATCAAGCTCACTGGCCTTGCGCCAGCGAGCCTGATGAAAAAGTACATTCTCGATGGCAGCGCGCAAGATATCTGGTGGAATGTCCAGGACCTGGGCTATTTGACTTACTACGCCGCTCAGGCCTACGCCCAAGGCAAAATCACAGGCAAGAAGGGCGAAACCTTTGCGGCGGGCCGTCTCGGCAATTACACGATTGGGGAAAATGGGGAAGTCATCCTCGGCGCCGCGACGATCGTGACTCCAGAGAATGTCCAAACATTTAAATTTTAGTGCAATCGCCGCAGAGAAGGTCGCCACAGCAGAGGAAGCGCTCAGGGCCTGTGGCCAATTGTTTGCAGGAAAACGAGGGACCCAACCGCCCAGCCGTCTCAGAACCGCTGACACCCTGATGCGTCTCCCCTCAAATGGCCGTGATTTCCTGGCAGAATCCGCTACTGTTGACCTGCATGAGAGCATTGCTAGGATTTATACTAGGTATACTGGTTGGGGCGGGCGGCATGCTTTTTCTTCCGGAATTGACTTCACGGCGCGAACAGCTCAGCCAGGAAACCAAAAAACATGTGGAAACTCTCGAGGGTCAGGTGCGCGACCTCGGAGATCAATTGAAGAAATTGAATCCCTCTAAGTCCGGCGCCGAGCAATCGAAGGAGCCATCCCTTACCCCCTCCCCTGGGCCGCGTTGACCGCAGCGCGAAACGATGCTTGCTCAATCCTGGGCAGATCGGCGATTCGTCTCAGCGGTGTAGGCAGCTCTTTTTCTCATTCCTCCGCTTAAGCGCGAAAATGCCGTCCAACCTCGAGGCCTTTCACTTTGCGCCAGGCTTTGATGCCAGAGCGCAACCAATCGCCTTTTGACATCGGTGGTTACGAGCAGCGAGGAGGACCTCTCTTTTGCTTTGCGGACCTTTGGTCGAAGGCCTCGAATAGAATTTTGTAAAATTTGCGGCGGCCGCGAACTTGTGTCCGGCAGCGCATCCTGGCGATTCATTTCGTCCGGGAACGGGACAACCGATGTTCCTTTGGCTGAATTTCCAGCGGACGCATCATCGACACTATCCTCGGGTTCAGGAGCCATTTTGCCGCTTAAGCTTTTTGCAATCGCGCTCCCGATTGTAGCGGGATAGGCATTCAGGAAGAGATCGTTTCCGGCTTGGTCCGCTTTCCCTGTGCTCGGATGATGCTCTTGCACGGCGAGTAAGAGAGCCGCAAAAATGACGCAACCCAGAACTCCCGTTGCAACCCACCCAGTGTCACGGTTGAACTGTCTGATAATGGCGCTTGTCACCTGGAGCACTTCTGTGTGTTTGTACTTCATCTTTTAACACGTGGATCCTGGTTTAAGCACTCGGGTAGTACCCCTAAAAAGTCGGTCGGGGTCAAGGCTAATGGCGCTAAGTTAACCAGGTTTGAAATGCTTCTTGACTCCGAAGGGTCGAGAGTACTCAGCCCTCCGGCT
>JAFAQT010000232.1 GCA_019246215.1 Verrucomicrobiota bacterium
TTGATGCGGCTTGCCTCGGATCCCGATCCTCTCATTGCAGAACACGCCTGCTGGGCGCTGGAACAAATCAGGAACCGGGGAGGCTAAAAAACTGAAGACAGGAGTTCAGGGCCAGAATGGGATGACGCTTTTTGCGTCTGTATTGTATTATGAGCCTGTACGCGACGAAATCAACTTGGCTACACGTCGTTTGCCAAGCATTGTTCCCATCTGTCCTCCTGGCTGGGCCCTGCAACTCCTGTCTCCTGACTCCTGTATTGCTTGGGGGCTTGCGTTTGGTGGCAAACGGATTACTAATTCCTCCTCACGAAAGCCGACGTGGCGGAATTGGCAGACGCGCTGGACTCAAAATCCAGTTCACGCAAGTGAGTGTGGGTTCGATCCCCTCCGTCGGCAGAACGGCGCTTGATGCGGCCGGGTTCGTTGCGCAGGCGATTCGGGCAACCACCTAGGTCTGGAGCCTGTGTGCAAAAACCAAGCTTCAAAGGACCGGTGGACCGGAAATCATTTGCCCCTTCTGCAATTCTTGTCTCACTAATATTTCAAAATCTTCGCGAGAAATTGGCGGGTTGCCTCCGCGCGAGGATCGTCGAGCAGCTGTTCCGGCGGACCGCACTCGATAATTCGGCCGGCGCTAAGAAGCGCTATCTGGTCGGCGACTCGGTGCGCAAATCCCATTTGATGCGTCACAAGCACCAAGTCACGTCCTTCTTCCCGCAGCTCTTCGATCACCTCCAGAACTTCGGCGGTCATTTCAGGATCAAGAGCTGAAGTCGGTTCGTCGAACAATAGCAGCTTCGGTCTGATGGAGATCGCTCGCGCGATTGCCACACGTTGTCGTTGTCCACCCGACAATTGCGCCGGTGGTTTATGACCATGCTCCGATAATCCGAAACGTTCGAGCATGGTTTCGGCGACTTGGCGAGCTTCGGCGGGATAGTAATGATGCACTTTCTCGAGCGGCAGGGTGATATTCTGCAGCGCACTTAAATGAGGGAAAAGATTAAATGCCTGAAAAACGGTGCCAACCGTTCGCCGGTGCGCCATTAACGCTTTTTCACTATAAATGACTTCACGATCGTTTAAGTAGAGAGTGCCATTATCCGGCTTCTCCAAGCCGGCGATTATGCGCAGAAGCGTAGACTTGCCGCCGCCGGAAGGACCAATGAACGCCAGCGTGTGAACCTGATCCAGATCGAGATCGACATTCTTCAGGACCATCTGGGGACCAAAGGATTTGCACAGGTTCCTTGCCCTAAGTCTCATAGCGAGTCCGGGTTTCGAGCCACCGCGTCCAAAGCGTAATTGGCAGAGTCAGGACAAGGTAGCCAATCGCTAACGGAATATAGCATTCGAAATTGCTGTAGGTTAAAGCCGAAACCTGTTGTGCGTTCCAGGTGAACTCCTCAATTGAAATTACGGAGAGCAACGAAGAATCCTTGATCAGGTTTGCGAACATCCCAGCCAGCGCCGGCAAGATCACCCGAATCGCTTGCGGCAATATCACATACCGATAGGTCTGGGATCTGGAAAGCCCAATTGCGCGCGCCGACTCGAGCTGAGAAGCCCCAATACTCTCGACGCCACCTCGGATGATTTCGCTGATGAAGGCGCCGGAGAAAAAAGACAACGTCAATAACCCAACCGCAAACCGGTTCTGAAACCTGAACGCATCCGCTATCACATAAAAAGCAAAAGAAATCTGAACCAGAAGCGGAGTGCCCCGGACGATTTCCACATAAAGCCGGCTCAGTGCGCGTAACGCGAGCAAACCCGAGTTCCTGGCAAGGGCGGCGAGTGATCCAATGAGAGTACTCAGGACCAGCGCCAGCACGGAAATCTTGAGTGTGTTCCACCAACCGCGCCAAAAAAAATTACTATACCCTCCGACTGTCTCCCAATTCCAATTGTAGCGGAGTTGGCCGAACGAGAAAAAGCAGACAAGAGCTAACAGCAAGAACGCAAGAGCCCAGTTCAGACATAGGACCTGCCAGGGAACCGGTTTGTTTCGCTCGTCCGGCAAGACCCAGAACCAGCTTCGTACCATGCGCATAATCACGAGACTCAGGCGAGAGTCGTATGAATCTTGTGCAGACAATCCAGTAGATACGGCACGAGTTGCTTTTTTCGTGAGACGACATTGTTAAGCTCAAAAAGGTTTGGCGCCAATCTGGGATAGGTGATTGTCTCCAGAAACTCCGGTGGCGCGGAAATCAGGAGAAGCGAATTCTGGGTGTTCACGTCGGTGACAAGGAGCCCGGCGAAATAGTTCCCCCGTTTTGAGCGATAGGCTTCCAGCGCATTGAGGAGGTTCTTCTGCTTTTCGTGAAAATGCGCGAAGCCCAACTCTTCGATCTGCGAAACGCTGAACCCGAAGCCTTCTTCGGAGTAATCCTTGCAATCAGCCAGAATGACTTCGTCTGGCCCGAGGGTTAACAGTGGCGAGCCTACCGCAAAAATGCTTTCGGCAAGCTTGGCTGGTTCAACACCCGCGATTGCACTGAGATGCTCAAGCACCTTCGCATCGATCGGGGTAGCTGTCGGTGAGGACAGATTGAGCGTGTCCGAAATGAGGCCGGCCATAAGCAAACCCGCGATCGGTCGGTCGATTTCGATCCCGTGCTGATCGTACGATAACGCGACCAGTGTGCTGGTGGAACCGACCGGATTGTTCCAGAACAGAATTGGGATATCCGTATTGAAGTTTGCCAACCGATGATGATCAAGCACCTCAATAATCTGTAGCTCGTCTGCACCTTTCACTGCCTGCGAGAGTTCGTTATGGTCCACAAGAATCAAAAGCCGCGGGATTGGCTTGATGAAATCGCTTTTGGTCAGAATTCCCACTAGGCTTTTGTCAGGCTCCAGAATTGGAAAAACGTATTCCGAGGAATCTGCAACCACATGGCGAGCGGATCTCAACGGTGTTTCAGGGGACAAACTTGTAAACTGCGGTTCGATCATCGGATCGATTCTTGCAGCGCCACGTGCCAGCAAAACCGTTGTAGCAGTGTCATGTCTGCTCGACAAAAGCCGGATTCCCCCCTCCTTTGCCGACGAACGGACCTTGGCCGAAAGTCCCATTCCGCCGGTAATAACCAAGGCGAGCGCCTTGTTCGCAATAGCTTCCAACTGAATTTCTTCCCGGTCACCAACAAAGACGATCGTTTCTTCAGGCCGATAACTTCGCAATCGTTCTCGGAAAGAGGCTAAGCTCATGGCTGCCACCATCAGGATGAGCTTTTGCTGGCTGTGTTTGGGCTCACCCACGACGAATTCGCCATCGAATGAGTGCGCGATATCCGAAATCGATGCCAGGATTTCACGGGAAGCGGGAGCATTCTCGCGCTGCGGGAAGAGGTACTGGCTCACTTTCCAGCCGGAAAGCAACCCAAGACAGCGATTGTTCGCATCGACAACGGGCAAACCGCGAATCCGCTTTTTTTCAATCGAATTCATCGCGTGATAAATCGAAGAATCGTTAGCGACGGAAATGATCTGCGTTTCCATCACATCCGCGACTTTAGGGGAGACATCGCTCATGAATTCGGGAGCGGGCACTCCAAATTTATGCAGGACCAGGTCGATCCGTTCATTCGTGTTTCCGGCTCTTGCGGCTACGACATTATCCATTCCTAGTTTTCGCTTCAGTTCAGCATAAGCGATTGCCGAACAGATTGAATCCATGTCGGGATTTCTGTGACCGATGACTATAGTTTGCATTTGCTCTGGCTGGGTAAAGGGATCCTGATGCCTATCCGCAATTGGGACCTGAAACAGTCGCGGTTCAATACAAATTCCGACCCGCCTGCAACCCGATCGCAGCCCCTACAGATCAATAGATCTCAGTTCGCGTTTTTAGAAGAAATTGACCGACCGGTTAAATCTTTTAAATTATTATTTGAATTCCCTGGCATTTTGAGGAATTATTCAATCGTCTATTTTTACGGATTGTTCTGGGGGGAACAGCAGCCCTTCGTATCCAGCGGATGCGGGGGGCTGTAATTTTCGAAGACATGCACCGCAGGTCGTACTTGGTTCTCTTGATCATCTTGTCGGCTATTTTGGTTCTCGCTTTTGCCGGCAAACTGATCGTCGACCAAGTGACCTCTTGGCCGGCCCGAGTCATCGATTCCGCCTCTAAGCAGGCGTCGATCGATGCTCGCAAGATCCGGGATACCTTTGTCGACCTTTTTCAGCTTCAACCCAAGATTTCTGTCAATCAAACCGCTGTCTTTGATCAAACGCGGACGGCGCTGGAGCTTGTGGTGGTCGAGCGGGAGACCAACGTTACTCGCGACACTGCGACGACCTGGTTTGGCAGCACGAAAACCATTCGAATTCATGCAACTTACCGGGTGAAAGCGGGCTTTGATCTCTCAAAAAAGCTCGAAGTCACCGTGGCGGGCCAAGACGTGGATGTCAAGGTCCCCAAGGCGACAATTCTGAGCGTCGAGCCTTTATCGGTTACTGTCGATGAACTCAATAACGGTCTCTGGAATAAAATTCAGCCCCAGGACGTTGATCGCGAGCTAAAGGAAATGCCTGAACTGGCTCGAACCAAGGCCGCTGCACTTCCGGGTGAAGCGGAACAAACGTTCGAACGCCTGCTAGCGGAAAGACTGGGTGACCTCCACGTTCACGTTCAAACGCAGTCGGACGCCGGATCTGAAAATTGAACCTTGTCGGTTGGGCACAGAGGCAGTCAGAATATACCAGTTCTAGCAACCATGGTTAATCTACCGGTGGTCGCGATCGTGGGGCGGCCCAACGTGGGGAAATCCACGCTCTTCAATTGCCTGGTGCAAAAGCGAATCGCCATTGTCCACCGCCAGCCAGGCGTAACACGAGACCGGGTCGTAGCGGAGTGTCTGCTCGGTTCCCGTCCATTCACGGTCGTGGATACCGGCGGAATCGAGAGCTCGGTGCCCAGCGGTTATGACGAGCAAATACGGGCGGAAGCGAATTTGGCATTGGAAATGGCCAACGTCATTGTTCTTGTGGTAGATGCCAGAGATGGCGTCACGCCGGTTGATCGATCCTTGGCAAAAAAACTTCGCTCCGCACGGAAACCGGTCATCCTCGCCGTAAACAAGATTGACCACCCAAACCAGCGACTTGCAGATACTGAATTTGCCGTACTTGCATTCTCGGACATCTTGCCCGTCAGCGCTGCCCATAACCGCGGGATCATGGAACTCGTCGAACAGATCGAGAGATATTTGCCGGAGCGGGCTCCCGACGAGCCAAAGACAGGGCCAGCCGTCTCGATCAAACTCGCCATTATTGGACGGCCGAATGTCGGTAAATCTTCTCTTATTAACGCCATCCTGCGACATCACCGCACGATTGTCAGCCCCGCCGCCGGAACAACACGCGATTCCATTGACGTGCCATACGAGCGGGACGGCAAACACTACGTGCTGATCGACACTGCAGGAATTCGTGCGCGCCGTAGGCATAACACCTCTGTCGAGGTTTTCAGTGTCATGCGCTCGGAAAAAAGCATCAAGCGCGCGGATATTTGCGTATTGGTGATCGACGCCTCGGACCGAGTCACGGCCCAGGACAAGAAGATTGCCGGGTTGATCCAGCAAAATCAGAAGCCTTGCATCGTCCTCGTGAATAAACTGGATTTGGTAAAGCCGCCCACCGGTGTCCACGATTTTATTGACGGGCTCCTGAATCAGATTCGAGCGGAACTTTTTTTCCTGCGTTACGCTCCGATTGACCTCGTCTCCGCCCACACTGGCGAAAATCTCAAACGCCTTTTTGAGAGTGTTGCAAGAATCCAAAAACATGCCGCGCGCTCGATTGGAACAGGCTCACTGAACCGGCTACTTCAAGAAGCTATAGCCGCAGCTACCCCACCGGTGCGGGCGAACAAGAGGTTCAAACTTCTCTACGCGACACAGATCGACAAAGCGTCGAATCATCTTTTGACTCCCCCGAAATTCGTGCTTTTCGTGAATCATCCGGAGCTGCTAACAGATGATTATAGACGATATCTGGAAACTAAAATCCGCGAGCGGAATGGCTATTACGGGTTGCCGATTATCATGCGCGTGAGATCGAGACACTGACCTAGTCCTACTGTACCGTCTGCCAAATCCCTTAAGTTTCGTTGCCTTCAAAATGGGCCGCCGGCAAGGCGCGAGGAGGGCGCATATCTGAATGGATACGTAATCGACAAGCAACGCAGCCGCCGGCCCATTTTCAACGCAACCCTCTGGG
>JAFAQT010000239.1 GCA_019246215.1 Verrucomicrobiota bacterium
CCCAGAGGGTTGCGATGAAAATGGGCCGGCGGCGGCGTTGCTCGTCGGTCACGTATCGATTCAGATATGCTCCCTCCTCGCGCCTTGCCGACGGCCCATTTTGATCGCAACAATATACCTCTTATTTAGGGGACAGGACACTAGTACATCGTCTCATAAGCGGGAGGCATATCGTCATCGGCGATTTGGCCGATTTTCAATACGCGAGCGACGAGCATACTTGGATTTATACCTGAGAAGCGAGCAACGCAGAAAATCGGCCAAAGCGCCGAGGGCCCTCCGGGTTAGGCCTGAAAGGGTCGTCTGCGTCGTTGCTCATTCATTACGTATCGAAGCGGATATGCTTCTCACGCACGCCCAGTATCTAAAGCCTTTGAAGCCAAACGGTATCCTTCCACTTATGAGGCAATGCACTAGGTCTACCATGGCAGACCCCTTCCTTCGCGCATGTCTGCGTCCTTGATTGTCTTCCCAGGTAATCGTTTACCAGCGGAGACCTCCTCTTCTTGTGGCTGAATGTGTGACCATGTTTAGAATTGAACTTCGCTCAAAATCGACCGGCTTCGCTGATGGCCGTGAACGGGGCACGGAAATTTCCCTGGATACTCGACGAGTCGTCCTACTGTTAACACCAGCGCCGGACACGTACAATCAGCGTGACGTGCGTAACGCGGACTGCCTTTAATGAAATGTCCCGGCAGATTGGTTGGCGTGATTACCAGTTTATCTCGGTTTGAATAGATTTTCATGCGGAGACTCGAGAGCGCTCTTGGCGGGGATATCAGGCAGAGCCTTGCAGCTTGATATTTTCTCTGCGGGCAAGGGCCTTCAGGGCATCATCGAAACTGGCGTGCTTCCCATACAGTCCTGCCAAGCGTTAAAGTTGCACACGTCGGTGACGGCTGATCCTATTGATCCAAAGTTTGCGTGACGGTCCATCTCCGGATTCCTGAAAAACCTGAGGTGCTTTGCTCTGATCTACGGAGAACGGCTGACAAGAACTGCACTTTAGTTATATATATAATAATTTTGAGGCAAAGCTCCTGAACTGAAGGCTCCAGAGCCAAGGCAATGAGGATGACTCCGAACACCACTGCGTAAGCCCCGATCCGAGAGGAATCCGGCCTGCTCCGCTGCATCTTTATCTTCAATAGCTCTGCGCGATCGCGAAAGCGTTACCAGCGCCGTCTAGCACATCCGAAGACTACGCCTATCCCCAAAAGGCGAAATCGTCTTGGCCTGCACCGGCGAATTGCCTGTTCTGTCGGCCCGGCTTACAAAGAGCGCCGAGCAAGTGACCAGGCTGGCGCTTAGAAAAAAGGGCCGCAGGCAACGCAACGCAGGACTTACCGCCCAGCGCAGAGAGGCTGATTCAGATCGGTTCCTGCTCTGTGCCGTCGCGCTTTTCCGTATCACTTTGCTTTACCGGGTCGAACGGGAGATCCATCGATCTCGAACCATCGCGATGACAATGGCCAGAATCATGGTGGCGCCCCAGATCGCCGCCGTCAGGTACGGGCTGAAGCCGAGCAGGTTAAACCCAGTTGAGATCACCTGAAGAAGAACGAGAGAGAGACAAAGACCAAGAACGCGGCCGAAGCCGCCGAACGGATCGACACCGCCCAGGACCGCCGCGAGAATCGTTATCAGGAGATAGGACTCAGCGTAGCCGGCGCTAGCCGAATTAAATCGAGCCATCATCAGCAACGCGGCGACCCAGCACAGCAGACTTGAGACAACATACACACCAACCAGTACCCACTCAGTGGGAACGCCCGAGTACCGAGTGGCCCTCTCGTTCGAGCCGATCATGCGCACCGAGACACCAAACGGAGCGTGGGTCAAAATCACAGCCACAATTGTCGCACAAAGTAGGAAAAGAATCAGCGACACCGGGAATCCGATCAAAGTACCGTTCCCCAGGAACAGGACTGCTGGAGGAAAACCAGCGATCACGGTGCCGCTTGTCGCCAAGACGGCGGCACCTTTGACGAGGGTCATCGTGCCAAGCGTGACGAGAATCGGGTGAACGCCCAAGAAGGCAACGATAACTCCGGTCAAAAATCCGATCCCCAGGGAGGTTAACATCCCCGCAAGCAAGGCCAGCGCGATAATCGCTGCAACCCCCGGCGAGGGCATCGACGGCTGGATCAGGCGCGTCAAAATCGCGGCCATCACTAACGCGGAGCAATTCGCCGTAGCAATAATCGCGAGGTTGAGTCCGCCGCTCATCAGCGGCACCATCATCGCAAGGGAGAGGATGCCTAGCTCTGGCATCTGAAACGCGATAGCGCGAAGAGTATCGGCTGAGAGAAAGCGATTTGGGGTGAGGGTGCTGAAGACAAGTACAGCCACTGCGATGAGGCCGCCGAGCATTGTAATCGTAGGATCGCTCGGCAGGAAACCGGCAAAACGAACCCGCGAGGCAACCTGCGAGTCGGGCGCGAAGTCAGATGGCATCGCGAATGCTCCTCTTTCGCTGGCGTTTAGCCGCATACGCAGTAGCGCTTACGCTGACCAGAATCACGATGCCGGTAACAACTCCAAATGAGTAGGACGATACCCCCAGCAGCGTCAATCCATTCTGCAGAACAGCTAAGAGAACAATCCCCAGAACTGTGCCGCTAACAGTTCCGACTCCACCAGAAAGGCTAGCTCCCCCAAGAACAACCGCCGCAAGCACATCAAGCTCTCGCCCGATCAAGGCATAGGGCACAACCTCTTCTACGCGGTGCGCTTGCACGATGCCGGCAACGGCGGCCATAAAGCCTGAATAGCCGTACACGAAACATTGAAGCCCCACAATGTTGCAGCCCATCCGTTTTGCCGCCTCAGGATTGCCCCCCAAGCCATAAATCTGGCGCCCGATTGTCAGGCGACTAACGAGAAACAGAGTCAGAAGCAGGGCGATCGCAGCAACCACCACCGGAAAGGGGATCGCCAGAACCGAAATATCGCTGGTGAACCAGTTTGGCAGATTGTAGATAGACTTTCCTTGGGTGACGAACATCAGAATGGAAAAGTAAAAGGTCATAGTAGAGATGGTCACGATCACGGAAATCGCTCCGAGGTAATAGATCAGCAAAGCGTTAACGACTCCAAGCAGCGCACCGAACAGACCAGCGAGCGAGAAAGCAACAAACCAGTTGCCACCAAACCTGACCAGTATTATCGCGACCAGGAATTGGCTAACGGCGGCGATCGCGGCGAACGAGATATCAATTCCACCGGAGATCAGCACAACCAGCAGGCCGGCCGCCATGATGGCCATGACGGAATAGCTTTCCAGCATATCCATCAGGTTTCCAGGTGTGAGAAATCCGGAAGAGATCGTTGAGAAGCAGGCGGCCATTATCACAACAATGAGCCCGATCTGAACGTCGTGACGACGAAATAGAAAACGGACAAAGTTACGCACTGATCGCCTCCCGAAGTTCACGTTCGGTTACCTTTCCCGGATCAAGCGTCGCGGTAATCCGCCGAGACAACATCACTAGGATGCGGTTTGTCTGATGAAGAACTTCTTCCACCTCGTCCGTGATAAAAATAATAGCGATGCCGCGGGCGGCCAAAGCATCAATAATTTGATAAATTCCTACTTTGGCTCCGACGTCGACGCCAACCGTCGGCGAGTCAAGAATCAAAATGCGCGGGTCAGTCGCAAGCCACTTGGCCAACACGACACGCTGTTGGTTGCCACCCGAGAGTTCTTGGACCGGTCGATCGGGCGCTCTGGTTTTAACGTGCAGCTCGTCGATCCAATGATTTACACTCTTGCGCCGTCGCCCACCGTCGATGAGGCCTAGTACGCCCGTCAGCTTCTTCAATACGGAGATGACGATGTTGTCCGCAATCGACTGGGGCATCACAAGCCCGAGCGAGAGCCGGTCTTCAGACACATATCCAATTCCGTGACGAATGGCTGCTCGGTTCGTAGGGAGCCGGGCTGGTTTGCCGCCGATCAGGACCTCGCCGGCATCAGGAGGGTTCATACCGAAGAGCGAAAGAGCAAGTTCCGTCCGGCCCGAACCCAAGCGCCCGATGATTCCAAGAATTTCGCCCGGACGCAGCAGAAAGTCGACCTCTTCATAGTGTCCGCGCCGGGTTAAACCGCGGACCTCGAGGATCGGGGGGGTCTTACTCGAAAAGGCCGGCTTCAGGGATGTCTCGAACTTTTGGCCCGTCATCAGCTCGGTAAGGCGGTAACGGTTGATCTCGCTCGCGGGATAAGTTCCGACTTTAGAACCGTCCCGCAGCACCGTTACGCGTTCTGCGATCCTCATGACCTCTTCCAGTTTGTGGCTGACAAAGACTGTAGCGATCCTGTGGGCCTTCAGTCCGCGCACCGTCTCCAGAAGTGCATCAATCTCGTGGTGGGTGAGCGACGCGGTAGGCTCGTCCATCACTACCAGCCGAGCCTCCGCTGCCAGCACGCGACAGATCGCGACCAACTGGCGGGTAGCAATCGGTAGTCTGCCGACCACCTCTTCGACCGGCAGATTGACTCCGAGCCGGGCCATGACCTCTCTGGCCTGTTTCACAATTTCCGCTCGCCGTACCAGTCGGGACGGCATTGCGAGATGGCGCCTGAACAGGATATTCTCGGCGACGGAAAGATTCGGAAACAGCGATAGATCCTGATAAATGATCTGTACGCCCGCGCGTTGGGACGCGGCGGGCGACAGGTGCGAATGCGCTTGCTGATTGAGAATGATTGTCCCTTCGTCCGGAGCATAAACACCGGCCAGAATCTTGATCAGCGTGCTCTTGCCGCATCCATTCTCGCCGGCAAGGCAATGGATCTCCGCCGAACGAATGGTAAAACTGACGTTCCTTAGCGCCTGGACCCCGCTGAAACGCTTACTGATGCCGAGCATTTCGACAAACGCGGGCGTTGGCTCGGGCTGGTCGTGCTCGGCAAGCTCGCGGGGCACCATCATGCAGGATACCCTCCCTTAGAGTCCCATCCCAACAAGCTGATCGATTGTATCTTTGTTCAGCGCCTGGTACTTAATTACTTTGATGACCCGCGTTTCCGGGTTCACCATGGCCTTGCCCAGTCCCTTAATCTCCATACCATCCGTAATGGGTGTTCCGTCAATCACCATTTTGGCTACGTTTACGATTGCCTCACCAGCCTGCTCCGGGTTCCAGATGTAGCCCTCCAGGATCACGCCTTCCTTGACAAGCTTCTGGCCTTGCGAAGGCGAGAAGCCTCCAACGAGCGCGATCTTGCCAACTTTTCCCTTTTCCTTAATGGCTCGTCCTGCACCGATCGGCCCCAGACTACCAAACGTTAAGATCCCCTTCAGGTTGGGATGGGCGATCATCATGTCCACGGCGGTCCGGTAGCTGTCATCCACACTTTCCGCCACACCGAAGCGGTCCGCCACGAGCTTCATCTTGGGATAGTGCTCTTTTTGATAGGCGATCGCCGCATCCGCCCACAAATTGTGGAGCGGGACGGTGAGCGATCCGACATAAACGATGTATTCGCCTTCTTCGCCCATCGCCTCAGCGATACGCTTCATGTGCAGTTCTCCGTACTCTTTGTTGTCGATCATTTCGATGTCCCACAACGCCCCCTTTTGGCCAGGCGACTCGTGGGTAATCACCGGAATTCCGGCATCTTTCGCGCGATCAAAGACTGGCTCTAGCGCTTTGGCATCATTCGGTACCACAGCGATCAGCTTCACTTTCTTCGCGATCAGATCCTCGACCGCGCGCACCTGCTGGGCAGGGTCAGCGGTTGTAGGACCGATCATATAAGCGTTCAGACCATCTTCCTTGCCGGCTTTCTGGATCCCCTTTTCCATGGCGTTGAACCACGGGATCCCGCCGATTTTTACGACAACCGCGACCTCTTCTCCGGCTGCTTGCGCTGAATTGATTAATACCGAGCACAGCAAAATCGCCGCGGAGATGGCCGTATGGCAAAAATTTAGACGCATAATGACTCCTTTTCTAGGGGGTGGATCCGATCACCGGGTGGGCTCGATGACGGGATCATTTTACGTTTGAATGCAGGTTCTCTCTAACGATCTGGGTGCTAATTGTCAAGCGTGGCGCCTTGGGCCGTTTGTTCTCGCGCAGGCGAGCCGCCCGCATTTCCTGGAACGCATCCTCCACACCGCTTTCATAAATACCGCGACTGCACCATCATCAGGCGTCTTAACGGTGCCAATTTGCATACCAAAACTCAGGGAAGGCTCGTACCAAGTCTTTCCCTTCGAGTTTTGGAGCAAAAGGTCTTCCACTTTGTCTAGTCACTGCAGCGAGCTCAGATAAGCGACTTGCCGCGTCTTTGGCCGCTGATTCGCGTTTTTTGGGATCATGGGTTGAGGCAGCATCACGCCAAATGGACCGACCCGCCATAAAGCCTGATCCGCCGGCGCGGCAAGCAATCTCGACCTGAGTCTTGAAAGCTTCATAGCCAACGCCCGCTGACAACAGCATCCAAGGTACGTTGACTCCAGCATCCAGTTTTTGGCAATCTTCGAGCGCTTTAACTCTTCCTTCCTCCGTTTCAACATATCCGGGGAATTCGACTTTGAGTATGTCGACACCAAAAGAATTCGCTTCATGTGCGCTTTCGACAATTCCTCTAACACGGCGTTGCTTCCAAGCGCCGCTCTTCGGATCTTCACCTTCCAGCGGAAACCATATGGGTTCGACCACCAAGGGAAGCGAAAGTTCTGCGCATTCACGCACTAACGAGCGCAGTACCCCACGCTGATGCTCGGCAACTTCGCTGTCGGGCCGATAGAACCAGAGAAGTTTGCAGACGTCGATCCCCAGTAACTTCATTTGCCTGGTACTCCAATTCTCACGGAATCTGGTCTTTCTCTGGACGTTGGCCGGCTTATAGTCTTCGTCTTCAACACTGGCCATAAGGCCTACCGAACCCGGGAGCGCGCGCGAGGCAATGACTTGTGCTAGGCCGAACCGAGCGTCTAACAAGAAGGCGCTGCACTCGGAGGCTAACGAACGAATCAACTCTATCTTCGCCTCGCCAGTCCGCTGATAATCGACTGTTTTTGGATCAGGATCTAGGAGTTCCTGGAAATCCGACAAGTGGTCCAAGGCGCAGATCAGAAAAAATCCGTCTGGGGTTGTTACTCGCTGGATGCTTCGTAGTTTTCCTGGATCGATGGTATTTTCTGTGGTGTTCATATATAGATTCTTAAGCAGAATATTTCCTGACACAGGCTCCGCTTGCCCGAGGACCAGGAGGGTTCCGGCCAAGAAAGTGTCGCCCAGGCCGATTGTCGCCACCGGCCGTTCAAGATAGGGAGAGGCACAAGTGACGATAAATCGTTCGCCTGATTTACTAAACTTCTCCAGTGGCACAGGGTGAAACTCGGCGTTTGCTGGTACTCCACTCGGCCAACAGGGTTGCCCTCTTTCCGCTCGGGTAGATGCGAGCAGGCAACCGCACAGGAGTGCTTCAAGCTCGCGTTGCGGATCGCTGTTCGTTATTACTGACGCCCAGGTGTCAGCGTGAACGCACAAGCGTGAGAGATTTAACGTTTCGCTGAGTTCGAAAGCTTTACTGATGGCGTCCGGTGATCCAACACACAGTGCACGCAGCTCTGAGTAACTCATTCCTAAAGAGGTGAATGTTCTCCCTAGCTTTTCCAAGACCCTATCCCTCGCCTTAGCGGTCGCATAGTCGCCGAGTTCTAAATGAATAGTCTTCAGCCCCTGGTTTCTCCAAGCCTGAGCCAGCGCAACAGTCTCTCCAAGCGCTGCCTCTATATCCTGTTCGGAGATTTCATTAAATCCGGACAAAATACCGCCGCCGGCGGTGGCGGATGCAGCAATACTCTCCCGAATGAAATCCGGATCGTTATCCAATCGCTCGTCTGTAAAGCGTACGATCGTTCGGCTGGACCGCTTGGGAACAATGGATCCCACTTGTGTTCCCGCAGTAAATTCAAAAATATAGTGAGCCGGCTTCCTTCCTTGTGCCATGGGAAGCTCTCCGCACCTGACTACCCCACGGTTGGTCGCCACTAGAACGTTCGGGTGAATGACTGACAATTGGCGGGCACTGCGATCTTCCAAGCTCATCAAGGCCGGAGCGCCAATGACAGCGAGCATTTGGGCAGCTTGCGCTCCGCTTCCGCCAAGTCCCCAACGCGAGAACTGCAGGGTTTTTTCAACCCATATTTCGCCCTCTGGCCAATTTAAGTAAAATTCGCCGCCGATACCGGTGCTAGCTCTCCGAAGGAGTTCTTGGGAAAGAGCCGCTTGCGGCGTTCCTCCTTTTGCATTTAACAATGGCTCAGCCTCGTGCAGAGGAATATAAGCGTCTAAAAAAGAAGATAAGCCGCACATTGTTAGCCGGGCACCCCGAACGTATGCCGGCAATTTTTGTAGAAGAACCCTGTACACTTCGGCCCAGTCCTCGGTCTTCACTCTTTTACCGCACCCCCGGTTAAACCGCTTATGATGTGTTGCTGGAAGATGAGGACCATTATCACCAGCGGAAGTGTTACTACAACCGAGGCGGCGGCAATGTCGCCCCATGGGACGTAGTGCACGCCCGTGAAGTTGGCGATACCGACGGGAACAGTCTGATGATTGATGTCCGAGGTAAAAGCCAGAGCAAACATAAACTCATTCCAGGACGCGATAAAGCAAAGCAGCCCCGTCGTGACAACTGCCGGCAGAGACATGGGGAGAATGATCCTGAAAAAGATCGTCATTGGCCTCGCCCCGTCGATACGCGCAGCTTCATCGATGGTTTGTGGAATGGATCGGAAGTAACCGAACAAAACCCAGACTACCAGTGGTAGACCTAAAGCCAAGTAGATGACTATCAGAATGCGGTAGGTATCCAACCAGCCCAAGTTAGAAGCCAAGACATACAGGGGAGCAACGATCGCAATCTGCGGGAACATTGAAACTCCCAGAATGAACCCCAGAATTCCGAATCGACCACGGATATCGAGGCGAGCAAGTGCGAACGCCGCGATGGACCCAAAAAGCAAACAGATAAGAGTGGTTGTTACCGTAACAATAGCGGAATTTGTAAGATACCGGTGGAAGCTCTTGCCGACAAAGATATTAACAAAATGCTCGAATGTTATCGGATAGGGAAAAAAGTGCGGCGTGGGGCTCATTAACTCTCTGTCGGGCTGTATCGAGGTAGACATCTGCCACAGAAATGGCCCCACCGACCAACAAACAATGAATAAAGCGCAGGGGTAGATGAGTACCCGATCCCATGAAGGAAACTTGAAGCCTTGCGGCGGATTCTGCCGAAAATCCTGGATACCACTCATTGACCTATCTCCCGCATTTTGCGTAAGAGAAATACACCGAAGGCTACTGCGATTACAATTTCGGTGATGAACATGACGGTCGACAGAGCGGATCCATAGCCGAACTGAAGCGCCGAAAAAAGGTGCTTGTACGTAAATGTCGAAAGGACCTCGGTCGAGTCGGCGGGGCCACCACCCGTTAAGACATACACAAGATCGAAAATGCGGAAAGCATCTAGCGCGCGAAACATAGATGCAATCAAAAGAGTAGGAGTCAGCAACGGCAGTCTGATGTGCCAAAAGTGCTGCCACGCACTGGCTCCATCGATGACCGACGCCTCGGCCAGGGAATCGGGAATTGTTTGCAGCCCAGCCAGGAGAAGCAACGCCATAAAGGGTGTCGTTTTCCAGACGTCTGCAATAATAATCGTTCCAAGGGCGAAGTCCGGCGAGCCGTACCAATCCACATTATGCTGAATAAGACCGAGACTGCGCAAAAGATAATTAATTACCCCGTTTTGTCCGTCAAACAACCATCCAAACATCTTCGAGGTGACAACCGTCGGAATAGCCCAGGGCACCAACATCGCTGCGCGGACTATTCCGCGACCTCGGAATCGCTCGGAAAGAACCAAGGCAATCATCAGGCCTAACAAAGTTTCCAGCAGGGTCGATGCAGTGGTAAACTGGATCGTGTGGATCCAGGCGTTCCAAAACTGGCTGTCTGAAAAGAGCTGGAAGTAGTTGCCAAGCCCAATAAATGTATCGGTTGGTGAGGAGAGGGTGGTGTCTCGAAACGAGAGCCACAGACCAAGGAGTACCGGATAAATGGAGACAGCTCCAATTGAAGCTAGCGCGGGCAGTAACAACACCAGAGGGCCAGGCCGCCAAAGGTTAAAAGGAATCTTCCTTGGCTTTAGTGTTGTCTCGTGGCTCTGGACTTTAGCGATAGCCATAACAACCCTCTTTACGTTTTTACGATCGCTTGAATTTTGTCTTTGGCAGTCTGTAGAGCCGCTTTGACATTTCCACTGGTCAATGCTCTGGACACCTCCGACTGCAATACCAACGTGACTTGCGGGTATTTGGGAGTGACCGGTCGGCCAATCGCGCCGATAAATACAGGCTTCAGCTGCTGCATGAATGGTTGCTCCTGCGCGATTTTAGGATCATCCAGGACCGCGCTGCGGGTCGGACAAAGGCCTATCTGCGTAGCAAACCGAAGTTGCGTCTCGGGCGACGACATCCAACGAACGAATTCGATAGCTGCTTCCTTGTTCTTACTTGAAGCATTGACGCCGTACTGATACCCGCCGAGACATGCCGCACTCTTCTTGTTTGGGAAATGAGGCAACGGCACCACTCCGACCTTATCAACCACGCTCGAATTAGCTTTATCCTGAGAAATCTTCCACACATAGGACCAGTTTCGCAAATAGGCAGCCTCGCCGCCGGTAAACGGGCCACGGGATGGTTCCTCGTCCCAGCTCAAGACATCTTCCGGAGTAATTTGATCTTTTTTGATCAAGTCATGCATCAGCTGCACCGCTTCGACCGCAGCATCATCGGCAATGGATACAGTCTTGCCATCCGGCCCCAGGATAGAACCGCCGTTCGATCCAACAAATGAAACCAAATCACAGACCAGTACTTCAGCCTGTTTTGCTTGCCAGAGAAATCCGAACTTGGCTTTACCGGCGCTGATCAGCTTCTTGGCGCTGTCGATCAGTTCGCCCCAGGTCTCGGGAGCTTTGGCGCCGAGTTCATCCAGCAAATCCTTCCGATAGTACAACATTCCGGAATCGATGAACCATGGAAGCGCGGTCAGCTTGCCTTGCCATGTACAAGCCTGAACCACGCCTGGGAAGTACTCTTTCATGACTTCGGCGTTGAAGTGTTCATCTAATGGCAGTGCCCATTTTGCGGCCGCGAACTCTGCAATCCAGATGATATCCTGAGTAAAGACGTCGGGGTCGCCGTTCCGGCGGGCGAGCTGCTGGACCAGCCCTTGATGCACTTCCGTCGAAGAACTGGGCGGAGGCAGCTCCTTGTAGGTCACATGAATTTTATTTTGCGAGCTGTTATAGGCGTCCACAACCTCGGCGATGGTTTCCTTCCCGAAGAACTTCGCACTCGAAAAGGTTATTTCGGTCGGGTTTGTTCCGGCCGCCATTCCTCGGCGAACCGATGGGAGAAACGTTGAGGCTGCGGCGACCCCTGCAAAGGCTAAGCCGGTTCGTTTGATGAAATCCCGCCTGTGGATGCTGTCCTCAGGCTTCTGATTGGGACTGATCTCCTCTTTGTCACTGCGTAGGTCCTGATCGAGTGTTCGTTGCCGGGGGGCAGCTTTGCTGTACTGAGCTGTTTTATGCATATTAATTCTCCTTATATTGCATTAATACGCATGGTCAAGCGGTTTTTTAGGGACATTCAAATACAAATGTGCAAATATTAGCATTAACAGCCTATGGGGATTTCCGACGCTTCAATTCAGCAGACCGTGTTACCGGCCAAAAGACACCTCGAACTAGTGGAACTGGTTCGCGCTCGGGGTCAGATGACGGTGAATGAACTTTCAACCCATTTCGGGGTGTCAGGCGACACAGTCCGCCGGGATCTCGATCTTTTGGCGAGCCAGGGACTCCTAAAAAGAACGCATGGGGGTGCCGTTGCAATGGACAACCTTGTACATCAAGACTCGACGTTCATGCAGCGAATGGGCACGCGTGTTCCCGCAAAGAAACGAATCGCCCGCGCAGCTTGTCAGCTTATCAGGGACGGCGAAACCTTGGTGCTGAACGGAGGTTCTACGACAAGGCTCTTTGCCGCCGAGTTATGCGACAGGCGCAATTTAACAGTTGTAACAAATAACCTTACCGTACCGAGCACTCTAGCGGCCGAGTGTGTTCGCGACGTTTACATTCTGGGGGGACAGTACAAAGCAGACGCACAAGTCACGGTGGGTCCTGTTGGTTTCGTATCGGCGGGGAGCATCACGGTCGACTCTGCGGTGATTGGCGTCGGAGGAATAACAGTAAAAGAAGGCCTAACCACAACCGTCCTCGAGGAAGCCTCCACTATCTCAGGTATGATCAATGTCGCGCGAAGAACAATTGTGTTAGCCGATGCCTCGAAACTGGGGCACAGCAGTTTCGCGCAAATCGCCCCGCTCCAACGGATTGACACACTGGTCACCGACGAAGAGCCACCGAGTGATTTAGTGTCGGCTTTGAAGGAGGCGGGAGTTGAGCTTATCATTGCACCGGACTGATAGGTTGTCGGGATGCCTTTTAATAGTGGAACTGGCACTCGCAACCTGAAAATTGCTCTTCATGGGCGGAACAGTCGTGATAGTTTCCATACGATAAAGTTCGTTTCGCACCGACTCTGATAAGGTTGGAAGGGTGGTAGTGCACGACAGCTATCGCTTGCTCACCCCGACATCCAGGTAGGCTGGTGAGTGGAGATCTTCCTATCCTCAAGCCGCAAAACCCGCGCACTATGTTTTTCGAATTCACCAAAGGAGCTACAATGATATAATATAAATAGCAGGCGGTGCGTTATTCAAAGAGGACTTCTCAAATCTGAACTTGACATGGCACTTTCAGATTCCACCGCGCCACCGTCTCAGGGAAAAAAGTGAGCCTTGAGAGCTCGGTCGAGGCCACAGGTTCAGTGTCTGCTCAAGACCGACAGCGTTGAGACAATTTTGATTGCAGCCGGCGCGTTTTTTATGCGACGAAGACCGTTTGCCTGCGGCCGAGTCTCTCCCCTAGCCTGCAGATTGAGATGCAGGACCAGCGGCCGCGCGCTTCACAAGCACCTTTAGAGCCAAACCATAGCTGCACTGATTTTGTGATATTTCGCGCTGTCGAGCCGCTTGGAAAGCGGCCTAGGAAAAAGATTGTAAAAAAAGAGGGAACAGGATTTTGCTCCCTTTCTGGGTTTGTGACCGATGCTCGCCTCTGCCGGATCACGAGCCCGCCTCTTCTCGCTCGCAGTGAAAAGATTAGCTAAATATGGAGGATATTGGTTTTATTATCTCTTGGCAATCCCTCCCCTATCTGAGGGTTAGTTAGTCTTAGTGCCTGCAATTCGCAACTGACTCGGTCACAGTCAGGAAAGGTTCGTAGGCGGGATCGAGATCACATCTTTGAACGAAAATCTTGTCACACCTCCAGGTGGTTCCTTATTCTCCCGTATAGCACAGAGACGTGTGGATGAATTCGACACGCAGAGAACATTAGCGCGATGCCGGCGCGATCAAACCGTCTGAACGAAACCAAAACCGATGAGGCAAGCATACCCGATTCGATATGCGCGGCCTTTAGCCCATCCTTGGCACTGGATAGGCGCTGGTGGCTGGGGAGCTTGCTCACGATTTTGCTGAGCTGAACCACTGATTTTATGGAACACGAAGTCTTTATCAGTCATGCACATCAGGACAAGAGTATTGCTGAGGCAATCTGCCAAAGGCTTGAATCTGTCCGCGTAAAATGCTGGATTTCCGCGCGGGACATTTCGAATAACGAAGATTGGGCAGAAGCCACTAGGAACGCCATCGCCTCCAGCCATGTGATGGTGCTTGTGCTCTCAGAAAATGCCAACGTTGCGCCCCACGTTAGAAGAGAAATCGCACACGCTTTCTATACTCGGCGCATCATCATCCCGTTCCGGCTGGCCGGCACGTTCCCGCGGCGCGATTTTCTTTTCTATCTCGGCAATGTTCCGTGGTTCAATGCTGCTAGCCCGCCTGCGGAGCAGCATCTGGAGGCATTAACAGCTCACATTAAGAGCCTGGTTTCTAGTTGCATCGTCCCCGGCGACGCTTTCCCTCCTCAAACTGCGAAACCAACAACAGTAACTTTAAACGTTTCGAAATCTTCGATGCATGCTCTACAAGCTTCTCATTACCGAACCGTGGGCATCTTAAGATGGGGAGCGATTGCCACAGCCCTTTTTGCCATTGGCTGGCTTTCGTGGTTTACACTCTGGCAGACGAAAGAACGGGTGTCACAGACACAGAGTCAGCTCCGACCGACGTACCGTGGTCCCAGCGTTTCTCCGAAATCAACGCCTTCGGCAGGCGGCGATGCTCCAGTAGCAAAACCAACAGACAGTTTGACCCGTTTCGGCTTGTGGCAAGGTCCAAACGCCGGCTCGCCGCCATTGGTTCAGCAGACATCTCAGGATACGCCCTCAATTACGCCGGCAGAACAGGGGGCGAGCGTGACGGGTTCAACGCGGTCGGACGTTACCCCAGGACAGCCAGCTGGGGTAACATCGGCGTTGGAGCCTCATGCCCGTACCTTACCGCCACCCGGAGTACACCGTGCGCCACATTACCATCACCCCCGAAATCAGAACGCGAGGGCAGTAGAGCCGCACCGGTATGCAGACGCGGTGACAAGACGGGGAGAGATTCTCCAGAACCAACTGAAGACCGCTGAGATTAAGCTGCAAACAACCCAAAAGAGTGCGGACCTTGTCGCAGCCCAGCGCGACGCGCTCCAGAACGAAAACAAGGAGAACGCGGCAAGAGCACAAATTGCCCGAGAAAATGCTGCCGTCGTGACGAGCCAGCGTGATGCCCTTCGAGATCAGCTCAAGGAAGCAGAAACCAGGGCGGCAAGGGCCGAGAAGAACGAGGAGCTTGTGACAAGCCAGCGTGATTCCCTGCAAAAACGACTAGAAGAAACCGAAGCGAAGGCACGAGCCGCCCAAAATGATGCTGACATCGCGAGGAGCCAGCGTGACGCCCTCCAGACCCGGTTGAAGGACGCTGAGGCCAAGGCACAAATGGCCCAGAAGAATGCCGACCTCGCCACGCGCGCGCGCGACGCGCTCGAAACCGAGCTGGGTGAGGCCAAAGAGAACGCACTGCTAGCAGAAGCCCATGCCAATCTTGCGGTAGGCCAGCGGAACGAAATGGAAACCGAGTTAAAGAAGGCGGAAGAAAGGGCGCAACTAGCTCAACAAAACGCGGACCTTGCCGTAAGCCAACAGAGCGCCCTGGAAGCTCAACTCACGAAGATTCAAGAAGAAAAGGCGCAACAACTAGCCCAACACGATGTCGATCTTGCCAAATCCCACGTTAGCGGGCCAAATACTCAGTCCCAAAGAGCACGAGAGGACAGCCCCCCAGATTATGAGGCTGCTGATCTCGCCACCAACCAACCCCAATCCGGACAGATACAGCCACCGAATCCAGGTCAGAATGTAAAGCTGGCGCCATTAACTCAAGTGTTAGATTCGTCAGCTCAGCCTGCGCGCCCCTAGAAAAATCAACCGAGTGTTATGAAGCCTAAGTTCTATCCTTTTTATGTCTCCGCACTTGTCGCGCTTCTGCTGCTGCCTTCAATCCTGAGCGCACTTGCGGACGAGATTCTTTACGAAGATAACTTTTCTAACTTGGATCCCAGCTGGGGCACACCCGGAGAGCGATTGAGTGCGAACGAAGGTAAGCTGACTCTTAAGCCCGCCCCGAACACGACTCAGAGTATATTAAACCAATCGAACGTTTTCGAGGACGCTGACATCAGGGTTGAAGTCGTCGTGCCGGCAGGAGACGCAAACGTGCCCGGAGGCTTGATCTTCTGGGCGAAGGACCACAGCAATTTTTACTGTCTATGCGTCAACGCGGCCGGTTATTTCAAGATCAGCCGCTATGTGACTGATCGATGGTTACAACCTGTCGGTTGGGTTGAAAATGAAGCAATTAACAAGGGTATTGGGCAGGTAAACAAATTGCGAGTGGTAACAAAAGGCCGCCAGGCGACCGCGTACATTAACGACAAGCAAGTCACGACCTTCAATGGGCAAGCTCCGCAGGGCGGCGGTTGCGTCGGAGTATCCGGCGGATCACCAGAGAATGTGCAGAATACCTGGCAATTTGCAAAACTGCAAGTCATTGCCCTCCCGGGGACGAGCGCTTCATCCCCGGCCCCCACTGCCCAACCCTCTCCGCCCGCTGTCGATCCCCAGCGAGGCCCTTCCCCGCCTCAGCAGCCCGTGGGTCGAGTGGCTTTGCGGCTTCACGGCTCTAACACCATCGGAAAGGAACTCGTGCCGGCACTGTGTGAAGAATTTTTAAAATACGAAGGGGCGACCTCCGTTGAGCGGAAACCACGACAGAAGGAGAATGAGACAGATGTCGAAGCAGTTTTGCCCAGCGAATCCGCCGAACCGTTGACCTTCGAAGTCCAAGCTCATGGGTCGAAAACGGCTTTTGAGGACCTGGCGACCGGCAAGTGTGACATTGGGATGGCTTCCCGGCAGATTACTTCAGACGAAGCCGGCCAGTGCGCGCTGGCTGGTTTGGGCGACATGTTCTCACCAGCGTGCGAAATCGTGCTCGGATTGGATGGTATTGCCGTATTTGTAAACAAGAGCAATCCGATGAACGAGCTAACGAAACAGCAAATTGCCGATATCTTTAGCGGTAGAACGACGGATTGGTCACAGGTTGGCGGAAATCCGGGGCCGATAAATCTCTACGCGGGAGACGACAAGTCTGGCACATTCGACACCTTCAAGTCGCTCGTGCTCAATAGTAGGCCCTTATCTCCCAGAGCCCTTCGTTACGAGAATAGTGCCAAACTTTCGGATGAAGTGGCGGCGGACGCGAACGGAATCGGTTTCGCCGGAATGGCTTTCGTGCGCGGCAATAAAGCCCTTGCCGTCTCCGAGGCGGGTGCAGGGGCTTTATTGCCGACACCTTTTACCGTCGCGACTACACACTATCCGCTCTCGCGCCGCCTTTTCCTCTACATCCCGGCGAACCCTAAAAACGAGTGGACTCAGAAGTTCGTCGGGTTTGTACTTTCGGAGTTGGGAGGTCCTTCCAAGCTAACCCCTACCGGGTTTTTCGCTCGCAAGTTCGTTGAGTCTGCACTGACAAAGCTCGAAGTCTTCTCCTGGTGGACCTCCGGCAGCGAGGTTGCGGCGCTCAATGCATTATTCGACAATTACAAAAAACTGTATCCCGGAGTCGGAGTCATTAACGCAACCGTAGCCGGCGGCGGCGGCTCTGCTGCTCGCCCGATTTTGCAAACCCGTCTTGCCGTCGGAAACCCGCCAGACACTTGGCAAAGCCATCCTGGCTGGGAGTTGCTTAGCCAGTATGTGGAACCCAATTACTGCGAGCCAGTGACCGACCTATACCAGAGTGCCGGATGGGACAAGATCATTCCAAAACCTCTCATCGAAATGTTAACCAAGGACGGTAAGACGTACGCAGTGTTAACCGGCGTCCACCATGGAAACGTTCTTTGGTATAACAAGAAACTGCTCGACCAGAATGGAATCAAAGTTGGTGAAAAAATAACCTTCGACGAATTCTTCGCCGCTTGCGACAAATTGAAGGCCGCCGGGATTTCAGCTCTTGGTGTTGGCGATTCAGGGATTTGGGCTTCCGCCCAGCTCTTTGAGAACACGTTGCTTGGAGTCGTCGGACCAGAGGGCTGGACGGATTTGTTCAGCGGCAAAATGAAATGGGACGATCCCAAGGTGAAGCAAGCCATGCAGTATTTTGCCAAAATGCAGGATTATCTGAATCCGGACCATGCCAGTCTCACTTGGGATCAAGCTGTCGAGGAAGTTATGCGGGGCAAAGTGGCATTCACCTCGATGGGAGACTGGGCTGATGGCGAATTCATTAAAGCTGGCATGAAGGAGCAGGAAGACTTCGGCTGGGTCAATCACCCTGGTACGGATGGCTCTTTCATCATCGTTGCGGACGGTTTTACGCTGGCGAAGGGCGCTCCTCACAAAGACGCAACCAGCGCCTGGCTGAAAAGCATCGGCAGCAAGGAAGCCCAGGAAGCCTTTAATCCCCTTAAAGGTTCGATCCCGGCACGAACTGATGTCGACAAATCAAAGTTTGATAGTTACCACCAATGGTCGATGAAGGAGTTCGCAAGTGACAAACTGCTCCCAAGCTGTGTCCATGGAGAGGCTGCCCCACCAGCTTTCCAAGAGGCTTTGAATGAGGCCATAACGTCTTTCATGCGGGACAAGAACACTGATAAGTTAGCGACCGCGCTCGTGCAGGCAGCGGGCAAAGCTGGTCCAGCGGCGGTAGGCATGCTGGATTTCGAGGGACAAACTATTAAAGTTGAAAATCCCGACGTTCCCCCGCGCGCACCCCGTCAGTATGTGAAGGAAGTCAGCGGCGCCGCGAAACTGAGCCTCTACTTCCATTTTCGCGCTGGGACTAGTCAATTGGATGACAATGCATTGGGGGAGTTGAACCGCTTGGTGGAGTTACTTGCAAATCCAACCTACCAGCGGCGGGCACTCCTGCTGCTCGGTTTCTCCGACAGCGCCGGCAGGGCTGGAAAGAATATTGCACTTTCCAAGGAGCGTGCCAAAGCGGTCGCCGACCAATTGCAGATGCGAGGTATAACACCCTCCCTGGTTAATGGATTCGGGAAGGAGATGCCGCTCGCCTCCAACAATACGGCGGAAGGCCGCGAGAAAAACCGGCGAGTCGAGGTTTGGCTGCGCTGAGTGCGAAGACCAGAGTTTAACTAGTGCACCAAGTGCGCCGCAATCGCATTTTCAGGGCGGGGGTCTCGAAGGCTCTGCCACTTCCGGAAAGTCTATCAGGTTTGCTGTTGGATTTTCGTCTTGGTTCAGCGATCGCGCGATGCCTAATAGCAGCAGCTCCGCTCGCATATCAGTGTAGTTGTTCAACGCCACTCTCAGGTAATTCAGGAGGCGCTTTCTCAATAACGCATCCGACTCGAGGCGGGGCTGCAGCTCTTTCAGCAGTTGCAAGTGCATCAGGACGACTTCTCGTATCACAGCACCTCTGCCATCCGCTTTGATGGTGTTGGTGGAATGGACCCGGTAGTCCAACAAATCTTGATGAATCAGACCAAGGGCACCTCGAAACCCTACTGTCAGCGCTGCAAAATAATCATGAACATAGCGGTAAGGGAGAAATTCGGTGATCGCGCCGGACCGGAAAAAGAAGTTGCTGCTGGTTTTGGTGAAGTTTCCGTAGCCCAGTGAAGCGACCAGATCAGTACTCTTACTGAGGTAGGACCAAATGCGATTCACGCGGCGTTGTCTTCCGTCGAGCTGTCCGACTGGGCTGCCGGATTCATTGATCAGCCGAATCCGGGTACAGACCAGCTCGACATGGGGATTTCGATCCAAATGATCAACACAACGAGCAAACCGTTCGAGATGATAACGATCATCTGAGTTGAGTACACTGACGAAATCGCAGTCTTTGGCCAGCTCGAGGCCACGGGTAAGGGCGGCATGCGCTCCTTGATTTTCCTGCTCCACAAAATGAATCCTCGGATCTTTGACATCGCGAATGATGTCTACCGTGCGATCTTGGGATCCATCGTCCACAATCACCAGCCGCTCCGCCGGCAAGGTTTGTCGGATCACTGAGCGGATCGCTTCGGCAATATAATCAGCGTGATTGTACGACGGAATGATGCAGGCGATTTTTCGGCTCATTCGTTACTCGCAATCCCGTAAAGTTCTAC
>JAFAQT010000243.1 GCA_019246215.1 Verrucomicrobiota bacterium
CCCAGAGGGTTGCGATGAAAATGGGCCGGCGGCGGCGTTGCTCGTCGGTCACGTATCGATTCAGATATGCTCCCTCCTCGCGCCTTGCCGACGGCCCATTTTGATCGCAACAATATACCTCTTATTTAGGGGACAGGACACTAGAGAAACGCGCCGAAGGAACATACTCAGAATACCGCAGGCAAGCGAGCGCGTCAGGAGGAGGAGGTTTCCGACTACCACTTTTGTGATTTCTTGCTGCTGCCTGTATATCGGTCGCGCCGATTGCGCTGTAAAGCGTGGGTGGGTGGATCGTAAGCCTCACATCATACGCGCCTGTCCGGTAGCAAGGGAGTTGCTGAATCCCCGGGATGGCTGCTCACGGAGTTACTTGAGTAGATGCTTAATCTGGCGAGCAAGGGCTTCTGCTTGTTGACGAAAGCCGGGCGGACAGAACCAAACGCTTTCGTAAAACTCCTGCAAAAGCGCGCAGACTTCATAGATGTTCTTTTTGCGAGGAATTCCGGTTAGAAAACGGATCAGCACATAACCTCGAATCATCTGCAGTTTGCTCTCAAGGTTTGAGCGGTATGATTTGAAGGCCAACATTTTGGCAACACTCAGTCTACCGTTCTCCCATTCCGCAATGGATTGAAGAATCTCGAGAATTGCGTCTTTAAGCTTAATTGCCTGATAATACGAACGCCTGTCTGTGCAAGCCGAAAGCCACAGGAGCGGAAAGGCCAGGGATACAACTACGATGAGCCCAATATTCATGATGATGCCGCAGGAACGTGTTCGACAAATCTATCCGAACCACTTGCGCCATGCGGCGCACGACCGGCGCGAGGACAGCGCCGTGAGCGAGAAGCGCTCGGGATTGAGTCAATAAAGACGCGGCAAGTGCCCTTAGCAATCTGAACGAATTTCCGCCCAGACAGTGCTGGATCACGCGATCGCTAAGCGCGACCCAGATCGACTGTTTAAGAATTGGTTACTTGGTCTAACGGAAGCCTTGCTCGATCAGGGGAGCAATGGCATCGACGTTAGCTGGCGTGACTAAGCCGACGCCGGTGTCCTGGTGCAAGCCGGGGATGAGGTACATTTTGGTCAACCAGATTTGCTGTACGGGATCCCAACCCTGAAGGTACAGAACCTGGTCAAAGCTCGCCACGATGTATCCAGACTTGATTCCCGCGATGACGTCCGGTCCGAGGTCAATACCTCCGACCACGATGTCACCGGGTTTTTTGCCGGCGTCCTTGAGGATCTTGGGCAAGATGGCGGTGATTTGACCGTGCTGCGTTCCGATGGCTTTGAGGTCAGGATGGGCCGCCAGATAGGCCGTCATTATCGGAATCCCCTTGGTCGGATCAGAGTCGACATCCTGCGTTACGTCGAGCTTCTCAACGTTGCCCTTGCCGAGAGTTTTTTCCAGCGCGTCAAAGACACCCTGAGAACTCCTGCTGCGACCTTCCTGATGGAAGATGTCCCATACGAGGGCCTTGTCGCCAGCCTTGAGCTTCCCACTGTCAACCATCGCCTGCCCGGTCAAATATCCACCCGCATAGAGGTCAGCGCCGGCGTAGCCAAAGCCCTTGGCCTTGTATTTTTTTTCAATGTTGGGCAGCGGGTTGTTGCCGCTGGTGACAAGGATACCAGTGGCTTCGGCCTGGTCGACTAGTGGCGCCATAGCGTCTTCACCGGGGTGGCCCATGATTTCAATGCCGTCAGGCTTGGCGGCAATCGCCTCCTTAAACTGGTCGATCATCTTTTTGGTGTCCCAGCTTGCGTACTGCTCATGCAGTTCGATGCCGAGGGCCTTGGCTGCGGCTTCCGCGCCGGTGGTGCGGGCCAACACCGAGGCAGTACCCTTATCGCCGCCCATTTGCATATAGACGACGATGGTCTTGCCTTGCGCGCCGGTGGATTTCACTGCGGTTATTGCTAGGACGAAAGTGGACACTGATACGAGCGCCACAATGTTCGAAATTCGCTTCATTTTTCTGTCTCCTTGTGAATCAGATTCTTTGCTCTTTTAGCGATGTCGCTGGGGGGTAGTCTCATTAAGTTTAAATAGATTTCCTCCCTTTGGTAAAGGCTATACAGAACAACAAACGACTGCCCATCAGCTTGGCGCCGTGTCATCCTTCTGTAATAGCTCCTGGCGGGGATTGGATGCGACTGGTGCCCTCCAATGACGGAACCGACTGGATAGCGCAGCCATGTTGCCTTTTCCCGTTGCTGCGTTGAGGACGATAACTGCTGCCATCACGACGCCTTCCACTACCTGAACCCAATAGCCGCTGATTGTGGTCGCCACCACCCCGGCCGCCAGCGAACCAATGACATAGGCTCCGAAAACTGTGCCGAATACGGAACCGGCGCCCCCGGCAATTGAGGTCCCGCCAATAAACACTGATGCCATGGCTGGCAGAAGAAAGTTGCCCTGGTCGGGGTAGAACACGCCAATATCAAGGGTAACGATAATTCCTGCAAAGGCCGCGATCATGCCTTGCAAGGCGAAGAGCCTGACGCGGGTTGCTTCGACATTGACACCCATCACCCGGGCGACGTTGGCATTGTCGCCGATAAACATAATCCCCTCGCCGAACTTGTGTCGGTTCAGAATGAACCACAGCAGCGCGGCCAGCGCCAATGCCCAGAACGCCTGTACAGGCACGGCGCCAAACAATCGGCCTACAAGAAGTTGGTGGACGAAATTGTCCTGGCTTCCCTTGAGTGTCACCTGCAGTCCGCCCGCGAGCAGAATCGAGATACCGTACCAAAAAAAATTCGCGGCCAGGGTTGCCATAATCGACGGTACGCCGATGCGTGCGACCATAACGCCGTTGATGTATCCGACAAGAGCTCCAGCAGCAAGGGCTAACCCGATGCCAATCCAGGCACCAAAGGCCGGGTCGAAGGTTTTCCAGCCCCAGGAAAGCGCAAAGCCGGACAGCGAAACAACAGCGGGGAAACTCAAGTCGATCTCCCCTGCGGTAATGACGAGCGTCAGCCCTAAGGCAGCGATAAGCGTCGGTGGAACCGTTTCCAGGAATGATATGTAGATCAGCGGGTGCGTGAAGACCGCAGGGGCAGCAATGATTAAGGCAATGTACAGGCCCAACAGCACCATAGCTATTGGGAAACCTTCCAGCCGACCCACAAACTTCACCAGGGACCTGACGGAGTTCATGAATATTCCTTGTCTTTCAGGCCGTGCGCGAAATCGAGCAAAAATCCATCTAAATCCTTCAAACTAATATCCTTCTTCGGAATGCTTGCGCCAATCTCACCACGATCCAGGACGATGAAGCGGTCGGAGACCTCATACACGTCTGGAATGCTGTGGGAAATGTAAATGCTCGCCTTGCCGCCCTCCTTGATCTTGTGGACAAAGTTGATTACCTTCGCGACCTCCTTGAGAGACAAGGCGACTGTTGGCTCGTCAAGAATGATGAGATCGGCCTCGAAATACATCGCACGTCCAATGGCGATCCCCTGGCGCTCACCGCCTGAAAGTTGGCTCACGTTGGAGTCCACCGTGATGCCCTTGCTGCGAAAGCCAATGGTATTGACCATGATCTCGTTGGCGATGGCTTTTTCTTTTTTAACGTCGATGAAGCCAAAGCGGTTCACGATCTCCCGTCCAATAAAGAAATTCCGCCACAGGACCTGTTTTTCACCGAGCGATTTGTCCTGGTACACGGTTTCGATACCGTGCGCGTGGGCGCTTTGGACGTTATAGCGGCGGAAATCGACTTTGCGGCCTGCAACGTATAGTTCGCCGCTGGTTGGCGGAAATACGCCCGTCAGGATTTTCACCATCGTCGATTTACCGGCTCCGTTGTCACCGATCAGCCCCACGATCTCATTGCGACCAACTTCCAGGTTGATGTTGGTCAGGGCACGTACCAGGCCAAAATACTTTTCGATGTTGACCATCCGCAGTGCGTGTTGTTCGACAGACTTTTGAACCGGGTTGTTTACCACAGAGCCCCTTCTATAGGTTAAAGACTATGATACCGGCTATGAAGACAGGAGAGAATGAGGAATCCGACACTTTTCTTATCTTCCCAATCACTAACCGTGGGGGTGTTTGGTCTTGAGACATAAGGGGAAAATGCTAGCTCTATCTGGATCATGAGGCTGCACCGTAAAATAAAATCACATTCCTCTAGAGCGGGAAACGATTTACCTGCTTGAAAGCCGGGCCGCGGTCTCCTGGTTAAAAAAGCTCTAGGTCGAGGTGGTAACACCTCCTAGTGAACAGTCTCTTTTCTTTGAACCTAAACCAGCGATTAACATGCTCAAATGATCGGCTGAGTGGGCAATATGTGTGGAGGTGCTTCAGTTCCACTTACTCGACGAGAAAACCGCCCCGTCATAGTATAATCCGGCAGAACCAACCTTCTTTAGCTTTTGCGCCTCCGGTTCACTGATCGCCTTGAGTCCGACCTGCCCACGTCCGGTCCTAACGCTTGGGTCAGGAACTTGTTCGCGAGCCTCCTGAGTTCTTCTTCATCGCGTTTACTTATCGAGACCTGGACCAGATAATGCGCCGAAGTGCCTTCTGGTTGATTATTTGCATATTCGAAATATGCCAAATCGCTCATGCGCTCAGAGTATCCGAGCGACACTCCGAAGTCCATCTCTGATTCCGATGATGAAGAGGCTCGTTGTCAACAAATTTGGGAAGCGTAGTTAACAAACACTACCGGGAAGAACATGTTGTCCGAATGCAAAGCTCCAACCAGTTTGAAGGCACAACCACTGAACCTGATCATCCACAGAGCACGGACTGCGCTGAAGAACTGGAGCCAGATCCTGCCTGATCATTCCTTTAATCGGCGCTCATCTTCCTCGAGTCGGACTTCGTCGAGGTCGAGCAGGAACTGGAACCGGCGCAGCACGGCATCGCTGATGCTGCCGCGGTCTCGCAAATCGATCAGAGTCTTACGTTGCAATCCGATCAATTCGCGTTCGAGCGAAGTGAACTGGTCCCTATATCGCGCCTCGGGTTTATTGGCGTAGGGTTCACGCGCTATCTCGAATTGTTCAGCTCTTTTCCGATATGTTTCCTCAAGCTGCTCAACAACGGAGCGCTCAATCTGGTCGCCTTTTGGCTTGGACCCCAAATAACGAAGCGCAACACCGGTAATCGCTTTTCCAGCTCGCCGTTCCTCCTCACGCTCAACGCCATCCGTCGCGAAATTTAACCAGCGGAGCAACTGCGGTAAACTGAGACCCTGGAGCACAAGGGTAACGAGAATAACCGCGAATGTTAGAATCAATATTTCCTTGCGCTCTGGAAAAGGCGAGCCGTCCGGCAAGGAAGTTGGAATCGCTAATGCGGCAGCCAAAGAAATTCCGCCTCGCATCCCAACCCACGAAATCAAGGCTGGCTCTTGCCAAGCAGGTTGAGGGTCTTGAGCACGGAGCCTCTCGCTGAATATGCGCGGAAGATAGGCGCAAATAAATACCCACGAGATTCGTACTAAAATCACTGTGCCATTGACCAGCAGGCAGCCACGGACGATTGACCGGAATGACCCTCCTGAGAGCGAATCCACCGCAGTCCGCAGCTGCAGCCCGATGAGGATGAACAGCAGCCCGTTTAACAAAAACGTCAGGACCTCCCAAGTCGCAATTGTTTGCAGCCGGGTCTTAGCGGAGACAATCCGCGGGTCTTCCCAGCTAAGATAAAGCCCCGCAGTGACCACGGCTAAGACTCCAGACACGTGTAGCGCGTCCGCTGGCAGATAAGCGGCAAATCCCGTCAGCAAAGCGATCGTACTTCTCACCAAGGAATCCGAGGAAAGGCGTTGAAGCCGAAGCATCAGCCATCCAATCGCCAGTCCGATTGCGATTCCGCCACCAGCGGCCAGGCAAAACCCTATCGACACGGATCCCCAAACATATGTCCTTGTCTGAGTCACATGCACCGCAGTCTCATAAAAAACGAGCGCTGAAGCGTCGTTGAGCAGGCTTTCACCGCGCAGCACCGCCAATAGGCGTGGGGGAAGACCAAAGCTTTCCAAGATCGCGGCGGCGGCCACTGTGTCGGTCGGTCCCAGCACGGCTCCCAGGACAAAGGCCGGAGCCCAGGGAAATGCCAGTACAAAATGCGCTGCGAGCATTACTGCAATGGTGGTGGTGAAGACGAGGCCGATTGCTAAAAGCGAGATTGGTCGCCAGTTTTTGCGGAAATCGCGCCAGGACGAATTGAGAGCGTCCCAATAGAGCAACGGTGGAAGAAAGACGAGAAACACAATGTCTGGTTCCAGCCTCACTTCCGGCAATCGCGGAAAAAGCGCGAGAAAGAGGCCTCCGACTACGAGGACGATCGGGTACGAAACATTGAGCCGCCGCGCGACCGTCACAAGCCCCACGAGCACAACCAATAAACAGACGACCAGGTCAACCGGATGCACTTGCGTCCTAGTATGGCGGGTTTCAGTGGCGAATCGAGTCAAAGTCCTTCATGATCAAAGTCCCTCAGGGTCAAATGTGGTGCGGCTCTTCTGGGCGCTGATCGTGGCTCCCTGGCTGCCTCGTGCTTGCTTCAGATCGCTGGAAAGCCCGCACCAGGGAGATCCATCGTCCGCACGGTTGCAACCGGTGAGCAGGAAGTTTCCAATCCAAGTTGATGCTTGTTCTTACATCCGCAAGCGGGTAGGTTCACGAAGATATAACTGGAGTTTTTGGCTATGCGAACGTTGTTCCTCATCGCGCCGAGCTCGAGAAAAGATCGGAGCGATCTCCGCTCAAATCGCGACCCTGAAGTGACAGGGGTGTCCGTTATCGGAACGGTATTGGCAAATCGCTATAAAATCTTGGAAAGAATCGGTGCCGAGAGTTTCAAGGCACATGACGTCTTGCTTGATCAAACCGTTACAGTCCGGCAGACGAATCTAACCTCTGAACGCGCTGGGGACGTTTGGCGCCAAAAAGTCGAGCAACTCGCTCTGGTGCGGGATTCGAAATTCTTGAATGTTATAGATGTGATCTCCGAAGAATCGCGGGATTTTGTGATTACTGAAGCTTCACGCGGACAAACAGTTGCAGATCTCTTGGCAGAGCGGCAACGGCCCGATTGGGAAAATGTCCTGCGGCTAATGACCTCCTTGGCGCAACCTCTCGAACTTGCCGCGGCCTATAGCTGCTGCCCGAAGGCGATCTCCACTGGCTGGTTGTTCACGGGAATCATGAGTCCGCTCCCAGTGGACCTTGATCTGCGGTCGCATCCTGAATGGCCCATGTTATCCATCCAACTGGATGTCTGGGAGCTTGTGAAGCCCGGGAAGAACAATGCGTTACCCTTGCTCAGCGCGAACGCCTGGAGTGGTGGCTCGACAGCGCTGGCGGTGAGGCAAGCGGCGCTGCTCACCTACGAACTGCTCGGTGGTGAGAAAAAGATGGAGGGTCAGGTCAAGCGTTGGTTCAAGCCTTTGAATGATCTTGGAGAAGCCGGTAACTCTATCCTTTACAGTGGGCTGCAAGGTTCGTCGCTGTTTGAGAATAGCGAATGCTTCTTAGAGAAGTTGGGGTCAGCAATTCGCTCGGGCGAACCAGAGCGGAGAGGGTCGCCTGCACCTGCGTTGGCAATCCGGGCGAAAAACGTGCTTATGCCCGACGCAAATGACGTGATGAGAAAATTCAATCGCGAGACCAGGTGGGTTTCAACGGCAATCGTGGCTGCTTTGGTTTTCGCGTCTTTCTCGGTAGCGTTCCTGATTCCAGAGCGTTATCCAAAGGTGAATGATTTCAGTTCGAGGCGAGCTGAACGGGACCTCTTCCCAAGCAGCAATCCCATGTACCATCTTACACCTGTGGGTTTGAACCAACAGAGTTCCACGCTAAAGACGATGCCGGGAGAGTCCAATGGCGCTTTGATGGAGATTTCCCCACCGCCAAATACTTCCTCGCAGGCGGATGCAGACGCGCCAAATCCTGGTCGTATTCTTGAGTCGCCTCGTGAAATGAATCGTGAGGACGCGCGGGGGAACGCAGATACCGGAACTTCAGCGCATCGAAGGGAGGTTGGAGGCGTTGCAGGATCGAAAGTCTTGCGTGCAAGATCCAGGTCATCTGCGCGGCCCAGATTCGTCAGCGTGAAAACGCGATTGCTGGAGTTATGGCATCAAATGGAAAGCGAAAAATCTCACAGTTGGGCCCCGGTCGCTAACTCGAATAAGGCGGATCAGAAGAAGGTCAGTTACACCGCTGAAACAAACCATTGACGCAACCGTCGAGGTATAAATCAGCGCGTTGTCGGGCTACTGGATCTTTTCGCGGGACGCAGGCAACTGATCCTGTAGCATTTCTGTTCGGCCCCAGGGGCGACGGTTGGCCCGCGGCGTGGCCCTCCCTGGATGTATAAGTTTCGTCGATCAGGTCGGCGAATGTGCATTTTCATGCGCGGGACACCTCTTTTGCCTGGTGTCCCGAATTCTGAGCCATTTCAGTCTCGTAACAGATGACATTGAAGAAATACGCGGCCACGCGTTCCGTTTCGGGCGAATGGATTGAAACAGAAAACCATGAGTACCAAAGACCCTAAGGACACTTACCAGCGGCCACCTTACTCGGAGAAGAAGCAACCTCCTCCAGGAAGCGAAGAGGAAATGACTCCTAAAGCCGACCACGGAGAGTCAAGCTATAAAGGAACCGGTCGGCTTAAAGGGCGTCACGCACTGATTACGGGGGCTGACAGTGGCATCGGGCGTGCGGTTGCTCTCGCTTTCGCACGAGAAGGAGCGGACGTAGCCATCTCCTATCTCGATGAAGAGACTGACGCCCGGGAGACCGAACGCCTCGTTATCGAAGCGGGCTGCAAAGCCGTTCTCCTGCCCGGCGACATTGGCGAGCGTCGGGTGTCCGAGGCTGTAGCTCGGAAAGCCCTCGAGGCGTTTGGCACGATCGACATCCTTGTCAACAATGCGGCCTTCCAACGTACCTACGATAAATTCCAGGACATTTCCGACGAGGAGTTCGAGGAGACCTATCGCGTAAATGTCTTCGCGATGTTTCGCCTCTGTAAGGCGATCCTCCCACAAATGAAAGAAGGCGGGTCCATTATTAACACCGGGTCGATCCAATCTTTTGATCCCAGTGCAAATCTCATCGCGTACGCTTCGACCAAAGCAGCTATCGTCAGCTTCACTCGGTCGCTTGCGAGCCATGCGATTGAGCGAGGCGTGCGAGTTAACGCCGTAGCTCCAGGACCCGTTTGGACGCCGCTTATCCCGTCCACTATGCCGAAAGAGAAGGTGAAACAGTTCGGCTCAAAGACTGTGTTCGGGCGCGCCGCTCAGCCGGCCGAGGTCGCCCCAATATTCGTCTTTCTAGCCAGCGATCAAGCCAGCTACGTCACTGGGGAGGTTTACGGCGCCACCGGAGGCCAAATGCCGATTTGATCCCGCGGCTTGGTTTTTATCGGTGAGGCGCGTCTGTAGCCGGAAGAAGTCCTCGCTGGCCCGGGAGTGGCGTACTGCCGTTTACGACGGTACGCCGGGACGACTTGGTAAACGGTCTTGCCATACCAAAAAGCAATTGCAGCCCTCTAAAAGCAGTATAAAAAGTCGGAGCGGGCGAGGTGATCCTAGTGCCGCCAGAACAATGGCAGCCGGAGTTGGAGAAAGAAGAGCCCTAGCAAAGACAAGCAAAGTCAAACTGCTGGACACTTGAATAATCTCTTCACGGCGGGCACAGGCTGGTATAAGAGGATTTAATGAGCCAACCTGATCAAGACCGTGAAGGCCCAACTCCACCGCGGTTGCCTGATGATCAAACGATCCGTACTTTCAACGTGAATTTAAAACCCTTCTTGGTGGGCTGGAGTGGCGCCGCCTTCGTCCTGATCCTCCTGCTGCTTGCGGGGCTCTGGACTTCTTACTACACAGTAGGCGCAGAATCGGAAGGCGTGGTGCTGCGTTTCGGAAGATTTTTGAAAACGGTCGAACCAGGACTGCATTTCAAGCTGCCGTTTGGTATCGACGCGGTGACCGTGCTTCCAACTCGGCGGCAGTTGAAGCTAGAATTCGGCTTCACCACTCCAGGTTACCTTACGAATCCGATCCAGAGTAGCGAGGATCCCGACGAGGAAAAATCGATGGTTACCGGTGACCTGAATGCCGCATTGGTGGAATGGGTCGTACAATATCGGATCGAAGACCCGAGGCAGTATCTCTTTGATGTGCGCAACCCGGCGGAAACGCTCCGTGACTTGTCTGAGGCCGCGATGCGCGAAGTCATCGGCGACCGGACCGTGGACGAATTGATAACCATCGGTCGGCAGGACATAGAGGTCGAGGCGCTTGCCCGAATGCAGGAATTGTCCAAACGGTACCAACTGGGGATTCGGGTGGATCAGGTGCAGCTGAAAAACGTCAACCCACCCAGTCAGGTCCAGGCGTCGTTCAACGAGGTGAACAAGGCACAGCAAGATCGCGAAAACGTGATCAATATCGCCAACGGCGAATACAACAAGGTGATTCCAAAAGCCAAAGGCCAAGCCGATCAGATGATCCGCGGGGCGGAGGGCTATCGCTTCAAGCGTGTCAATGAGGCCGAGGGCGATGTGGCGGCTTTTACTGCCGTGCTTCAACAATACGTCAAGGCGCCTGAGATTACCCGCGTTCGCCTTTACCTCGAGACGATGGGTGAAATCCTGCCTCAGACCGGGCAAAAAATCATTGTTGACGATTTCATGAAGCAACTGCTTCCGATCCTGCCACTTTCGAACAAACAGGGGGAGGGCCGGCCGCAATGAGAAGCAGTTACCTTCTTCAAGCGGCGCTAGTCGCCGCGGTGCTGGTGCTGTTGCTGATGGTTTCCGGCGCGTTCTATACAGTGGACCAAACGGAGCAGGTGATCATCACGCAGTTCGGGCAGCCAGTCGGTGAACCGGTCACCAACCCGGGCCTGCATTTTAAGATTCCCTTTGTGCAAAACGTGAACAGTTTGGACAAGCGTTTCCTGGAATGGGATGGCGCTCCTGTTGCCATTCCCACCAGGGATAAGACATACATTCACGTCAACACATTCGCGCGATGGCGGATCGAGAACCCGAAGCTTTATTTTGTACGCCTTCGGGACGAGCGCAGCGCCCTCTCGCGTCTCGAAGACATTCTCGGCAGCGAAACGCGCAATTCTATTGCTAAACACGACCTGATTGAAATCGTTCGCACCAATAAGGACCGCCAACCACTGCACGACGAGAGCCTCAAAGGCGGTCCCACTGGTACCATCGGCGTGCTCCCGCCCATTAAATTCGGCCGGCTGAAGATCGAAGAGGAAATCAAAGCAGCTGCAACGCAAAAACTGGCGGAATTCGGCATAGCTATCCTCGATTTCCGGATTAAGCGAGTCAACTACAACCCTGACGTGCTCGACCGGATTTACCAGCGCATGATCAGCGAGCGCCTTCAGATCGCCCAACGCTTTCGTTCCGAGGGAGAGGGTGAATCCGCCCGTATTGCTGGCCAGCGCGACCGTGACCTCAACGAAATCCAGTCGAACGCTTATCGTCAGGTGCAGCAGGTCCGGGGCGAATCTGACGCCAAGGCCACCGAGATTTACGCTCGTGCCTATACACAAAATCCGCAGGCTGCTGAGTTCTATGCCTTCCTCAAGACACTGGAGACCTATCACAAAATTTTCACCAAGGATTCCACGCTGGTGCTTTCGACGGACAGCGACATATTCGCGTTGCTCAAGCACGCCGCCGCGGGCAAAACCAACGCCACACCTCTACTGCCGGAACTTCCCGCCAAATAGCAAAGGGGCAGAAGAGAGCAGGCCATGGGACGCGTTTGCAAATACCCATACCCGGTATGTGTACTGTGCCAAGTGGAAGATCAAGGCGGCAAAAAATTCGTGGGCGAGTGAAACGTATCGCTGGTCAGATCGCCGGTGTGCGGCGCATGATCGAACAAGAACGGTGTTGTATCGATGTACTGAACCAGTTCTCGGCCGTCGATCCGCCTTGGACGCACTCGGCCTGGAGCTTTTAACAGTATCTCCTCAAAACATCCGTCCTTCGGCAAGATAAAAGCAGCGCACACCCATTTACCAAGCCTATGAAACCCGAGGCCTTGATTGCCGAGGTCCATAGTTTGTTAGCGCGATTCTTGCGTTAGGAGGGTGGATACACCGTCAACCAGGTCTCACCGGAATCAGGTAGGTTAAATGTTTATCTGTCCGATGCATCCGGAAGTTCTCTCCGACAGACCAGGCGATTGCCCGAAATGCGGCATGAACCTGGAACCGATGATGCCAAAGCTGTCTGAAACCAAAATTATATACACTTGCCCGATGCATCCGGAGATAGAACAAGACCATCCGGGTGACTGTCCAAAGTGCGGGATGCCCCTTGAATCCAAGACGGCTGGCAGTGTTAATGAACAGGATCGAAGTGAGATCCGCTCGCTCTCGGTAAGGTTTTGGATAGGCCTTGGGTTAACGATTCTGGTTCTGCTGCTGGCCATGGGCAAGTTCATTCCGGCTCTGAATCTTCATAGGCTTGTTCCGATGGGAGTCTCGAAATGGTTGGAGTTGATCTTGAGTACACCCATCGTCCTTTGGTCAGGCGCAATGTTCTTTGAGCGCGGCTGGCGTTCTCTGGTTAATCGGCAGCTTAACATGTTTACTCTGATCGCAATGGGTGTTGGCGTGGCCTATGCATACAGTGTCGTCGGAGTTGTGTTCCCTGGAATTTTTCCGGACTCCTTCAAAGAAGATGGTGAAGTAGCGCTCTACTTCGAGGCTGCAGCCATGATAACGGTTTTGGTCTTGTTAGGGCAAATGCTTGAGGCGAAGGCAAGAAGTCAGACTGGTGAGGCGATCAAGGGACTTCTGGATTTAGCGGCAAAGACCGCTCACCGGGTGCGAAATGGCAAGGAGGAGGAAATTGCTGGGAATGAAATAGAGAAAGGCGATGTTCTTCGGGTACGTCCCGGCGAGAAAATTCCAATCGATGGTCGGATCATAGAAGGCAAGAGCACAGTGGATGAGTCGATGATCACAGGAGAACCGATGCCGGTGGAGAAAGGCGCCGACGATCCGGTCATTGGAGCTACCGTGAATCAAACCGGCTCTTTTCTCATGCGGGCGGAAAAAGTAGGCGCAGATACACTGTTATCTCAAATCGTCCGCATGGTGGCGGAGGCGCAGCGCAGCCGGGCACCGATTCAAAGAGTTGCGGATACGGTCGCCGGTTATTTCGTACCCGGTGTCATCCTCCTGGCCGTGGTCACTTTTGTTGTGTGGGCGGTATGGGGACCGGCTCCCGCCATGGCTTACGCCATCGTGAACGCGGTTTCCGTGCTAATCATCGCATGCCCGTGTGCATTGGGATTGGCTACTCCGATGTCGATAATGGTTGGGGTAGGAAAAGGAGCTCAGAATGGCATTTTGATCAAGGACGCCGAAGCGATCGAACGCACGGCGAAGGTGAATTGTTTGGTGACCGACAAGACCGGGACGCTCACGGCCGGCAAGCCTCGGGTCACCACCTCTATTCCCGTTGCTGGTTTTGACGAGCGGCTATTAATGGCGATGGCGGCTTCTTTGGAGCAGAACAGCGAACATCCACTCGCGCGTGCAATTGTTGAGCAGGCAAACGAAAGAGGGATGGAGCTGGAGTTGGCGGATGAGTTCGAGTCCATGACTGGCGAGGGGGTTTCAGGCAAGATCGGGGGTAGAAAGGCGCTGATCGGAAAGGAGAAATTTATCGCTGAAACGGGTATACCGATTCCGCCTGGCCTGGCTGCCAAGGCACGCGAGCTACAGGGAAATGCTCAGACAGTGGTCTGGTTCGCCTCCGGTGGTTCAGTGGTCGGCATCCTGGGTATTTCAGATCCAATCAAGAAAACGACTCCGGGGGCCATCAAGGCTCTTCATGAATTGGGGCTAAAACTCATCATGGCGACAGGCGATTATCGGAAAACCGCAGATGCTGTGGCGCGAGAACTGGCGATTGATGAGGTTCGCGCCGAACTGAGTGCGAAAGACAAGAACGATATCATCCAACAATTGCATCGGGAGAAGTACGTCGTTGCGATGGCTGGTGACGGAATCAATGACGCACCTGCGCTTGCCGAAGCCGAGGTAGGAATTGCCATGGGAACCGGCACAGACGTAGCAATGCAGAGTGCCGGCATCACACTCGTAAAAGGCGACTTGGCGGGAATCGTCAAAGCGATCGCGCTCAGCCGAGCCGTGATGCGGAATATCCGCCAAAATCTATTCTTCGCCTTTGTTTACAACGCGTTGGGACTTCCAATAGCGGCCGGCATTCTCTACCCGGTTTTCGGAATTTTGCTGAGTCCGATGATTGCGGGAGCTGCGATGGCGTTTAGCTCCGTGTCCGTTATTAGCAACGCTCTGCGACTCAGAAACCTGAAATTATAGTGCTAAACGGTATTCCCGGACCCGGCTTGCGCTAAAAGCGTGGGTGCCGATTTTGCAAAAGGTCATAGAGCAAGAATATCGAACCGACGGGCGCGGTTGCTTTTGACAAGTTATCGAGCCGTTCGGATATTTCAGGAAGTGAGCAATCTGGATCTCAATGACTTACTCGAAGGTTGGCCGCATGAGCCGGGCCAGGTAAAAGCCCGAAAGATCGTCGGACGCGACGGGTGCGAAAAAATTCAACTCAGGATCGATCTTGGCTTGATCCAAATGGAGTTGAATGGACGTCCGGACGGGGTTCGTCCGCACGGGTTCGAATCTTTGCTGCATTATCATCAGGCCAAATCAGCGATCGTAAAGCCCGGCGATCAGCCGTACACGCTCTCAGAAGCAGACATTGCGGCATTGCAACAGGAGGGAGCTCAGTATTACCACCGCTACTTGAGCCTGTTCCAACTGCGGGATTTTCAAAATGTCGTTCGCGATACCGAACGGAATCTGGAGATGTTCGATTTTGTCAACGAACATGCGCCGGATGAGGATTCCAGATGGGCACTCGAACAGTTTCGGCCGTACGTGATCATGATGAACACCAGAGCCAAAGCGTCGCTGGAGTTAAAGGAGGGTAACACGTCAGGGGCGATAAAGTTGATTGAAGCGGGCAAGGCCAAAATCGAGACCTTCTACCGATCAATCGGTCAACCGGAATGGATCGAATCGAGCAATGAGCTGGTTTTCTTGAGCGACTGGCTGAAGGAGGTGCGGGACGCTGTGCCACTAACGCCTTTGGAGCTGATGGAGCTGGACCTGAAGCGTGCTATTGCAGATGAAGCGTACGAGCGCGCGGCAGAATTGCGTGATGCAATTCGTTCCCTTCGGATTTCCAAGAGATTACCGGGTGAATCGATCGATCATTGAGAACCCGAGCCGGGCGGGATTGCTCGGTTTTCTGCGGCGAAAACAACCAAATTGGGTTCCTTCGGCATCTCCGATCCCGCCGACAGGGTGTCTTTCACTGAGGGAACGTCGATTTCAGGGATGACAGAACCATCTTCCCATGAGGGCCGACAGGGCTGACCCCCCAAGGGTTCAGTCGCCTCGATGCGTCTCCTGATCTGGCAAATAGGAGCGGTGGACTGCAGCATCATTGCCATTGCGGCGGCACTGATCAATATTTACGCTCTCGCCGCGGGGCAGGCAGTGCGCTTCATGAAAAAAATGCCTGGGATATTTTTCTCGTATGCAGCCGGCGTGACGGTGGCGGCGTCGCTCGTCGTGACGACATTGCGGGCGCAGGTGGTTCAAAAGGATCCATGAAAAACCTGTTCCTAGCGGTGACGCTTGCCTTGTGCGTCGGAATTGGCTGGTTCTGGGTCAGGCGGGGGACCTTAACTGAAAACGGATATAGCCTGACCCTTCGCGAGGCCAATGAGCACAAAATCCTTTTGATTACTGTTGGCAGCGAGCCGCGAACTCTGGATCCTCAGGAAGCTCAAGGGGTGACGGAACATCATATCGTCATGGCCATGATCGAGGGGCTGGTTGCGCCGGGAATCGACGGCGAGTCAAAAGTTGTTCCTGGGATGGCGGATCGCTGGGAGCACAACGAAGACTATTCGGTTTGGACATTTCACCTCGGGGAGCGCCGAAAATGGTCTGATGGCGAACCGGTCAAAGCCGGGGATTTTGTATTCTCCTACAAGCGAATGCTAACGCCTTCATTCGGTGCCCAGTACGCGGAAAACCTGTTCATATTGAAGGGCGCGGAGGACTATTACAGCGGTAAGATCACCGATTTTGATCAAGTGGGAGTGAAGGCTCTCGATGATCGGACACTGCGAATCGATCTGGTGGGACCCACGCCCTATCTGCTCTCTCTGGTGCAGCATGATTCATGGCTTCCAGTTTGCCCGACGGCGATTCTAAAATTTGGAAACATCGACACGCGCGATAGCAAATGGACGCGGGCGGAGAACTATGTGGGAAACGGCCCGTTCAAGATGAAGAGCTGGCACCCGAACGACGTAATCGAAGTGGTGCGGAATCCGCTCTATTGGGATGCGGCTAGCGTTAAATTGAACGGCATCAATTTTTATTCGATCGAGAATTTGAATACACAGGAGCGCGCATTCCAGGCTGGACAATTGCATAAGACGGACCAGGTGCCTTTGGACAAAGTACCGTACTACCGCCGCACGCATCCGGAACTCTTGCGGATCGACCCGTACGAAGGCGTTTATTTTTACCGAATTAACGTCGTCCGGAAACCACTGGACAACCCGAAAATTCGCCTGGCGCTGAACCTGGCGGTGGACCGTGAGGCAATCGTGAAAAATATCCTGAGAGAAGATCAGAAACCTGCCACTGGGTACACACCGCCTGGAATGGGGGAATATGAGCCGTTAAATAAGATTACCTACGACCCGGCGCGAGCGCGTCAGCTGCTTGCTGAAGCGGGATATCCAAACGGAAAAGGATTTCCCAGGTTCATCATTCATTTCAACACGCTGGAATCGCATCGGGCAATTGCGGAAGCGATCCAACAGATGTGGAAGGAAGAACTGAATATTAATGTCGCGCTTGAGAATCAGGAATGGAAGGTCTACCTGGACACTCAGAATAACAAGAACTATGACCTCTCCCGTTCCGCGTGGATTGGAGATTTCATGGATCCGGTCACTTTTCTAAGCATGTGGACAACTGGCAATGGCAACAACAATACGAATTGGGGCAATCCGAAATTCGATGCGCTCATCGAGCAAGCCGCAAGAACAGGAGATCCTGCGCACCGCTTCCAGATTCTCCATGATGCGGAAGACCTGTTCCTTAGCGATCTGCCGATCGTGCTCGTGTACTGGTACACCAACGCGTATTTGTTACAGCCATCTGTCCAGAATTGGAACCCGCTCGTTCTGGGTAACCACAACTACAAGTTTATCGATCTGAAGAGTGAGCGCGAGTTAGCTAAATGATAAAGATAATCGTCGGGCGTTTACTACAGTTGATTCCGGTGCTCTGGATCATTCTGACCTTGACTTTCTTCATGTCAAAGGAGGTGCCGGGCGGCCCTTTTAGCGCGGAACGCCAGGCGACACCGGAAGTAATTGCGAGGCTGAATGCCTACTACGGTCTTGATAAACCGCTTTGGGAGCAATATCTCGGCTATTTGGGAAAACTTGCCCGATTCGATCTGGGCCCCTCCTATACCTATCAAAGTGAGTCCGTGAATGAAGTGATCGCCCGCTCTTTTCCCATCTCCCTGCAGATTGGAACGTTGGCTTTTTGTATTGCTGCAGTCTTTGGCATTACCGCCGGAGTAATCGCGGCCGCGAATAAAAACAGGCTGTGGGACTATCTTCCGATGTCGTTCTCGATGCTTGGTATCTGTCTTCCGACGTTTGTCCTGGGACCCATCCTGGCGTTGCTCTTCGGCTTGGTTCTAAGGCTCGCGCCGGTCAGTGGGTGGCATGGTCTGAATTATGTACCCTTCCATCCGATGATCATGCCGGCCGTAACGCTTGGGCTGTTTTATGCCGCGTACATAGCCCGTTTAACCCGAGGCGGGATGCTTGATATTTTAAGTCAGGATTTTATCCGAACCGCTCGCGCGAAAGGAGTTCCTGACCATCAGATCATTCTGAAACATGCACTCCGCGGCGGATTACTCCCGGTCGTGGCATTTCTCGGTCCGGCCTTTGCCGGACTTCTCAGCGGTTCTTTCGTGGTCGAAAAAGTGTTTAACGTCCCCGGCATTGGTCAGGAATTTATCAAATCTGTCTTCAATCGCGACTATCCTCTTGTATTGGGCACAGTCGCTTTTTTCGGGATTCTGATTGTGGTGTTTAACCTGGCCTCGGACATCCTCCAGGCGTTGATGGATCCTAAATCCCGGAAATAGCAAAATGAACTCTGCCACGCCTGGGGCAACAACATCGATCGAACCTGCTTCGGTCCGGATCGATCATTTGGAGCAAGGGACGTCGCTGTGGAAGGATGCGTGGTACCGCCTCAAGAAAAATCATGTCGCCCTGTTTGGCCTTTGCGCCTTTTGTTCCGTGGCAATTCTTTGTCTGATTGGACCATATTTCACGGGACGGACCTATGAACAGACGGAGATCGGCCTGAAAGCCAGTTCGCCGATGGAATCGATTTTTTTGAAGACCGAGGCGTTTAAAGGCGGGGAATCGAAAAGAAGCTTTGTTGCCCTTTCAAATCTGGAGGATGAATTTCTGGATAAGACAAAATCGGATCGCAAAGATATCGTCGAGAAACTTGCGAGAGGCGGGGCGTACCGCGAGGGCAAAATTACCTATGAGCCGTCCGCTCGACGATACCTTTTCGGCACTGATCCGCTCGGTCGTGATTTGCTGACGCGCGTTTTGATCGGAGGCCGGATATCCCTCGCGGTCGGCTTCGCGGCAACCCTCGTTTCGATCTGCATCGGTGCTTTGTGGGGCGCTACAGCCGGCTTTGTGGGCGGAAAGATTGACTCGGCGATGATGCGCTTTGCGGATGTTCTTTATGCTCTTCCATTTACGGTGATCGTTATCCTTTTGATGGTGATGTTCGGCAGAAACTTCATCCTTCTCTTTGTCGCGATCGGGGCCGTGGAATGGCTAACGATGGCCCGAATCGTTCGCGGTCAGATTATCTCGTTGAAAAACCAGGAATTTATCGAGGCAGCAATCTCGTTGGGACTGCCCGGGCATCGAATTTTATTCGGCCACCTGATTCCAAACGTGTTGGGGCCGATCATCATCTACGCGACACTGACCTTCCCACAAGTGATGCTTCTGGAAGCGGTATTGAGCTTTCTCGGACTCGGAGTGCAACCTCCGCTCAGTTCCTGGGGCGTCCTGATCGACGAAGGATCCCGCACCATGGAAACATCGATCTGGTTGCTGGTTTGCCCTGCATTTTTCTTCTCGCTCACACTCTTCTCATTGAATTTCCTCGGAGATGGTCTTCGGGACGCACTTGATCCGAAATCATCGAAGGATTGATGGGAATAGGAGTCGGAATTCAGAGATTCAGGAGGAGACCTTGCGACGAGATCAATAATTTACAGCTTAGTCAAATGCAAATACTCAGAGCTGGCAACCAGCAGCAAGGCGAAGGAAATCCGCAGCTGCCGCCCTCCATTCTCCAACTCCCGGCTCCTGAATTCTGACTCCTGAAAGATGCCTCTGCTCGAAGTAGAAAATCTCCGGACGTACTTTTATACGCGGGCTGGCGTGATACGCGCGGTAAACGATGTTTCCTTCTCGGTGGGGGAGGGTGAGACGCTGGGAATTGTGGGCGAATCGGGCTCTGGCAAATCGGTGAGCTGTTATTCTATCCTCGGCCTTATTCCCAAACCGCCCGGAAAGATTGTTTCGGGTCATGCGATTTTCGACGGCGTAGACTTGCTCAATTGCCCCGAAAAACAGTTACGACGGATTCGCGGGAAGAGAATCTCAATGATTTTCCAGGATCCAATGACGTCGCTCAACCCCTACATGAGGATCTCGGATCAAATTGTCGAACCGTTACTCGTACACGAAAAAGTGAGCCGCTCGGAAGCGTTCGCCAAGGCGATCGCTGGGTTGAGAGAAGTCGGCATTCAGGACGCAGCGAGTCGGATCAATCTTTATCCTCACCAGTTTTCCGGGGGTATGCGTCAACGTATCATGATCGCGATGGCGTTGATTAGCCGGCCGCAGATACTGATCGCCGATGAGCCAACCACCGCTCTGGATGTGACTGTGCAGGCGCAAATTCTCGAGCTGATCAATCAGCGCCAGAAGGATCTGGGAACTGCAGTGATATTCATTACCCACGACCTCGGTGTCGTTGCGTCATTCTGCAAAAACGTCAACGTCATGTACGCAGGGCGGATCGTCGAGTCGGCGTCAACGGACGAAATATTCGGTCACCCGATGCATCCCTACAACGCGGCGCTTCAGCAATCGATTCCGGCGTTGCACAAGAAAGGAGAGCTCTTGTTCACAATCCCTGGACTGCCGCCCGATCTGGCCATGGATCTCCCTGGATGTCCGTTCGCGCCCCGCTGCCCCCACGCGACTGATATTTGCAAAGACCAATCTCCCTCGCTCACGGAGATTGTTCCGAGCCATCGAACGGCTTGTACCCGGTTTCAGCGTGGTGAGATCTCCAACCTGCGCATTAATGAGACGGCTCCTGCCCTATGAACGCCTTTCTCGAAGTCGACGACCTCAAAAAGCATTTCCCTATTTTTAAGGGCACGTTTTTTCGTCGGCACGTTGGGTCTGTTAAAGCGGTCGACGGTATCAGTCTCCGGCTTAGAACAGGGGAGATCCTCGGTCTGGTAGGCGAGTCGGGTTGTGGCAAATCAACGCTCGCTCGCGCGATTATGCAGCTCATACCGACGACCGAAGGAGCGGTCGTTTTGCAAGGTCGAGATCTTTCAAAGATCGGCAAAATGAGGATTCGAGCGGAGCGGATGAATTTCCAGATGATCTTCCAGGATCCGTATGCCTCGCTTAACCCGCGGATGACGGTCTACGACATGCTGGCGGAAGCGATCCGGACGAGGCAGAAACTGAGCGGCGCTTTACTCTTGTCGAAGGTGGCTCAGCTCATGACGACAGTTGGGTTGCCGCCGAATCAGATGCGGCGATATCCTCACGAATTTTCTGGAGGGCAGCGCCAACGTATTGCCATTGCTCGAGCCCTAGCACCTGAGCCGAGGCTGATTATCGCAGATGAGCCAGTCTCGGCTTTGGATGTTTCGATCCAATCACAGATCCTGAATTTGATCTTTAGGCTGTGTCGGGAGCGGGAACTGACGATGATTTTCATCTCGCATGACATTTCCGCGGTAAAATATATTTCCGATCGGATTGCGGTGATGTACCTCGGACGTCTGGTGGAATTGGGCCCAGCTGCGGCTCTTGTCGAAAACCCCCTGCATCCCTACACGAGAGCTCTCATCTCAGCGGTCCCCGTGCCTGCCCCGAGGTCGGAGCGGGCATGTCGTCGTATCATTTTAGAAGGAGATCCGCCGTCCCCAATGAATCCTCCGCGCGGATGCGCGTTCCATCCTCGTTGTCCGTACGCCATCGAAGCATGCAAAGCGCTCCGTCCTGAATTGGAAGAAAAAGAGCCAAATCGGTTGGCGGCGTGTATTAGGGTTGGAGAAATTTAGTCTCCTGTCCCGAAATAGCATGTGTTTTGTTGGCGATCGGGGTGTCATTGGTGCACTAGAAGTAGCGAGCGACCTCATACCGCCGAGGTCAAGTGGGTTGGTGTGTCAAGCAAGTTTTGCGCGGGGAAGGATCCGGGGATGCCTTCCGCGCTAATTCGGGTGTAACCTCTAGGTCTGAGTCAAAGAAGGAGGTTGATCATGCGTGACTATTTTACTCTGCTGCGAGACCGAGTGACACTGAGGTGTCGTTCCATCGACCGCATCTTCTTGCAGGCCTATGTGCCGAAACTGCAGACGGTGGGCCAAGTCTGTATTTTTCTGCGTTGGCAGCGAAGATTCCCGGTCCCTTCCTCGGCCGCCTTTGGTAAGATTGGGGATGCCTATGTAGAAGCCATCTATGCTTATGCCAAGGCTCACAACATTGCGGTGGTGCGCTTCGAGAAAGGACAGGACAAGGAGAAAACGGCACGTCCGTTTCTGGAGGTCGCTGCTCGGGAAGGCAAGGAGCGAGTGGTGTTGATTGGCATCGCTCAAGAGAAAGCCTCCGTCTGGCGATCCTGGAAGAGCAAGGGCCAGGAGAAAGCCGCTCATCCGCACATGGAATGGGGCCGACAGATGGCCTATATCAATCACTTCTATTTTTACCTCTGGGACTCGGACTGGGGCGCGGCATTCTGGAAGACTAACGCTTATGCCCCCTATCCGATTTGGCTCTGGCTCAACGGCCATGAGTGGGCTAAACGGCAACTCGGAAAAGCTCGAATTGCTTATGAGGCCCTCGATAATGGGTTCGGTTCTTGTGAAGATCCCGCCGCCTTGCAAAAGATCTGCGACCGGCTCGGACCTGGGGCGGTGAACAATTTCTTCTGGCGCTGGCTGCATCGCCTGCCCTCCCAGTTTAGCTCAGCGGACTGGAAGGCCGGCTATGTCTACGAGCTGGCCTTCCGCCAGTTTGAGATCTCCGACACCTATGTGTTTGACCGACCGCAAGCTGGCCGGATGTGGTTTGAAGGGGTCATTCGCGATCACCTCGACATAGGTCGGCCCGATCAAGTCATGCTGATCTTCGATCGGCGACTCAACCGCTCTGCAGCGGGTCCATTCCGGACTCGGGTACTGACAGAAGGCGTCGATCCCACGCTGTGCTGTTATTACAAATCCTCCCGTATCAAGCAGTACTTCAAAGAGGGGCGGGCGCTGCGCACCGAAACCGTGATCTGCGACACCCAGGACTTCGGAATCGGGCGCCGGGTCTGCGCGACCAACTGGAATGCCCTCCGGGCTGTTGGCGAATCCGCCAACCGGCGCTTGTGTGACGCCGAAAGCGCAGACGCTCTGCCAGCCCCCGACGTGGTGACCTTTCACCAAGTCACCCGACCGTCCAATAATGAAGATGGTCTCTATACCCCAGCACTGCGCTTCGGAGACCCGAGGGTGATGGCCGTTTTGGCGAGCCTAGTTGGCTTCTGCCATCTCCTGGAGGGTTTTAGTAATCGTCAGTTGGTCCAACATACGACGCCTTTACTCGATACGCCCTACGCAACTCGACAAGCCACTTACGATCTGCGCCGCCTCAAACGCAAGGGGCTCATCCTCAAAACGCCTCACAGCCATCGCTACCAGCTGACACCACTCGGTCGCAGAGTGGCGGTGCTCTTTACCAAGACCTACGGGCGAGTCCTGGCTCCAGGTCTGATCTTGCTCGATCCGAAATTACCCGACCACCTCAAGCGACGCAACCCTCTGGCCACGGCCTGGCGACAGCTTGACGGCGCCCTCGACGATTTTACAAACCGCCAACTTCTCGCGGCTTGAAAATTTGACTGATTCTTGAACTTCCTCGGCAGCTAGTGAAGCTAGTCAAGGGACGCATTTGCGGTTTACGATCGAGTCGACGGCTACGGCAATGACCAAGACGCCGCCAAGCACGATTCCCTGCCATTCCGACGAGAACCTGGAAATAATCAACACATTCTTCATTAAGCCCATGAAGAACACCCCGATCATTGCTCCCCAAATCGTTCCGCGGCCGCCAGCCAGACTCGCTCCGCCCAGGATAACTGCAGTAATGGCCTGCAATTCTGCTCCGACGCCGACAGTAGACGTCGCAGTCGCAATGCGCGAAGCGTAGACGATACCGGCCAAACCGGCGAGCAATCCCATCAGCACAAAAGAAAAGATTTGAAGTCCCTCGACGTTCATTCCAGACAAATGCGCTGCCTTCGGATTGCTGCCCAGATAATAGAACTGGCGAAAGAATCGGGTATGCGCCATTGAGTAGTGAGCCAGGATTGCGAGAACAATCAGTACCCAGACCGGGCTCTGCAACCCAAGAAATTGCGCCTGTCCAAATCGGGAAAATGACTCCGGCAAAAAAGTGATCCCGGGACCTCCGATTAATAGGGCGATTCCTTGGAAGATCCCCATTGTGCCCAGGGTTGTGATCAAGGCGTTTACTCTGACTTTCGCTACGATAAAGCCGTTAAGAAATCCGCCGAGCGCCGCCATCAGCAGTCCAGTCGCGATCGCGAGCGGCACTGGCCAGTTCCACATCTTCATCAGAGCGCCGGTCACCACACCGATCATGGATGCCATAGATCCGACCGAAAGATCGAAGTTACCTCCGATGAGCATGATCATCATTCCGATCGCCAGAATTCCTTCGAAGGCCAGATTACGCAAGATGGCGGAAAAATTCCGAAAATTAGCGAACGAAGTGGGGTAGAGGATCCAGAAGATAAAGATAGTAAAAATTGTTAGTGTAGCTAGCGCCAACTCCCGCGAAAAAACGGTACGAGCTAAGGTCCGCCGCGTGCTCCTGCCGCCTGCTTTCTCAGAAGTTGCTAGGTTGGGAATTTCCATGAGATTTTTTAATGAGGAGTTAGCGAAGCCAGGCGCATTACTGCCTCCTCAGTTGCGTCATGGCGGCTGAGTTCGCCGCTGATTGTTCCTTCCCGCATGACATAGATCCGGTCGGAAACATCCAGAATCTCCGGAAGGTCTGACGAGATCACTACGACCGCGGTACCGCAGCGAGACAGCTTGTAAAGCATGTGGTGAACTTCGGCTTTTGCTCCCACATCAACACCGCGTGTCGGTTCGTCGAAAATTAAAACCGTCGGATTCACCAACAACCATTTTGCCAAAGCTACTTTCTGTTGATTTCCTCCACTCAGGCTCTGAACAGGTTGCCTCGGAGTCCGGCAAACGATCCGCAGTGAGTGTTCAAATTGCGTGGCGGCGTGCATTTGCTCGCGATCTCTCAGCCAGAATTGTCCAAAGCGCCTCAAACTGGCCGAGGCAATGTTCTCGGCGACCGTCATATCTAGAAAAAGACCGCCGTCCTTTCTGTCTTCTGGTACATAACCAAGCCCTGCTGCGATCGCCTCTCTGGGGGAATGAATCACTATTTGCTTTCCTGCGACGAATATCTCGCCGGCGCCCAAGGCCCGGGCGCCAAAGATTGCCAGGGCAAGCTCGGTCCGGCCCGCTCCGGCGAGTCCCGCAAACCCGAGGATTTCCCCTCGTCGCGCGTTGAAGGAGATGTTCCGCAGTAGAGACTTAGGTGCGGTGGACGGATCGCTTAAGTTTCGAACCTCTAGAAGGATAGGGTTCCCGGCCGCCACGGCATCCTGATGCCGCAATTCCAGACTCCGGCCAACCATCCGTCGAACGAGATCATGGGAGCTCGTCGCCGCGACGCGCATTGTGCCCTGGCCTTCCCCGTCCTTAAGGACAGTGACGCGGTCGGCGATCTGAAAGACTTCACGCAAGCGGTGTGTAATATAAATGACGCCGACTCCGTCGGACCTGAGCTGACGGATGACTTCGAAGAGTCTGTGCGTTTCTCGCTCCGTGAGGGAAGAAGTCGGTTCGTCAAAAATAACGATTGCCGGATTAAGGGAAAGTGCCTTGGCGATTTCGACCAATTGCTGCTGGGCCGGCGAAAGTGTCTCAACAGCTTGTTCGGGATCAGCATCGAGGCCAGTCCGCAGGAGCAACGAATGAGCATTTTCGC
>JAFAQT010000381.1 GCA_019246215.1 Verrucomicrobiota bacterium
CCCAACGGACGAACTGTTCTTAACGGGGTCAGTTTCAGAGTCTTTCCAGAGGAGACTTTCGTTATCCTGGGCGGGAGCGGATGCGGCAAGAGCACGCTCTTGAATATTTTGATCGGAGTCCTTGAACCAACGTCCGGCGAGGTCCGCATCTTCGGAGAAAACCTACATCGGTTGAAAAGCAACAAACTAAAGGAGTTGCACGTTCGCTGCGGGATGCTTTTTCAATCCGGGGCCTTGATCGAATCACTTTCGCTGCTGGAGAACGTGCATCTTCCGCTTCGCGAACATTATCGGCGTGTGGATCCTGCGGTCCTGATAGAGACAGCACGCCTTAAACTCCGGATGGTTGGGCTCGAGGAGCACGGGTCAAAGCGACCTTCGGGAATCAGCGGTGGAATGAAGAAGCGCGTCGCCCTTGCGCGAGCGCTCGCGCTGGATCCGGACCTTGTCTTCGCCGACGAACCGACCTCCGGTTTAGACCCGGTCAGCACACACGAAATCGATGAGATGTTTATCCGTCTGACAAGGCGAATTGGCGCTGCCGCAATCGTGGTTACTCACGATATCGCGAGCTTTTTCCGAATTGCTCACCGAGCGATCATGCTTGGAGGCGAGCGCGACGGCGCGCTCCAAGGCAGGGTGATCCTGCAAGGAGACACTCAGCAGTTTCGCGCGTCCGATCACCCGGTCGTGCGAAGGTTTCTAGATTTTGATCGTGGCGGTTTTCCTAGTTAAACGATCTCTGCGTGTTAGATTTTGGGCGATGCGAGTTTTCGAGCCCGTTCTTCGGTGACATGAGCGAAGGTGATCCAAAGAAGCAGAGGATCGGGTTAATCATTGGTGTGATGGTCGTCCTGCTTTTGTTGGCCGGACTGTTCTTCGGCGTTGAGGAGAACCCGTTCCGAAAGCCTTTTCTCACGTTTACCGTTCGTTTCGACGACGTTTCAGGAATCCACGAGCGTTCGAAGGTGACATTTCTCGGAATTCCGGCAGGATATGTGAAGCAATTGGACTACGCGCCGGGGAATCGTCAAACTGCGGTAAAGGTTGATGTGGTCATTGACCGAAAGCTCTACATTCCGGCAGCGGTGAGGGCTTATCTTGAGCCCACGTTGTTAGGGGACGCATCGATTGCGCTACGCGTGCCTCCGCCTGCTGCGGGTGACGCTGCCCAGACCGCGGCGGCGAATGGGGCTGGTCCAACCCTGGCCGATGGTGCTGAAGTCATTGGCCTGCGCGCCACGAAGCTTGAGGCCGTGCTGCCTGGATTTGACGCAACGATGGCGAAAGTCGAGGCCTATGGTGCCTCGGCGGACCAACGTTTGTCGACCATCGGAGATGTAATCGATCGAGGAATCGGCGCCTTGAACAGCTTGTTCCTGGAAAAAAGTGCCAATGGCCAAACCAAAATGGATCAACTCATCGTCACTCTACAAGAAGTTATTAACGGTCCGGACGGTCAGAAAGATCAATCAATACGAGGTCAGCTTCAGGCTATCGTCTCCAATTTGATGGCCAGCAGCGACAGCATTCGCAAATTGTCTGACCTTCAAGGCAAGGAGCAGGGTGGTATTGGGCAGGTGTTACGGGTCTTCGAGGAAACTGCCAGACGCCTGAGCGAAGATGCTGAATTGGCGCAAAAATTGATCGGCAGAATGGGCCATACGAGCGAAGCTGTCACACAGGCCAGCGAGCAGGTAAAAAATCTTGCTTTGATAACTACACAAGCGGTGGAACAATTTCATAGCCGCCCATTCCATTATCTGACAACGACGAGATCGGCGCCTGCTAAAGAGAGCCGCAGTCCTTAAAGGCGAGCAAATCGGAAAACGTGAGAATGGATCAGACTTATCAGAGGAAGGAAATTGCATACCGGTGTCTGATCGATGCCGCCAGAGCTCTCAGCAGTGCCGCCGATATTAACGAGCTGGTTGGAGAAATACTGGCCTCCTCGCGGGATGTGATGCAATGCCGGGCTTGCTCGATCTCGTTACCCGATTTGGAGACGGGGGATCTGGTTATCCGCGGCACACAAGCCGAGCTGAAGGGTCAGGTCCTTCGAGTGCCGTCCGGAAAAGGTATCGCGGGCCGCGTGTACAGAACGCGCGTGCGCGAAAACACGGCAAACGCCCAAATTGACGCCGATCATTATGCCGGTATTGGATTGGAAACGAGAACGCCTGCGCAGGCGATGCTAACTATACCCTTGGTAGATGGGGACTTCTGTCATGGTGTGATGCAGGCCCTGAACCCGGCAGATCGAGAGAGGTTTGATACGTTTGACGAAGAAGTCTTTCTCGCATTCGGATCTCTGATCGCCGCCACATTGACACGGATGCAGGTACAGGATCAGGCGAAACAAAAAGAAATCGAGGATGCATATCGGCAGGCCGAATTGTCGATCGCTCGACAGGCGCAGTTTTCATTCATGCCGCCTCCAAGATTCGAGCGCGAGAATCTGAGAATTCAAGTTTTCCAGGAGCAGGCAGCAGATATAGGCGGAGACTTTTATGCGTACCATGAAGTCGGCGATGAGTGTCTGCTGGTTGCAGTGGGCGATGCGAGCGGAAAGGGAATCCCTGCCGCACTCGAGTCCGCGCGAGTTTGCACTTTGATCTCGTTGACAGAGCAATCCTGCACCGCCGAAGGTTTTTCCGAATGGCTGGCTGGTCTGAACAATGTGCTTCAAGCAACAGCGGAGAAGGCCGGAAGTCTGACCACCTTGGCTGTGTTGCTGATAGACCGCAAACGTCGCAGGATTTCGGCCTGCACCTTCGGGCAGTTTCGTCCGCGGTACCTGTCGCGCAAAAACGATTGGCAGGAATTGATCTGTCCGATTCACCCTCCCTTAGGCGTTTTGACGGCTCCGAGATTCGCGGTCAGTACTGTTCCGCTTTCCATTGGCCGGAAATGGATCCTCCTGACCGACGGGTTTGTCGAGGCCCGCAACACCGAAGGCATGCAGTTCGGTGCCGGCGCATTGGCTAAAGCCTTGTCTAGAAGCGCGGATGAGCAGTCCGATCCTTTACCGGTTCTGGAAGAAAGCTGGAGGCAATTTAGCAGAAATGGGCCAGACCGCGACGATGCCACTGCTCTGCTGGTTGCCGATCTCTCCCCGCTGCCTCCCTCGACTTTTGAATGCATTATTTCACCTGATAACATCCCAGATATCCGTTCTTTCTGTGAGCAATGGGCGGCCTCTACTGGTTTAGAGGAGATCGTGGAGTATCAGGTGGTCCTGGCGTGCGACGAGATATTTACCAATGTCTATAAACACGCGTACAGCTCGGAGCCAGGTCCGATCCGATGCGATGCAAAGATTGATCTGACTTCTCTCAATTTTCTGATCACCCACTGGGGTGTCGGATTGGATTCGAAGGTCAACATTGAACGAGCGGCGGAAGACTCACGGCTCGGAGGTTACGGACTTCCGTTCATACGGCGGGTTTTTGATGAGGTTGAATTCGAGAAACACGAGGCCTACTCGACGGTGCGCCTCATCAAACGTGTCATTCCCGTCTCAGTTTCCGCGGAATAACCGGCGAAATTATGACGCGGTCCTTTTCGACCCGCATCGGGCTAGCTCACCAGCATTGCCTCCCGTGCCAACGATTTAAGGCCTTCACGAACGCGCCGTTCTAAAACAGCTGCGACTTCGGCCGGGTTCTCGACTAAAATGCCGTTCTCAAAGACCTCGCCGTGCCCCGCTTTAACATATTCTAGCAAGTCGCGCGTGAGCATTTCTTGATCGCGCGTCCCATCCAGGAGTTGCACGAGCCGACGGCTCAAAGGATCTGGGAACTTTATTGACGCATGAAGCTGGTTAATGGCGAAATCGCCACGCTCCAAAAGAAACCGTGTCAATCTGCTGGTTGACGGGCATTGACTAACCACGTTCGTGACCTCGTGAGGAACGACCTGCAATTGTAGGAAACCGGCTCGGTAAACTAGCATCAGGGCCTCGGCAAGGATGCTAACTTCGTCGATTTCGGATCGAATAACATCTCCGCTCGCTGATTCTATTCGCGCCGCGTCGAGCAGCGCTTCGAACGATAGCGCGATCGGCCAGTGCAAGAACAGGGACTTAAATGCGGCGTAGATCAGAGGATGGCTTGTCTCCAATTCTGCACCACCCGGGCGCCGGAACAGGGCGGGCTCTACGCTCCGGTTCCTGGCGCCCTCCTCCGGTGCTGCGTCGCACAATGCATAAAGTTTCGGAACCCGTTCTACCAAGGGATTCGGCGAGATTTTCAATTCTCCGTGGCAAAGCAGCGTCTCGCGAAAGGCGGAGCCGCGTACGAAATCCTTGTACTGCTCCCGCACGACTTCCGGCGCTCTTTCAAGTTCCTTCATCCTCTCCATCACCTTCGGAGCGAATTTGCCTGGCTGTAAGTCGTTCGCACGCGCTTCTCCCACAAACTGCAAACCATGGCGTCCGGCGGCAGAGATGAATTCGTTGAAGTAGAAGGGCTGATTGATCTCGCTCAAATCGTCATGGAAAAAAGCTTCGTCTGCGTATTTAAGAGTTCGCTCAAATTGTGCACCGATCGCCGCAACGTAGTAATCCGGCTTTGGCGTGGATTCCGCTAAGAACTTCAAAAGCCCGCGGGCCTGCCCGACTTTTTCGATCGGATCCTCGAACCCCGCCGTGTGAAAACGCATCATGCCCCTGACTAGATCGCGTAAATGATTTCCTGGATAGGCGTTATAGCTGATATATGCGACACCTTGCGGATTGAGCATTTCCCGACACACCGCCAAAATGCGTTCCCTCACCGGTTGCGGAACCCAGGAATACAGGCCGTGCGCGATAATGAAATCGAATCGCCCAAATAGCTCAGCACTTGCGTCACAAAGGTCCATCGAACGCAGAGTGATATTTCGAAGGCCCAGCTCCGTTACGGTAGTTTGGCCAGAAGCAATCGGACGCCGCGCCAGGTCAAGACCGACAAATTCGCTGCTCGGCAGCTGAAAAGCCATGCCGATGATGTTGGCGCCCACTCCGCAGCCCAATTCGAGCACGCGACACCGGTTTATCTGCGCAGGTTCCATTCCACGCAGAAAGGCCACGGTGGCGAGTCGGCTCGGGTGAGTTTGCGGGAACACCGCCGCAGGATACAAGACTTTGTCGTACACAGTGAGAGCATCTCCGGCCGTCTTCATACTCCCGTCAGGGTGAGATACCGAAATAGCGCTCGACAAGCCAAAATAGATCCTGTCTGTTGGCGTTCAAAATCTCGTGTCCATGTTTGTCGCAGAAGAGCTGCTGAAGCCGATTTCCGATGATACGCCTTGTGGCCAAGATTTGTCCTATGATCCAGCTCTCCAGGAACTGGAGATCCTGGCGCGTGGCAAGCCGGAAACGCAATTCTCAGCCGCAGAGCCGCCGAATTGGAAAGAGTTGCGAACACGATGCTTGGAGCTCTTCGCGCGGTCGAAGGACCTGCGTGTCGCGATGACGCTCGCGGTGGCATCACTGGAGCTTGACGGTCTGCCCGGCTTTCGGGAAGGCTTATTGCTGGTAAGAGGTCTACTTGAAAGATACTGGCCTACCGTTTACCCCCAGCTCGACTTGGCGGACGACAATGACCCGTTGCAGCGGATGAATATCATCGCTTCGATGGCGATGCCGGTGGGTACCTACGGCGATTCGGTTCGGGTATTGGAACGGCTTCGCGGAATACCCCTATGTGACTCCGTTCAAATGGGTCGGTACAGCCTGGCTGAAATCTTGCGGGCCGAAACCGGAGCGCCGGGCGACAAAACAGAAGTCAAAATGCCCCAAATCGACGCTGCGTTCCGCGACTCCAAGCAGGAAAAACTGGGCGAGACTTACCAGACTTTGAGCGATTGCATTACGTTGGTGCAGGGCATTGACGACTCAATCACGCTCACTGTGGGCGCCAAACGCGCGCCGGACTTAACACCACTCTCGAGCGAACTCATCGCGATGCGGAATCGGGTCGCTCCTTTTATAAGGGCAGGGAGTGTGGCAGCTGTGATCTCGGCAACCGAAGCTCAGGAAGGCGTTGGTGCTGGTGCTCAGCCGGCGTTTTCATTGCAAGGAGAGATCCGCTCGCGGGAAGATGTTCTCAATCTCCTGCAGAGAATCTGTCAGTATTATGAGCGGACTGAGCCCTCCAGCCCTGTACCCCTAGTGCTGAAACGTGCTGCTCGGCTGGCGGAGATGGACTTCATGCAGATCATTCACGATTTGTCCCCGGAAGCTGTTTCTCAGATTCGCACTATAACAGGTGAAAAAGAGGATAGCGCTGTCTAGAGCGCCAAGTCCCAGGCTGGTTTAGGGACGTTGAGCTCAAGTGAGCCGCCGGCAAGCCGGTCCGAGCCGGACCGGCGGGTAGGAGCAGAGATCATATCTAAATCGATACGTCACCGACGAGCAACGCAGCCGCCGGCTCATTTTCAGCTCAACGCCTGGGGGCCGTGCACCATTGCCGATTTTGGGGTGTTGCTCGCTCGACCCGTATTCAGTCTAGATACGGGTCTTCGCTCGGGCGTTCTAAAATCGCCAGCTCTGGGACGGCGCCGCTAAACCAGCCTCGGGACTTGGGGCACTAATTGTCAGCCATACAATGCGATTGACAAGTTATGAAAATTTCGACGAGATTGTGGAAGAGAAATCCGGAGCAGGAAGAGCTGTCAATGCGCGAGCTTTACTGCCTGCACAATTCAAATGATTCAGGTTTATGGCAAAAGCTAGCAGTCAAAAATTTATTGCCCGAAACCGCGCGCCGCGGGTTCAGATCGAATACGAGGTGGAAGTCTACGGCTCGCAGAAGAAAATCGAACTTCCTTTCGTGATGGGTGTGATGGCGGACCTTTCCGGAAAACCGGCGGATCCGCTAGCGCCGGTCGCGGATCGTAAGTTCCTTGAGATCGATATCGACAACTTCGACGATCGCCTGAAAGCGGCCAAACCTCGGGTAGCGTTCAGGGTTCCGAATACACTTACTGGGGAAGGGAACCTTAACGTCGACATAACTTTCGAGAGCATGGACGATTTTTCTCCTGGCGCAGTGGCGCGCAAGGTTGAGTCGCTCAACAAATTGCTCACGGCGCGAAATCAACTCTCTAACCTGATTACTTATATGGACGGTAAAGTAGGTGCTGAAGAGGTGGTAAAAAAGCTTCTCGGCGATCCGGCTCTGTTGACTGCCCTCGCCTCTACTCCTAAGCCGGAAACTGCGAAGCCGACGGATAGCGCCTCATAAGATTCACGATTTATTTTATGGCTCAAGAGAATCCACAGACCCAAACGGATGCGGCTAGTACGACGACGCTGGAACCGACCGAGTTCGAGGCGCTTCTTAACCAGGAATTCAGGCCGAAAACTGATCAGGCTAAATCCGCGGTCCAAGAGGCTGTCAAAACGCTCGCCCAACAGGCTCTCGGGGCAGCTGCGTTGATTTCGGACGATGTTCTTCTGACCATTCAATCGCTGGTCGCGGAATTAGATCGCAAGCTGACGGAACAGGTCAATCTCATCATCCACCACGAGGATTTTAAGAAGCTGGAAGGAACCTGGCGTGGCCTCTATCATCTCGTGAACAACACCGAGACAGACGAGATGTTGAAGATACGTGTGATGAACGTATCGAAGCAAGAACTCGGGAAGACGTTGAAAAAGTATAAAGGCGTGGCTTGGGATCAGAGCCCTATCTTCAAGCGGATTTACGAGGATGAATACGGATCTCCTGGCGGCCAGCCGTACGGCTGTCTGCTGGGTGATTACTTCTTCGACCATAGTGCTCCGGACGTCGAGCTGTTAGCCGGAATGGCGCAGATCTCGGCAGCGGCTCACGCCCCGTTCATCGCCGGCGCCGCCCCGACAGTGATGAACATGGATTCCTGGCGTGAGTTGAGCGACCCGCGCGATTTGACCAAAATTTTCCAAACACCCGAATATGCGCCGTGGAGGTCTCTCCGGGATTCCGAAGATTCACGGTACCTTGGGTTGGCAATGCCGCGGTTTCTCGCCCGGCTGCCCTACGGTGCCAAAACCTCGCCGGTCGATGATTTCGCCTTTGAGGAAGACGTCGAAGGTGCCGACCATAATAAATACGTTTGGGCGAACTCTGCCTTTGCCATGGGGACGAACATCACTCGTGCATTTAAGCTTTGGGGATGGTGTGCGCAGATTCGTGGGACCGAAAGCGGCGGCATGCTCGAGGGTCTGCCGGTGCATACGTTCCCGACCGATGATGGAGGAGTGGACATGAAATGTCCGACTGAGATCGCCATTACGGATCGTCGCGAGGCAGAGCTGGCGAAAAATGGATTCATGCCTCTGTCGCACTACAAAAATACCGATTATGCCGTGTTTATCGGTGCCCAATCCCTGCAAAAGCCGGCTGTCTATTATGATCCTGACGCGACTGCCAACGCCAACTTGTCGGCGCGGTTGCCATACCTGTTTGCTACGTGCCGCTTCGCTCACTACCTGAAATGCATGGTACGTGACAAGATTGGATCCTTTAAGGAGCGTTCTGATATGGAACGCTGGTTAAACGAGTGGATCAGGAACTTCTGCGTCGATGGCAGTACCGCTTCCGAAAGTCAAAAAGCACAGCGTCCGCTGGCCGATGCCTCGGTCGAGGTTACAGAAGTGGAAGGTAATCCCGGGTACTACAATTCCAAATTCTTCTTGCGGCCCCATTATCAGCTCGAGGGCCTCACTGTATCTCTGCGGCTGGTCTCGAAACTACCTTCGGCCAAAGGCGGCAAATAAACCACTCGTAGAAAATCATTCGTTGGCAATTGTCTCCGGCTCTCCCGGCGATCCTGACTTTGGCGCCGCAGCGGAATACCGGCAGTCCGGAGGTTAATCGGTTGTAAAATCCGCGGCGCAAAAGAAGCATGAAAGGTTAAGATCACTTTATGGCAGTAGACATGTTCATGAAAATCGATACGGTCGACGGCGAGTCGAAGGATTCCAAGCATAAGAAAGAGATCGATGTCCTGGCTTGGTCTTGGGGTATGAGCAACAGCGGGTCTGCGCACGTCGGAGGGGGCGCCGGAGCCGGCAAGGTTAATGTCCAGGACGTAAGCTTCACCAAATATGTGGACAGCGCGTCACCCAAGCTCGCCTTGGCTTGTTGTGACGGAAAGCACTTCAAGGACGCTACTCTCGTGGTGCGAAAAGCGGGTGAAAAACCGGTCGAATACATCAAGATTAAAATGGAAGAGGTTCTGATTACCTCGATTTCGACCGGAGGATCCGGCGGTGAGGACCGGCTAACAGAAAACGTCACGCTCAACTTTTCCAAAGTCAGTATGGACTATACTCCGCAGGATGATAAAGGCGCAGCGGGTACGGCCATTCCGATGACTTGGGACATTGCAGCGAACGTAAGCAAGTAATGTCGGACACGATTCCCACCGACTTCTCAGGGGGGAGCAGGCGCGCTGTTTCGCCTTAGGCGCCACGTTTGGGAGGGAGTCGGTTTGAATTGCTGGAACGAATGCCGATGATAGCGGAGCAGTTGTTAAAAGAGGGGCGACCGGACGACGCGTTGAACGATCTTCAAAAGGCCGTTCGAGATGATCCGGCGAATGCTAAACCGCGTATTTTCCTGTTCCAGTTGCTTAGCGTTCTCGGGGATTGGAAACGGGCTGATACTCAGCTCCAGGTGCTTCTTGAGATGGATGCGGATAGCATGATGCTGGCCCGCATCTTTGAACCTATTCTACTTTGCGAAGCGATTCGGGCGGATGTATTCGCGGGAAAACGAACCCCGATCATTTTTGGTGAGCCGCCTGAGTGGATTGGATCTTTAGTTCAAGCGATGGAGCTTTTCGGCAAAGGGGAGTTCAGGGCCGGTGCGGAGATGCGCAACAGAGCCTTCGATGCCGCCCCGATGACTGCCGGCAAGGTCAATGGAGAAGCTTTTGAATGGATTGCCGATGCGGATGAACGGCTGGGTCCTGTGCTTGAAGTCATTCTGGAAGGTAGGTACTGTTGGGTCCCTTTTTGTCGCATGCGCCAGGTTTTTATAGAACCTGTGACCGACCTTCGGGATTTAGTGTGGGCACCGGCGCAGTTCGTCTGGGAGAATGGCGGTCAAGCTTCTGGACATGTTCCTGTTCGTTATGCCGGCACGGAACGTTCGGGGGATGGGACCCTGAAGCTGGCGCGCAAAACCGAGTGGTCCAACCAAGGGGGGGTCAATTTCGGGCTGGGCCAGCGCATTCTTGCGACCGATACAGCTGAATATCCATTGTTGGAGATTAGAACGCTTGAGTTAATGGCTTCCCCGGCAGCGGCATCGTAAGGTTTCAATGGCCGAAGGGCTTACTCCGCTCGAGAAAATCCAGCCCTGCCTGCTCGACCGTCTTACAGACGACGAACCGGGGAAACGGGAGGAGAGTCGAAACCAGCGGATCGTTTCGCTCCAACGTTACAAGGCGGGAGTGCTTCGTGACTTAGATTGGCTCTTCAACTCCATTGGTCATTTTCCTGACGAACGGGTGGGGGAGGTGACCTTTGCCGAATATGAAGAAGCCTTTCATTCCGTTATTAATTTCGGGATCCGACAATTGTACGGACGCTTGGCACCGGACATTGGGGAAATAGAGAACCAGCTTTTTGACGCCCTCATCACCTTCGAACCACGAATCAACCGGCGGACTCTCAAGGTGGAAGTCAAGATCGAGCGCAATATCCTTTCCATCGAATTAACGGGCGAATTATGGGTAAATCCGTTGCCAGAAAAGCTCTTCATCAAGACTGAGCTCGATCTCGAATCGAGCGAGTGCCACACGAAGGATGCCAGCCATGGATGAACGCCTGGTGGCCTATTACAACAGCGAATTGCGCCATGTTCGCGAGATGGCAGCGGAGTTCGCCCGCGAATTTCCCAAGATTGCGGGAAGACTGGCCCTGGATCGCGACGCAAAAGAAATTTGTCCCGATCCCTATGTCGAAAGGTTGCTTGAGGGCTTCGCTTTTTTGGCCGCTCGCGTCCACCTTAAATTGGACGCCGAGTTTCCGCGTTTTACGCAGACACTCCTCGAGACGGTTTATCCGCACTATCTCAGCCCGGTTCCTTCGATGGGGATTGTCCGTTTCGAACCTGATCCACGTGAACCGGGACCTGAAGACGGGTTCCTTCTTGAGCGAGGTACTGCGCTTCGCAGCCAAAGTGACGAAACTCCCTGTCAATTCAGGACGGCTCACGAGGTGCGCCTTTGGCCTCTGAAAATCAGCGACTCGCGATATTACACCCGTACGATCATAGAACTTGGTCTTCCCAATTTCACCGAGGCGAAAGCCGCAATACTGATTCGCTTGCAGACGACGGGTGGTAAAAAGTTCAAAGAACTGAAGCTCGACCGCTTGGCTCTGTTTATCCGCGGTGCCGATGAGATCCCAATCGCGATCTACGAACAGATTTTTGCTCGCAGCACGCACGTCATTTTGCAACCGCCCAAAGGCCAACGCCAATTCCGCGAGATTTTACGGGGGTCAACCATTAAACGCCTCGGATTCGGAGAAGGAGAGGCGCTGTTGCCGCGAAGTCCGCGCAGCTTCGAGGGTTACCGGTTGTTAAAAGAGTACTTTGCTTGTCCGCAACGTTTTCTCTTCGTTGAGCTGACCGGCCTCGGGTCAGCCATTCAACAGTGCGACGGAGACAA